>JAVBRE010000183.1:0-16237 GCA_031548325.1 Desulfovibrionaceae bacterium
CCTTTTCGAAGTGGTGGACGCATACGGCCCGCTGGTCTATCTTTTTTTGTTCCTGATTGTTTTCTGCGAGACGGGCCTGGTGGTCACGCCCTTTCTGCCCGGCGACTCCCTGCTGTTCGCTTCGGGCATGCTGGCCGGGGCCGGGCGGCTGGATCTTTTTTTGCTGATGGGAGTCCTGCTGACGGCCGCCGTTTTCGGCGACGCGGTCAACTACCATGTGGGGCGCTTTCTGGGGCCGCCCGTTTTTGAGCGAGACTACAAACTGTTGAACAAGAAACACCTGCTGCGGGCGCAGGAGTTTTACGAGCGCCACGGGGGCAAGGCCATCATTCTGGCCCGTTTCGTGCCCGTGGTGCGCACCTTTGCCCCCTTTGTGGCCGGGGTGGCGACCATGCGCTACTCCCGCTTTTTCAGCTTCAACGTCACCGGCGCCCTGCTCTGGGTGGGGCTGATCACCCCGGCGGGTTATTTTTGGGGCAACCTGGATTGGGTGCAGAATAATTTCAGCCTGCTCATCTATGCCATTATCATCGTATCCTGCCTGCCCATCGCGGTGGAAATCGCGCGGAATCTGCTGCGGAGCGGGCAGAAAAAAAATGAACGCTCTTGACGGATAGGTGGCAACTTGCTAGTTGATAAAGGTCATGGCTACGCATATTTTTCTTTCACCTGCCGCGCGCGCGGCGCATATCCGTCGCGCCCTTGTTTATCTGCTGCTACGCGGGCGGTCAGGGGTCGTGCCCCTGTCTGCCGCCGGGGCATAGCGTTTTTTCGCAAGCCTGCCGCAGACAGCGCTTACATCCTGTAAGCAGGCCCCCAGACCGCCGACCTCCCCGCTTGAATTTCTGTCGAGTCTTTCTTTTTTTTGAATTTCAGCGTGCCGCGGCCCCGCGGCATGGAGGATACAGCAATGACCGCTCTTGAAAAAATAGGTTCCCGCGTCCGCAAATTTCGCGAAGCCCAGGATATGACCCGTGAAAAACTGTCCGAAATGACGGGCCTCAGCGTCGATTTCATCACCCAGCTGGAAGAAGAGGGCATCTATCCGTCCATCGGCCCCCTGCAGAAAGTGGCCCACGCCCTGCATGTGCGCCTGGGCACCTTCATGGACGACGTGGCCTGCCAGGATCCCATCTTCGTGCACAAGCACGCCCGTGAAGCCGACCTGACCATGCAGCACAGCCAGGGGCGCCAGACCCTGTACCGCTATTACTCGCTGGGCAAGGGCAAGGTCGACCGCAACATGGAACCTTTTTTTATCGAAGTGCTGCCCGAGCCCGAAGAAGACATCAGACTTTCGTCGCATCAGGGCGAAGAATACATCATCGTGTCCAGCGGCAAACTGCTGATCATCTACGGCAACGAGCGGAGGATTCTGGAACCCGGCGACACCGCCTATTACAACTCCATCGTGCCCCACTATGTCGGCGCCGCGGGCAATGAACCCTGCACTATCTACGCGACCCTCTATCATCCGGCATAAGGCGGCGGACATGTACCAAGAACCTTTTGTGCTGCAAGAAATGACCCTGGGGCAGATTCTGGACCGAAGCATCGCCAGGACGCCGGACACTGACGCTCTGGTCTACGTTGACCGTGATTTTCGTCTTACCTGGCGTGAATTCGGCGAGGAAGTGGATATTCTGGCCAAAGGCCTGATGGGCCTGGGCATCCAGAAAGGCGAAAAAGTCGCCATCTGGGCCAGCAACGTGCCTTTTTGGGTGGGGCTCATGTTTGCCACCGCCCGCATCGGCGCCGTGCTGCTCACTGTGAACACCAGCTATCGCGAGAGCGAGGTGGAGTATCTGCTTCAGCATTCGGAAGCGGAAAACCTGGTGGTCATTGACGGTTTTCGTGATCACGACTACCTGCAGACCATCCACGCGGTCGTGCCCGAACTGCGCATGCAGCCGCGCGGAGAACTGAAGTCGCCGACCTTGCCGCATCTGAAACGGGTCATCTTTCTGGGCATGGAAAAGCACCGGGGCATGTACTCCATTCCAGAGGTCAAAAGCCTGGCGGTCATGACCTCGGATGCGGCCTATGAAGAGCGCAAGGCTTCCATCTCGCCTTACGACGTGGTGAACATGCAGTACACCTCGGGCACCACGGGTTTTCCCAAGGGCGTGATGCTGACCCACATCAATATCGGCAACAACGGGTACTGGATCGGATACCATCAGGCGCTTTCGCCCAAGGACAGAGTCTGTCTGCCGGTGCCGCTGTTTCATTGCTTCGGCTGCGTGCTGGGGGTCATGGCCTGCGTCAACCACGGAGCTTCCATGATCATTTTGGAAGCTTTCAACCCCGTTCAGGTCATGACTTCGGTTGAAGAGGAAAAATGCACCGCCCTGTACGGGGTGCCCACCATGTTCATTTCCATTCTGGAGCACAGAATTTTCGACCGCATTGATTTTTCCTCGTTGCGCACCGGCATCATGGCCGGTTCAGTCTGCCCCGAGCCGCTCATGCGCCGGGTCATCGAAAAGATGAACATGACGGAACTCACCATCTGTTATGGCCTGACCGAAGGCTCGCCGGTCATGACCCAGACCCATGCGGACGAGGAATTTGGGCGCAAGGTCAGCACCGTGGGCCGAACCATGCCGGGCATCGAGGTTCTTGTGGCCGACCCCGAAACGGGCGAGGAACTGCCGCGCGGTTCTCAGGGTGAAGTCATGTGCCGGGGCTACAACGTGATGAAGGGCTATTACAACATGCCCGCGGAAACCGCCGCCGCCGTCACGCCCGACGGCTGGCTGCATTCCGGCGACCTGGGGGTTATGGACGAGGAAGGCTATCTGGTCATCACCGGCCGTATCAAGGACATGATCATTCGCGGGGGAGAGAACATCTATCCGCGCGAAATCGAAGAATTCCTTTCCGGCATGGACGGCGTCATGGATGTGCAGGTCGTCGGGGTTCCCAGCCGCAAGTACGGCGAAGAAGTCGGGGCTTTCATCATTCCCCGTCCCGGCGCGGAAGTGCTGCCCGAAGACGTGCGCGATTTTTGCCGCGGGCGTATCGCCTGGCACAAGGTGCCGCGCCATGTGCACATGGTGGAGCAATATCCCCTGACCGCCAGCGGCAAGGTGCAGAAATACCTGCTGCGCCAGATGGCGGCGGAGCTTTTTCCCGAAGCAATGAAATAACTTCGGATTTTCGGCGGCAATGAAATGCTCCCGTTTCGCGTACGAGACGGGAGCATTGCGTTCTACGTTCGTACTGCTTGAAGACGGTCATGCCGACCGCAATCCGGGAAGGCGCCGTCTGCCGGCGCCCCTCCGGCAGGGGCACGACACCCTGCACTCGTATTCGCATGGCGAAAGGCGTTTTTTTATGCAGGATGTCTTTTCCCCCTGCGTCTCACAGCAGCAGTTTTGGCAGGAACAGGACAAATTTCGGAAAAGCGGCCACGATGAAGATAAGGACCCACATGGCGATCAGGTAGGGAAAAGCCCGCAAGGCCACGGCTTCCAGTTTGACGTCGGTGATCTTCATGGTGATGAACAGATTGGCGCCGAAAGGCGGCGTCAAAAAGCCCGTTTCGCAGCAGACCACGAACAGGATGCCCAATTGCATGGGATGGATGCCCAGTTTGTTGGTGATGGGCAGAAAAACCGGAGCCAGCACCACGACCATGGCCAGGGTATCGGCCACGAACCCGCAAAGAAAGATGAAAAAAGCGATCAGCAAAAGCGTGATGGTGGGGTCTGTGGAGAGGGAGGCAAGAAACGCGCCCACGGTCTGGGGGATTTTGTACAGGGTGAGCAGGCGCGAAAAAGCCATGGACACCCCCACCAAAATGGTGGCCGAACCGGCGAAAGAGGCTGTGCGCACCAGGGCCGAGGAGATGTTTTTCCAGGTCAGCTTGCGGTAGATGACCAGGCCTACGAAAAGGGTCCAGAGCACGCCGACTTCGGCGGCTTCGGTAGGCGTGAAGACGCCGCCGTAAATGCCGCCCAGAATGATGACCGGGGTGGCCAGAGCCCATTTGCCGCGCCAGACGGATTTGAAAAGAGCGACCAGGGAAAAGGGTTCGCCGGTTCCCTGATAGCCGCGTTTGCGCGCGATGCAGTACGCGGTGACGCACATAAGGGTGGTCAGGACGAAGCCGGGCAGAAAACCGGCCATGAACAGCCCGGCAATGGACGTGTTGGCCACGACGCCGAAAAGGATCATGGGGTTGCTAGGCGGAATCAGAATGCCCAGAGTCCCGCCGGTCGCCGATACGGCGGCCGCGTCATCCTTGCGGTAGCCCGCGCTTATCATGCCCGGAATCATGATGCTGCCGATGGCCGCCGTGGTGGCCGGGCCGGACCCGCTGAGCGACGCGAAGATCATGCAGGCCAGGATGGTCACCATGGCCAGGCCGCCCCTGAACCCGCCCACGGCCTTTTTGGCCACGTCGATAATTTCGCCGGTGATGCCGGCCGGTTCCATCAAAAACCCGGCCATGACAAAACCGATCGTGGCGATCAGAGGGAACTGGTCCATGCCCGTATAGAGGTTCTGGGGGATGAATTCCATGGGAAAGGGCGCGCCGGAAAGCGAAATGACGGAGGCCAGGCCGATGACCCCGAACAGGGGCACGCCGAGCAGCATGAGGAGAACGAAGGAAACAACAAGTATCATGCCTAATCCTCCCGGGCTTCAAAATACAGGGTGCCGCGCGCGTAGTCCCGGTAAAGCCCCTGAAGGGTGCGGAAGGCTGTCAGCGCCATGCTGATGGGTATGATGAGATAGGCGTACATGACGTCGATTTCAAGCGAGGCGGAAACCTGCTTGTACTGGGTCATGTTCTGGATCATGCCGATGCTGTAATAAAAAACGATGCAGCAGAAGGTGGTGAAAACCAGTTCGGATGAAATGTAGCAGATTTTGAGCAGCGTGGGCCAACGTTTGGCGATGATTCCCATGAGCATGAGAATTCGCAGTTGTTCCTTGTGTTTCACGGCGATGGCGATCCCGAGGTATGAGGACCAGATGAAAAGATAGCGGCAGGTCTCTTCTATCCAGGTGAAGGAACGCCCGAAGATGAAGCGGGAACACACTTCCGATCCAAGCAGCAGGATAAGCAGAGACAACATGATTGAAACAAAAAATTCTTCAACCCAGGCGTCGAGCCAGTGTATACATCGGCGCATAGAACTCTCCGTGAACGGGGGAGGGTTTCCCCTCCCCCCGGGCGATGCCGCGGCTTACTTCTTTTTCTTGGACAGCGCGAGATCGACGATGCCCTTGCCTTTTTCGGCGTTGCCGCCGCCGATGACTTCATAGCACTTGGGCCAGGCCGTGCGGCCGAGGCGCACCCATTCCGGCAGGTCGCTGACGACGCCGAGCAGCGTCATGCCGTGCTTTTTCATCAGTTCGTTGTCGTTGGCCAGCATGCCCGCCACCTTGGCGCGTTCAAATTCCATGGCTTCGCGGCCGGCGCGCACAAGGGCTTCGCGCTGTTTGTCCGTAAGCTTCTGCTGGAACCACTTTTCGCTGACGATCAGGTTGGCGCTGTGCACGGAATAGTTGATTTCCGTGGCGTATTTTTGCGCTTCGTAAAATTTGAGGGTGATGACGTTGTTGAAGCAGCCTTCCTGGCCGTCTACCACGCCCTGCTGCAGCGCGTTGAAGGTCTCGGCGAAAGATACGGCCGTGGGCTCAAGCCCGAGGGCCTTGAAGGTGGAGACCATCAGCGGGTTCTGGGGCGTGCGGATTTTGATGCCTTTGGCGTCCTTCAGGGTGCGCACGGGGTACTTGGCGCCGGTGGTCAACTGGCGGTAGCCGATATCCATAATGGAAAGAACCCGGGCTCCGGCTTCTTTGATCGCCCATTCGTTATGCTTTGCCCACATGGCGTCCACCATCTGGCGGAACTCCGGCAGGGAGTCGAACAGATAGGGCATGTTGACCCAGCCGCAAGAAGGAGAGAACACGGCAAAGTTGTTGGTGGCGAGCAGGGATATCTGGACGGTGCCGAGTTGCAGGGCCCGCACGGTTTCCTGTTCATCGCCGAGCTGCATGCTGGGAAAGAGTTGAAAGTCAAACGCGTTATCCGAGTATTTGTTGGCGAGTTCGGCCAGTTTCAGATACGTGATATGAGCGTAGTTCTGTTCGCTCGTATCCACGGAAGAGGCGACGACGACCGGGATTTTGGCTGCTGCCGCGGCCGGGGCGGCGGCAAAGCAGAGCGCGACGGCGCACAGCAGGCAGATGGCAATGAACTTTCTCATGAACAAACTCCTTGAGGTCAATTCGGTTGTGATACGGTCACGCGCACATAACACTTGTCTGAGAATAGGGCTCAGGCCCTGTACACAATGCGGCCTTCAACCATGGTCATACGAACGGACGCGTCCGCTATGCCTTCAGGGTCCATGCTCAAAAGATCTTCAGAAAGCAATACAAAATCGGCCAGTTTGCCGGGCTCTATGCTGCCCCGCTCGTGTTCGGCAAAATGAAGCCACGCGGCGTGGCTGGTGTACGCCCGCACAGCTTCCTCGGCGGTGATGCGCTGGTCTTCACCCAAGATTCGTCCGTTTCTGGTTTTTCTGTTTACGGCAGTGTGGATGGAGCGCAAAGTCCAGGGGGGCATGACGGGACTGTCGGCATGCAGGCTGTGCCGCATGCCCAGCCGCACCGCGCTGCCCGACGGGTCGATGCGACTCGCGCGTTCGGGCCCGAGAAAGCGCTCATAGTGTCTGTCGCCGTAGTACCAGACATGCAGACCGAAAAAGGAGGGAGTGATGCCGACCGCCTTCATGCGCGCAAGCTGGCTGTCGGACGCAGTCTGGCAATGAATGAGCACGTGGCGGGGGTCGGGGCGGGGACAGACCCGCTGGGCCTTTTCAATGGCCGTGATCATGGCCTCGATGCCAAGGTCCCCGTTGCCGTGGTATGTGATTTGGTAGCCGTCGCTGTGATAGCGGACAAGGGCTTTTGTCAATTTTTCTTCCGGAATGAGCAGTCCGGGGCAATGGTCGGGCCTGTCGTGGTAGGGCCGCGACAAGGCGGCCGTATATGCCTGAATAGATCCGTCGTTGAAAATTTTGGGGCCGCAGATGGAAACCATGCGGCTGCCGAACCCTGTCTGTATGCCCATGTCGGCGTATCTTTCGAACTCTTCGGGCAGGAACGAAAGGCGCACGCGCATGTTCAGGGCGTCTTCCTTTTCCATTTGCTGCAGGACGCGCAGATACATGGCGGGGTTGATGCCGCCGAGGCCGACCCCGGCCTCGTGGGTGGCTGTGAATCCGTATGCGTTGTAATCGGCGACGCCGCGCGTCAGGGTTCGGCGTAAAGCTTCGGGGGTCGGGCTGGGGCACAAAGCGGCCATGGCGATGAAAAAGGCATTTTCAAGCAAGGTACCGAGGGCTTCGCCGTCCGCGGTCGGTACGATTTCGCCGCCTTCCACCCGCGATGCCGCGCTCAGTCCGGCGGCTTTCAGGGCGGCGCTGTTCACATACCCGGCATGGGCGGAAATATGGACGAGCAGGATGGGATGCCCGGCGGAAACGGCGTCGAGTTCTTTACGAGTCGGGCCGCGGTTTTCCGGCAGAATGGAGTCGTCAAAACCCCAACCCAGAATCAGTTCGCCCGGCGGCGTTTCTTCGGCCCGCGCGCGCAGGCGGTCGAGGGCGCCTTCAAGAGTACCGGCTTCCGCCCCGCAGTAAACGTGTTCGCTCCAGGCGGAATACATGGAAAGATGGCTGTGGGTGTCGATGAAACCGGGAAACAGAGCCTGCATTTCAAGATCGGTGATCAGGGCGTCCTCGCCGGCCGCCGCCAGAATGTCCCGGGTGGGCCCGGTGCATTCGATGCGCCCGCCCGCGATGAGCACCGCCTGGACAAGCGAGTTCCGCGAATCCATGGTTCGGACCCGGCCATTGACGAGAGCGTGTTTTCGTATGCTTTTCATCAGTGGTCTCTTGTCATTTAGTTAATAAATCAATAAGTGATATTAGCAATAATTATACCAGAATACATATATCAAGGAATATACTGAAAATATGCGGAATTTTATGCTTTGCAGCATCGCAGACACAGTACTTTTTGATTCATTTTTGCATCGCTTGGAAATTGACCGACAGCCAAAATGCTTGTGCTTTCAGGGGGTGCGTGTCAACGGGGGACAAAAGTGTAGTAGTGAAGCCAAATTGCGTCACCAATGCAAAAACGACTTGACGGGGTTCGTCCGTATTGCCCCGGAATCAGGCTTGGGCTACACTTTTGCCGTCCGCTCCAAGTGAAGTGTTTCAAAGCCAACCTGCCCGGTCCGGAGGTCCCATGTCCGCTCCTTTCCGCCAGTTCTGCATCCACGGCCATTTTTACCAGCCTCCTCGCGAAGACCCCTGGCTGGGCCGCATCCTCATCGAAGCTTCGGCCGCGCCCCTGCGGCACTGGAACGAGCGCATCACGGCCGAAAGTTACGGTCCCATCGGCTGGGCCCGGCGTCTGGGCGCCGACGGCCGCATCACCGACGTGGTCAACTGTTATGAGTGGATGAGCTTCAACGTGGGGCCGACCCTGCTGAGCTGGATGCAGTGCCGCGCCCCGGCCGTGTACAAGCGCATTCTGGAAGCCGACGCCGTGTCAAAAGCCCGCTGGGGGCACGGCAATGCCATTGCCCAGGTTTACCATCACCAGATCATGCCTCTGGCAAGTCCTTTGGATAAGAAACTGGAAGCCGCCTGGGCCGTTGCTGATTTCAGCGCTCGTTTCGGGCGCTTGCCCGAAGGCATGTGGCTGGCCGAATGCGCGGCGGACACGGCCAGCCTGGAAGTTCTGGCGGACGCGGGCATTCGTTTCGTGATTCTGGCCCCCGGGCAGGCGGCGGCCGTTGCCGAGGCCGGATCGTACGGCACGGGCGAAGCTTTTCGGATCGTTACGGAAGGCAGCCTGGATATCCGCGAACCGTACCGCGTGGATCTGCCTTCGGGCAGAAGCATGGCCGTTTTTTTCTATCACGGCGGCCTGTCTCAGGCGGTGGCTTTCGAGCGCCTGCTGGAAGACGGCGAGCGCTTTTGGAATCGCATCAGCGGCGCGGCCGCGGACGGTCTTCTGACCTTGTCCACCGACGGCGAAACCTATGGGCATCATTTCCCCTTCGGCGAAATGGCTCTCGCCCATGTGCTGGGCCAGGGCTACGCCGGGCGTGACAACCTTCGCCTGACCAACCCCGCCGCCTATCTCGCGTCCAATCCGCCGCAACGACGGGTGCGTCTGCACGAACCTTCATCCTGGAGCTGCGCGCACGGCGTCGAGCGCTGGCGTTCCGACTGCGGCTGCACCGATGGCGGGCATCCCGGCTGGAATCAGCAATGGCGCGGCCCTTTGCGCAAGGCTCTGGATGGGGCCAAGGCCGCTCTGGACGGCCATTTTTTCCGTGCGGGCGAAGCGGTTTTCAGCGACGCCGGAGCCGCCTTGCTCGATTACGGCCGGGTGCTGGCGAATTCCGGCGCAACGGAGGATTTTGCCCGGCAGCATATAAAGCCCGAAGGCGAAAGGGCCGCCTGGAAACTGTTGGCCATGCAGGAGCAGGCCCTGGCGGCCTTTGCCAGTTGCGCCTGGTTTTTTGACGAAATTTCACGCATCGAACCGGTCAACGCTATGACCTTCATGTGCCGGGCTTTGGATCTGGCAGTGGAAACCGGCATCGAGCGGGACCCTCGGCCGGTCTTTGAGGCTTTTCTTGCTGAAGCTTCGTCCAACAAGGCGGAAGAGGGCAACGGGGCGGACGTGTTGCGCCGCCGGGTGCTGCCGCGCCGCCAGGATGCCGCGTCTCTCTGCCTGCTGGCTCTGCTGGAACTGGACCGCGAAGACCGCATGCCCGCGCCCGGCGAGAGCGCGGATGTGGTCTGGCCCGCCTTTTCCGTGCGCGTCACTTCAGATGCGGGGCTGGATGCCGGGGCGGGTGCGAGAACCCGTTCGGGCACAGCTGTCATCGGCGCGCGCCTGGAAGAGGGCGAGAGCGCGGCCTGGACCTGGACCGCGCCGACGTCCCGAAACGTTGCGGAAAAGCAGGGCTCGCCCGCGCCCGCTTTTGTGCCCCTGGACCAGAGCGCCGTCACCGTGACCTTGGCGGACGGCCGGACCCTGACCCGCAGTCTGGCCGACATGCCCCGTCACGTCCGCGCCTTCACCATTCTTGCCGCGTTGGAAGAAAAGTCCTGCCGGGAGCATTCGCGCCTGACCGGGCTGGCCCGTCATGCCCTGTCGCTGATGGACCCTTGGGAAGAAGCCCAGAACTGCATGCCCTACCCCTGGGACTGGGCGGATCTCGCGCCGTATCTGATTCTGGTCTGCGCAATGGATGATACGCTGCCGGAAGAAAAGAGGTCGCAGGGCGCGGCCTTTGTGCGGGCCTTGAGCCTGCCGCCGGTCGCGCGCCAAAAAGCCGAGCGCCTGCTGCACAATGTGTTGCTGACCGAAATGGCTGCGCCCGCTCCGGATTGGCAAGCCCTGGCCCGCCGGGTGGAACGCGGCCGAGGCCTGCTGCCGGACATGAACTGGTGGGAGCTGCAAAACGCCCTCTGGCAGTCGGGTATAAGCGGGACGGAGAAACGGGACTGCGCGTTGGCCTTGGGCTTTCGCGCGTAAATACGCGCCTCGCGGGCAACGGCCGCGTCGAAAGTTTTTCCGCTTGCCCTTGTCGCTCGATCCGCCTATTTACGGACGGATCGCGTGTAATATCTTAAATTTATACGGAGGCCTCATGTCGTCAGTCGGATGCAACGAAGAGAACTGCAACTGCCCCAAAACCGAATGCTCGAACCACGGCAAGTGTTGCCAGTGCATCATGCACCACAGAAAGTCGGAAATCGGCAGCATCGTTTACTGTCTGCGGGCTAAAGCGGCGGAAGTCGCGGCGGCCGAAAAGAAGGGCTGAGAGCGGTATAAGGAGAATGCTCGTGAAAATTTGCATCCTGGCGGGCAGCCCCCGGAAACAGGGCAATACCGCGAAGCTGCTGGACGTTTTTATGGACGAATGCGCCCGGCTCGGGGCCGGACAGGAGCTGTTCCGGCTCCATGATCTGCGCATCGGGCCCTGTATAGCCTGCAGGGCCTGTCAGGCCGACTGGAGCGGCTTCAACTGCCGTTTCAAAGACGACGCGCACACGCTGGCTGAAGCCGTGCTGGCCAGCGACCTTCTTGTCTTCGCGACCCCCATATATTCCTGGTTTTGCACGCCGCCCATGAAAGCCCTGCTGGACCGTTTCGTCTATGGCCTGAACAAATACTATGGCGAAGAAAAGGGCCCCTCGCTTTGGGCGGGGAAAAGCGCCGCCATCATAAGCACCTGCGGCTACAATCCCGAACGGGGCGCGGACCTGTTTGAGGAAGCGCTGCGGCGCTACTGCAAGCATTCGGGCCTGCGCTATCGCGAAATGCTGGTCGAAAGAGATCCCGGTTATAAGGGCACGTTTATGAGCGAAGACAAGGCAGAGCGGGCCAGGCTTTTCGCCCGGCGAGTTCTGGCGGCTTCGGGCACAGGACAGCCTTTGTGAGAAAATCGCATCTGCGGGGCCAAAAGCCGTGTAACGGCGCTCGCGACGGTTTTTTGCGGATACGGCAGAGCCTCATTCGCCGCAAAGAACCCTATGGACAGGGGCGGAGAATTTTTTTAGCCTGCGCAGGCAAGGTTATCCCGGTGGGGTTGCCGGGCCGCCGGCCGGCTGCTTTTTGTCCGGTGAACCGGGCGGCGCCGGCCCCGCAAAAAAATTGCATGCACCAGGGATACCGTAAAATCGACCCGTTTGGACGGCATCCATAAATCTTTTAGACCGGGAGAAGCAGCAGTGCCCACGCCCATTTTGATCAAGGAATCGCTCATTCCCGGGCAGACCAGCAAGATGGTTCTGCACGCCCCGCAGATCGCCAGCAAGGCCAAACCCGGCAACTTCGTGATTCTGCGCGTTACGGAAAAAGGGGAGCGTTTTCCCCTGACCATCGCCGACGCGGACCCGGCGAAGGGCACCATCACCATCGTCTATCTGGTGCTGGGCAAGTCCACGGCGCTGCTCGAAGCGCTGAAGCAGGGCGACGGCATTCTGGACGTCTGCGGCCCTTTGGGCCGGGAAACGCATATCGAAAAGACGGGCACGGTCATCTGCGTGGGCGGGGGCACCGGCATCGCCGCCATGCACCATATCGCCAAAGGGCACCATTTGGCGGGCAACCACGTGGTGGCCGTCATCGGCGCGCGGAGCAAGAATTTGCTGCTTTTTGAAAAGGAGCTGTCCGCCTTTTGCCCCGAAGTGCTCATCAGCACCGACGACGGCAGCTACGGCCGCAAAGGCCTGGTCACGGACCTTCTGCGTGAACGGCTTGAGGCGGATACAAGCGTGGCCGAAGTGGTGGCCATCGGTCCCGTGCCCATGATGCAGGCCGTGGCGGAGTGCACCGTGCCTTTTAAAGTCAAGACCACGGTCAGTCTGAACTCCATCATGGTGGACGGCATCGGCATGTGCGGCGCCTGTCGGGTGACCGTGGGCGGTGAAACCAAATTCACCTGTGTGGACGGTCCGGAATTTGACGGCCATCAGGTGGATTTTGGAGAACTGCGCAAACGTCTGGGCGCGTTCAAAAGTCAGGAAAGCGAATGTTACAGCGACCATCAGTGCAGGTGCGCCGAATCCAAGGCGGGCTGATGCGGCTTTGCCCGCGCGGCGTCCTTTGTTCTTCATAACAAAAAACGGGATGAATCATGTCTGACACAGCTACCGCAAAACCCAGGAAAGGCATCGGCGTGCGCGTGGACATGCCCTGTCAGCCGGCTCGCGAGCGCGTTCGCAACTTCAATGAAGTGGCCCTGGGCTACACCCGCGATCAGGCGCTGGAAGAGGCCCGCCGCTGCCTGCAGTGCAAAAATCCGCATTGCGTCAAAGGCTGTCCGGTCGAAGTGGAGATCAAGGACTTCATCTCCGCCATGGCCGAAGACAAAATGGAAGAGGCCTATGCCGTCATCAAGCGCACCAACGCGTTGCCCGCCATCTGCGGCCGCGTCTGTCCGCAGGAAGACCAGTGCGAAGGTGTGTGCGTTTTGCAGGCCAAAGGCCGGCCCATCGCCATCGGCCGTCTGGAGCGCTACGCCGCGGACACGTACCTTGCTTCCGACGCCTGCGCCCAGATCACCGGTGAAGCAGCCTGCGTGCTGCCGGATGATTCCATCAAGGTCGCCTGCATCGGCGCGGGGCCCGCATCGCTGACCGTGGCCGGAGACCTGGCCGCGCGCGGCATCGCCGTGACCGTGTTCGAGGCCCTGCACGTGGTGGGCGGGGTGCTGGTCTACGGCATTCCGGAATTCCGCCTGCCCAAGACGGCGGTGGTGGAAAAAGAAATCCAGGCCCTGCGGCAGATCGGCGTCAATTTCGTCACCAACTGGGTGGGCGGCAAGACCTTTTTGATTCGCGAATTGCTGGACCAGGGCTACAGCGCCATCTTCATCGGCGTGGGCGCGGGTCTGCCGCGTTTTCTGAACGTGCCGGGCGAAAACCTGATCGGAGTCTTTTCGGCCAACGAGTATCTGACCCGTTCCAACTTGGGCCGGGCTTACGACTTTCCCAATTACGACACGCCCACCTACATCGGCAAAAACGTGACCGTGTACGGCGCGGGCAACGTGGCCATGGACGCGGCCAGAACGGCCCTGCGCCTGGGCGCGGAAAACGTGACCATCGTCTATCGCCGCACCCGCGACGAAATGCCCTGCCGGCACGAGGAACTGGAACACGCCGAAGAAGAGGGCGTGAAACTGGCCATGCTCAGCGCGCCGCTGGCCTTTCACGGCGACGAGGCGGGGCGGCTTACCGGCGTGACCCTGCAACGCATGGAACTGGGCGAACCCGATTCATCCGGCCGTCGCAGTCCCAAACCCATCCCCGGCGACACCTTCCAGACGCCCACGGACCTGGCCATCGTGGCCGTCGGCACCCGTTCCAACCCCATTTTGCTGGAAGCCACTCCGGAACTGAAGTGCAACAAGTGGGGCTACATCGAAGTGAATGAGAACGGGGAAACCTCCATTCCCAACGTGTTTGCCGGCGGCGACATCGTCACCGGCGCGGCCACGGTCATTCTGGCCATGGGCGCGGGCCGCACGGCCGCCAAAGAGATTCTGAGGCGCCTGCCCCCGCACGGGAAGTGACGCCAGGGGCGGGAAAACGCATGTTGTACCAGGATTTTCTCAACAATACCGGAAAAATAGCCAATAAATGGGTGCATTACTTTCCCATATACGAGCGTTTTTTCCGTCCCTTTGTCAACAAGTCCGTTTTCATGCTGGAAATAGGCGTGGATTTCGGCGGGTCGCTCTCTTTGTGGGAAAAGTATTTTGGGCCTTTCGCGACCATCGTGGGGATCGATATTGAAGCGAGCTGCGCGCAGCACGAGTCGGGACAATGCAAGGTCCGCATAGGCAGCCAGTCTGACGCGAAGTTCCTGAGCTCGATAATCAAGGAATTCGGCAGGCCGGACATCGTGCTGGACGACGGCAGCCACCGCTCGGAAGACATCAGCGCCAGCTTTGAGTTTCTCTACCCGTTGCTGAACAATAACGGGGTGTACCTGATCGAGGATGCGCACGCCTGCTACTGGAAAGAGTACGGGGGCGGTTTGAAAAAAGAAGGCTCTTTTGTCGAAAAGGCCAAGGACCTTGTGGATTTTCTCAACGGATACCATGTCCGGGAAAAAGATATGGTCACTGAATTCACGCAGTCGACTTTTTCGTTGAGCTTTTTCGATTCCGTCATTGTTTTTGAGAAAATGCGCTGCGGCCCCCCCCGCGAGTGCAGGACCGGCAATCCGGAACTGCTGCGGGTTTTGGGGTTGGCCGGTCGGGGCGGCGAAAATCCGCCCGAACGTCACGGGGCATGACCGATTCCACCCGGCATTTGATCCGGCTCAGCGCCGGCGCGTTTTTCACTTTCGCCGTGGTAGGCCTGCCCCTGCCGGTCCTGCCGCTGTATCTGCACAATGTCCTGGGCTTCAGCAACGCCATGGTGGGGCTGGCCGTGGGCACGCATTTTCTCGCCACCGTGCTGGTTCGGGGACTGGCCGGCAAAATTGCGGACAGCTTCGGGGGCAAGCGCGCCTCCATGCTCGGCATGGCCGCTTGCGCATTTTCCGGTTTGCCCTATCTTCTTGTCGCCATACCGGGCCTTTCGCCGGCGGAGCAGTTTGGCGTCATCCTCTGCGGGCGCGTCTGCCTCGGCACGGGGCACAGCCTGCTGGGCACGGGCACGCTGGCCTGGGGCTTCGGGTTGCTCGGTCCGCAACACGCGGGCCGGGTCATTTCCTGGTCGGGCATAGCCAACTACGGATCGCTGGCCCTGGGCGCGCCGGTGGGTCTTGCGCTGTGGAACCTCTGGGGCATCGCCGCTCTGGGCGCGGCTTCCTGCCTTTTGCCCGCCCTGGCGCTGTGCATCGCCGCCGGAACAGCGGCGGCGGACCTGGCAAGAGGAAAGCGCGCTTCGGCTTCCGGCATCCTGGGCCGGGTCTGGCGGCCGGGGCTTTGCCTGGCCCTGTACGGCGTGGGCTACGCCAGCATCAGCGCCTTCATCTCTCTGTATTTTGACGCCAGGGGCTGGAACCAGGCCGGCCTTGCTCTTTCCTGCTTCGGCCTGGGCTTTGTGCTGGCGCGCGTGCTGTTCGGCACGCTGCCCGACCGCATGGACGGCGGAAGGCTGGCGCGGATCTGCCTTGCCGGCGAAGCCGCAGGCCTGGCTCTGATCGGCCTGGCGCCCTCCATGGGCGTTGCCCTTGCGGGGGTGTCGATCACCGGATTCAGCTGTTCGCTGGTCTACCCCGCCATAGGGGTACAGGTTGTGCGTTCGGTGCCCGCGCATATCCGGGGAGCGGCCACGGCGGTCTTTACCATGTTTCAGGATATTTCGTATGGACTTTCCGGTCCCCTTGCCGGGTTTCTGGTTCCTTGCCTGGGCTATGGCGCAGTTTTTTGCGTTGCCGCCGCCTGTGCGGTTCTGGGCCTGATCCTGAGCGCGTTGTTTTCCGCGCGGACGCGAGGAGCAGGGCAGCAGTGAACTCCGGCAGGGTGGCGGTCCGGCCTTTTTTGCTGCATAGTGGGGTCGCACGGGACGTTGACCTAGATGTAGAGTGTCAACACGTTGTTCACCCTCCGAGTAATTGAGAGGCCGGAGGTTTTCTGCCAAGAGCCGTGTGAGGACGCTGGAAATTATAGCGTTGCGTCCACACGGGCAGGTAAGCCGTTCTTTTCCATGAGTGG
>JAVBRE010000001.1:0-14818 GCA_031548325.1 Desulfovibrionaceae bacterium
CAAGCGTGTCGGCCAGGGGGTCGCCCGCGTCCGCCTTTCCCGCCGCGACAAGGCAGAGTTTTTTTGCCGGAAAACCGGCGGCGGCGACCCGCTCAAGCGCCCGGAACAGAGGCAAAAAATCCATCTTGCCCGAATGCGACAGCCGGGCGAAAACCAGCAGTAAAACGACGTCCGCGCCGACACCCAGCTGTTCGCGCATACTTTTCCGGGCCGCGGCAAAGGCGGGAGAACCCGGCGTGAAAAAATCTTCCGGATCGACCCCCAGAGGAATACGGGGCAGCTTTGGCGCGGCGCCGCCCGGCGCGGCGGCAAGCGCGGCTTCGTGCATGCGGGCCATGGCGGATACGGCCGCGCGCGACGTGCAGATGACCGCGTCGCAGGGCAGGGTTCCCGCCCAGACCTGGGCCGCGATACGGGCGGGATAATCGCTGTAGCTCAGAGAATGGGTGACGCCGGTTATGGAAAAGGGCCGCTTGGCATAACGGTTGCGCAGGCGTTGCAGGGCCGCGAAGCGGGATACCGGATCGGCAAGGTGAAAAGCAGTGAAATCCGTCTCCGCCAGGGCGCGCGGCAGGTCCATCCAGCAGCGCCAGCGGACTTTTTGCAGCGCGGGCAAAGAGGAAAACACACGCGAAAATTCGCGGCGCAACTCGTCGCGGCCTGACGGCAGGGAAGCAAAAAAGTGGTATTCGTCGTAGGGGTCCGCGCGCAAAAAGGCTTTCAGCCAGCCTCCATTGGCGCTGACCCGGCCGATGACGGCGCCGGGCTCAAGAAAGGAATCAAGGGTGCCCCAGCGTTGTATGCTCATGCGCCTCCCCGCCACGCGACAAACCCTATCATCACGCATGAAACGCCTTGACGTCAAGGGCGGATCGCATCAGGCGGCGGCTCGGTTCGTCGCGATGCTTCGTCAGGCAGCTTTTTTGCTGTGGTTCAGCCCACCTTGCGCATGATGGCGTTCACGCTGCTTTCAAGGCTGGTCAGCACCGGTTTGCCGAGCGCCGCCACCTTTTCTGCCGCCCTGGCCATGGAAATCTGGGCCAGCACTATTCTGTCGCAACTGGAAACCAGTTTTTCGGCGGCCTTGAAAATCAGAGCGTCGTGCTCTTGCGGGTCGGAAGGCAGCAGAGAAAAAGCCTCGGGCACGGCCAGGGACCGCACCGTAAGCGCCTTGCCCCGCAGCCGGGCCTGTTCATGCAGTTGTTCCACGGTCAGTTTTTCCGCCTGCTCCACCGTGGCGATGACGCCCACGCTTCCGCCCCGCGCCGCGGCTTCGGCGATCATGGCCGAGTCCGCGCTCATCAGAGGCACGCTGAAAAAAGGTTCGAGCCGCTCCAGAGAGGGCGAGAACACGGAGCAGGAAAAAAGAATGCCGTCCACGCCGCTTTTTTCCGCCAGGGCCAGCAGTGAAAAGAAACGCCGCAACAGATGCGGGGTGACCCCGCCCGCCTTTTGCACGGCGGGCAGCAGGCCCTCGTCCGCGAAAACCTGCACGGCAGCGTCCGGCGCATAGCGGGCGAAGGCGTCCAGAGCGGGTTGCAGTGCGCTGCGCGTGGCCACGATCAGGGCTATTTTTTTCCGCATGGCTTCTCCGGAACCGGGCCGGTCCTTTTTACGCGCCCGGCGCTGTTTTTTCGTCACCAGAGCATATTCACTTTGAGATGCTCTTTTGCAAAGCTAATCTGCTCCGGCCACGGTCCAGTAATGGCGGTTGGCGTCACTGAGGTGGTCCCGCAAAGCCTGTTCCGCCGCGTCGGGGTCGCGGCGCGCCAAAGCTTCGAGAATACGCCCGTGCGCCGCATGGGCCGCGCGCGGCCGGTCGGGGTTGGCGAAGTTCGCCAGGCGCTGCCGCAGCAGCCAGCTTCCGAGAGCGTCATAAATGCCCGTGATCAGGGGATTGCCCGTAGCCTCGCCCAGGGCGCGATGAAAAAGCACATCCATGTCGGCAAAGGCGGCCGCATCGTCCAGCGCGGCCGCGCTTTGCTCATGAACGCGGCCGATGCGCTTCAACTGCTCGTCCGTAAGGCCAAAAGCTATGGAGCGGGCCACGGCGGCCTCAAACAGCAGCCGTATCTGCTGCATGTGTTTTTGCCCGTCCGGGGTGAGCATGGCCATGGCCACGGCCCCGCCCATCTCTTGCAGCAGCGGGGCCATGGTCACCGGCCGGATTCTGGCGCGCAGGCCGGGCCGGATCTCGATGATTCCCATGCGGGCCAGCTTGGCCAGCGATTCACGCACGGCGGGCCTGCCCACGCCGAACTCGTCCATCAAAGCGCGCTCTGACGGCAAAGCCTCGCCCACGGCGTACAGGCCCCTTCTGATATCTTCGAGCAGCAGGTCGGCCACGTCCTCGTGCAGCCTGCGGCGCTGTACTTCGCGGCGCGGCGGCATACCCGGATTACTTGCGGTACGCGACACCGAGCAGGTCCTCATACACCCTGATCATGGCGCCCTTGTCCAGGTCGCCGAACCCTTTGCGCAACGCCGTCTGATAGGTGACCGTCGCCGCCTGCAACACGGGCAGAGGCACGGTTTCCAGAGCCGAGAGCATGGACCCGCTGATCAGGTCCTTGTACGCGTGCTTCATGGGGTAACCTTCGGAAAAATTGTTTTCCAGAATGCGGGGAATGAAAAATTCCGAGGCATAGCTGCGGCCCGTGCCGCTGTTGACGATGCCGCCCAGCTTGACCGGGTCCAGGCCCATTTTGACGGCCAGGGGCAGCACTTCGGCCAGGGCCGCCATGTTGATGTCGAAAAGCAGCTGGTTCATCAGCTTGGTCAACTGCCCGCAGCCGGTGTCGCCCATATGCAGGATGGTTTTGCCCATGCGTTGCAGCAAAGGCATGACCAGGGCCAGGTCTTCGGCCCTGCCGCCGACCATGATGGACAAGGTGGCGTCTTTGGCCCGCGCTTCCATGCCCGAAACCGGGGCATCCAGAAAAAGGACCCCTCTTCCGGCCAGAGCGGCGGCTATTTCTTTGGTGCCCGCGTAGGTGATGGTGCTGAGGTCCGCCACGATCTGACCCGGCCGCAAAAGGGGAAGCAGGCCGTCTTTGCCCAGCAGCACGGACCTGACCTGGGCGTCGCCGGGCAGGCTGAGAAAAATTACCTCGCAGGCCGCCAGATCGGTCACCCGCGTGGTAGCCGCCGCCCCGGCCTTGCGGAAATCCTCGAACAGGGCTTCGCTGATGTCGCAGACGGTCAGGGCCACATCCGGACCCATAAGATTTTTGGCCATGTACTTGCCCATCTGCCCCAGCCCGGCAAAACCCACGGATCGTTTTCCGTTGCTCATGCGCTATCTCCCTCAAGCGAAATGGTGAAAACGGCAAATCGGGCAAAGCCCGCTCGTTTGGTAATGCAGTCAACACAGTAACTGGTATGATATGTAAAAGCAAACGGAAAGGCGACCGCCTATATGTTGGAACAGGGTTTACAGGCGTGATAAAGAAAAAGCGCCTTTCCACCGCAGTTGCATGAGAATAGGCCCGAAGGCCGAAGCGTTCCAGGCTTTGCCCCGGCTTGACGTCCGGCTGTCCCGCCGCCTGGGGCGGCCGTCTTCTGGCTGTCCGCGCGACAGAAGAAGAACGCCGGCGTTTTATCAACGCATCCTCAAAAACTGCACCGCTAAATATCGCTTTTTCAGGAAACCGCCTTGACTTCCTCAAAGCCTTGCATATTTTGCCTCAAAAATGTATTGAGCGTATAAGTAGTCTGGTTTTTATAGAAATCCGCCAGTAAAAAATCCAGAGCATGCCTGCGACGACAGTTCGATATTTAATGAACCGTTGCCGCAGACGCAAACATAGGTTCTATATGCCTGACATAAGACACAGTAGATATATTAAAATGACCTTGAACAGCGACTGAATTTTTTGGATCAGTGCATTGTCGGATGATGCTTTTCAATTTTTCATGCGGTGAGTTACCCTTTTATCGAACTTATTGCCGGTCCGCCCTCTTCGTGTACGCCCGACCGCCTTATGAATGCGTTACGGAGCTTTGCCCGCGCGACCGCCCGGGGCAAAATTTTTTCACTACGGCTGAGGAAACGGTTCTGTCTGAAAACTGTGGCTGCCCGGGGGAAATATGCCGCTGAACCTGAAACGGTTTCTGGCGCCGGGAGACAGGCGTTTCATTTTTTTCGTGGGGCTTTGTTCTCTGCTCGCCTTTGCCGCGGTCGGGGCCATGGCTTACTCGCAGCTTTACCGGCAGCGTCAGGCTCTGGCCAACGCCCTGAACGAGGGATTGAGCACTCAGGTGGCCGCGGCCATGCACCTGTGGGTCACCGAACAGGTCATACAGGCCAATATGCTGGCCGCGGGCAGAATCATCAAAGACTACTGCGCCCAGCCCGACAACATCGTGTTGCAGAAAGAGGCGGAAGATGCGCTGGAACGCGCGCATCTCATGCAACCCTATCTGTCCCTCATCGGCGTCATCAACATGCGGCCCGAGGACGAACAGGTCTTCATTCTGGACAAAAACCACAACCGTACAAAAGTCTTTCGCGGGCAATTCATGCTCGATTCCATAGGCGGCCGCAGCCAGGGCCTGGGGGACATGTCTCTCAGTTACCTTCAGGCTCTGGATAGGCAGGAGAGCGCATTCGTCAGCGAGGCCAAAACCAGTGTCGTTGACGGCGTTCCCGCCATATTCATCGTTGCTGTTCCCGTCAAAAATTCCGTGGACGAAACCGTCGGAGCAGTCTGTTTCGCCGTGCAACTGGAATATTTTTCCAAGCTTTTCATTTCCAATTTTGTTCTGGGGCAGACCGGGCATATGGAGATTCTCGACGACCGGGGTCTCTATCTGGGCAACCTGCACGGCCGCAAAGCCCTCGACCCGGCTTTTCAGGAAAGGGGAAAAAGGTTGCTGCCCTATCTCAGTTCGCAGAAAAGCAGCAGCTTTCATATAACCATCGACGGAGAGGAGTACGACTACGCCGCCGCGCCGGTGATCATTCCCTATCCCGCCGCGAACACATGGTGGGTCCTGTTCCGGCGATCCACCAGCGAACTGAAACAGGGGTTGATTTTCCCCCGCAATATGCTGATCCTGCTCTGCTTCGCCGGGACGGCTCTTATTGTGGTCCTGGCCGCCATGACCAGGGCCATGGCCGTTCGCAATCTGGCCGACGAAGCGGCGAAACGCAAACAGCAGTATGTGGACAGTTCTCCCAGCGGCGTGATGCTGGTTGATGCCGAAGGAGGCATTCTGGACGTCAACCGGGCTGTCTGCGCTATCTTCAATCACACGGAACAAGAACTTCTGGGCTTGCGCGTTGCCGACCTTCTCCCCGGTCTCGCCTTGCCCCTCGCCGACGAAAACTGGACCAGCAAGGAAGTTGAAGGCCGCGGCAAGAACGGCGCCCGCCTGACCATATCCTGCACCGTGCGACCTTTTGAAAACGGACAGTACGTATACTTCATGCGTGACGAGACGGAGCTGGCGGCGCACAGGCGCGCCGAAAAGAATCTGGCGGCCCGCCTTGTCGAATCACTGAAGGAATCCGAAGCGTTGCGCGAAAAAGCCGAAGCCGCCAACCAAGTCAAAAGCGACTTCATGGCCAACATGAGCCACGAGATCCGCACTCCCATGAACGCGATTCTGGGCTTTCTCCAGCTTGTTTTACGCACCCCTCTGAACGACAAGCAGGTTGATTACGTAGGCAAGATGCACAACGCCGCGCGCGCCCTTTCGGATATTGTCAACGATATCCTGGATTTTTCGGAAGTGGAGTCCCGCCAGATCAATATCAACAGTTCGAAGTTTGATCCCCGGAGCGTGCTGGAAGAAGTCCGGGAGAATTTTGAGCCCGCCTGTCTGGCCAAAGGACTGTCTTTTTCTCTGGAAGCGGATCCTGCCCTGCCGGGGACCCTGACAGGTGATCCCCGGGCCTTGTCCCGCATTCTGGACAGCTTCATGAGCAACGCGATCAAATTCACGCACCAGGGCGGCGTCACGCTTGCCTGTGCAGTTCACGGACAGGAAGAAGGCCTGTACAGGCTGCGTTTTGCGGTCAGCGACACCGGGGTGGGTTTCGATGAGCAGGCTAAAGCGCAGATGTTCCAGAGCTTTTCCCAAGCTGATACCAGCCGCACCCGGGAATACGGGGGCATGGGGCTGGGTCTGGCTCTCAGCCTGGGTCTGGCGCGAGCAATGGGCGGCGATATTCAGCTTGAAAGCGCCCCGGGCAAAGGAACAACGGCCACCCTGACCTGTCCTTTCGGTCTGGCCGAAGATGCGGCGCAGGCATCGGAAGATCCCGATATGGATCTGCTGCGAGGCAAGCAAGCTCTGCTGGTGGAGGACAACTTCATCAACCAGCAGATCGCCGTGGAAATTCTGGAAACGGCCGGGATGCGGGTCGTCACGGCCGACAACGGCCAGATCGGCCTTTCGCTGCTTGACGCGAGCCCCGATGCTTTTGACGTGGTGCTTATGGATTTGCAGATGCCGGTTATGGACGGGTACACAGCCGCGCAAAAAATCCGGGAACAAAAGCGTTACGACACCCTGCCCATCATCGCCATGACCGCCCACACGCATGATGAGGAACGCAGACGCTGCCGGGAATGCGGCATGAACGGGCACGTTCCCAAGCCCGTCGACGTGACGGTATTGTACGGCGCCCTGACTCGCGCGCTGCGCGGCGGCGGCTGATTGACAGCGCGGCCGATACCGGCCACGTATACCCTTATGCGCCTCATGCTCAGCAAACCCCTGCCGGGAAAAAAAGCCCAGTCCGCCATGGCCGCCCCCCACCGACTGGCCGCGCTGATGGCGGAAACGCCGCCGGAAAACGCCGTGGACGCCGCCGTGCTCGTGCTGCTTTTTCCCCCCGACGATGAAACGCGCAGCCTGTCCCTGTTCGACTGGAAGGTCCTGCTCATCCGCAGAAACGAATACCCCGGCGTGCATTCGGGGCAAATTTCCTTTCCCGGCGGCAAACGCGAAAGCGTTGACGCGGGACTTTGGCAAACGGCCTGCCGCGAAACCTTTGAAGAGGTCGGCATCGCGGAAAACCGCCTGGAACGGATCGGCCCGCTGACGCCTCTGTATGTGCCGCCCAGCAATTTTCTCATTCATCCTTTTGCCGCCGTCGCAAAGCCCAAGCAAAAAGTCCGGCCCGACCACAAGGAAGTGGTGGACTGCAAAACCATTCCCCTGGCGGTGTTCGACCCGGCTGAGGCGATTTTACTGGAAGTGGGCTCCTTCGGCAAAGAGCCCCGCCAGGCCCCGGCCTGGCGCTACGAAGGCTATACGGTATGGGGCGCGACGGCCATGATTCTGGCGGAACTGCACCAGATCATCGTGGACGAAGCCCTGGCGGCGGTTTGAGCAGACACTTTCAAAAACACGAAACGCAACAGCCGCTTATATAATAGCCTGATCCTGGGAGCGGCCTGGTTTGCCGTAATACTGCGTCAAGCGACGTTTGGGCCGACGGCCCGGTTTGCCGTCAGGCGAGGAAGGCGAGGTTTCGGCAACGGGAGTGTACTCTTCAGTACATGACCGGAGCCGAAATCGATGTCTGACAAAGCATCACGGCAAACCCGGCCGTCGGGCCTCCAGCAGCCAAACCCGCAGGACTTTCAGCAGCCCCGCCGGCTCCACGGGTTTCGTCAGATAATCGTTCATGCCGCAGGCAAATCCCCTGTCCTTGTCTTCGGACATGGCGTTGGCCGTGACCGCTATAATGGGCATGTTCGCCGCTTCCGGCCGCGTCCGGATGATCCGGGTTGCTTCCAGCCCATCCATCACCGGCATCTGCATGTCCATAAGCACCAGGTCGAAAGGCCGGGCGTTCACAGCGTCCACGGCTTCCTGCCCGTTGCCGGCCAGCACTATTTCCGCGCCGCAAGGGGCGAGCAGTTCCTGCATGATCATCTGATTGATCACGTTGTCTTCGGCCACCAGAATGCTTTTTCCTTCCAGACGCAGTTGGTCGAAAGACAGTTCGCCCGCATCTTCCGCATCCGCATCGCCGCGTGCCCCGGCATCCTTCAGCAGGCGCATGCTGAAGCTGAAGGTCGACCCCTTGCCGGGTTCGCTGGTCACCGTGAAAGAACCGCCCATCAGGGACACCAGCTTTTCGCTGATAGGCAGCCCCAGCCCCGTGCCTCCGAATTTGCGGGTGATGGAAGCGTCAGCCTGGGTAAAAGGCTGGAACAGGTTGTCCAGCGCATCCCGCGCAATGCCGATGCCGGTGTCGGTCACGTCGCAGCGCATGACGACAAAGCCCTCTTCCGCCAAAGCGGCCCCATCCTGATAGCAATGCAGGGTCACCCCGCCCGCCTGGGTGAACTTGAGGGCGTTGCTGAGCAGATTGTTCAAAACCTGCCCGATGCGCAGAGGATCGCCGATAAAACGCGCGCCGGCCCCGGCGTCGTACTCGAAGGACAGGGTCAGCCCTTTGCTCCTGGCGGTCTCCTGGTGAATGGCCAGGATATTTTCGGCGGTTTCACGCAGGTTGAACGAAGAGCTGTCTACGGCCAGCATGCCCGCCTCGACCTTGGACAGATCGAGGATATCGTTGATCAGCCCCAGCAGGGACCGGGCGGCGATCTGGATCTTGTCCAGATATCCGCGCTGTTTTTCGGACATGCCGCCGTCGCGCAGCGAAAGATGGGTCATGCCGATGATGGCGTTGAGGGGCGTTCTGATCTCGTGGCTCATATTGGCCAGAAAAGCCCCTTTCATTCTGCTGGCTTCCTGGGTTTTCAGCAGCATGGACTGCAGCGAGGAAACCAGACTTTGCAACGAGTTGTGCAGAACGCCCAGTTCGTCCCCGCGTTCGGACGGAGGCAACTGCCGGTCCAGGTCGCCTTCGGAAACGCCTTTGGCGTACTGAATCAGCGAAAGAAGCGAACTGAAAATGCCGTTGGCGAAACGCACCACGACCAGCAGCGTGACGCAGAAAAAGGCGAGACTGATGCTCAGCACCATCAAGCCCTGCCTGTATGCCGACGCATAAACCTCGTTCCTGACGCCGCTGGTGGCAACCAGCCATTTGCTGCTGCCCTCCACCCTCGCATACCCGACGTAGCGCTGGTCATGCAGCGTGTAGTCCACGGGTCCGCCTTTTTCACCAACCACGGCGAGGGTCTGATACAAATCGGCGTGAACGTGTTTTTTGTTGTCCAGGACCTCGCTGTTCTTGTGAGCCATGAACTCCCCTTCCGGGTTCATCAGGGCGGTGAACACGGTCTGGTCGGCATGCGTCATCCTGGAATCGTAATCCACTATTTTCGGAAAATCGCTGATCAGAATCAAGGCGCCGGCAATGCCGTCCCCGCTGTCAATGGGGCCGGTTCCGGTCACGCTGAATTTCTGGGTAAGCCGTCCCACGCTCGACTCGCCGAAGTCGAACCTGCCGTTCAAGGCGGCGCGCACATGAGGTCTATCACCGTAATTGTTTCCGATCTGCCCGGGGTTGCTGGAAGCGATGCACACGCCTTGCTTGTTCACAACCAGTATATCGCGATAAAACTCATTACCCTGCGTTATGGCGTCCAGCCAGTCGATCGTGCTTTCCACCTGGTCGGGATCGGGTTTTCCTCCGGTTTGCAGCAGCAGGTCGACCACATGCGGATCGGCCACCATGTTCCGCAACGAGGACGACACGGATTTGAACAGCAGGTTCATGGAGCCGACGGCATGGTTGGTCTTGGCTTCCGAAATCAACAGCATGGCGTCTTCCACAGCCTGCCGCGCGGAAATATAGGTGCACGCCGCCAGGGACACGGTCAGAATGAGCGTGCCCAGAATAAACGGTGCGATCAACTTGCCGCGAATGCCGCATCCGAGAAAGCCGCCACGTCGCTTGCCTCCGTCAGCGCGCTCTCTGGACTCTGTGGCTGGACCTGGATTGGTCATCGCGTTACTGCTTTTTTGCCGACGCCCGCCAGAAAGCCCGGGCGCCGGGATGCGCGGGCATTCCCTGGGGAAGGGCCGTATCGGGAGAAAGGCCGTCGAAATCGACAACGAGGTCCGCTATGTTTTTTTTGTTGTCCCACAGGGCCTTGGCGACGGCGAATACGAGGTCGTCAGGCAGATCCTTGCGAATCAGCAGGCAGGTGAAATCGCCCAGGGTTTTTACGGGCGCGCGCACGCTGTCGTAGACGCCGGGCTTGATCGTGTATGTATGGGTCTTGAATTTGTCCTGCAAAAGGTCCAGCGCCTTCTGGTCGATGGGCAGCACCACGACCTGGGTGTGCTTTTCCATGGCCAGAATGAGAGGAACGACGGTACCCGCGGTATAGGCGAAACAGTCCAGATCGCCGGACACGAAATTGTCGGCCGTTTCCGCGTAATTGTTGAAGGCGAGCGTCCAGCCCTGTTCGCGCAGTTTGGCGAAGTCGGTATTGTACCCGTATTTGAACAGCAGGTTCAGAATAAACTCTGAAGCCGTGCCGGGTTTAAGCGAGGCGAAACGCACGGGCGCTTTCATGCGCAACAGACTTTCCACGCTGGTTATATTGTACTTGTCGGCAAAGTCCTTGCGCAGCAGAAAATAAAGCACCTGAGGATAGACGGTGGCCAGGAGCGAAACGTTGTCCGTGGCAATGTTCTGGTATTCCTTCTCCCCGGACTGCGCGGCCCCCAGAAAACAGGTCAGGGAAAAGCCGATATCGCCCCTGCGGGTATTGATGCTGGCGATGTTGGCCACGCCGCCGCCGATGCGACTGGTGGTGGGCGCAACATGGCGGCTCAGCACTTCGGCTATGGGTTCGCCCATCATGAACCACTGCCCGCCGTTGGGGCCGCTCAGCAGCCGCAAATGGCTGGGCCAGCCTTTGCGGGGCGTTTGCGCATCAGCCCGGGCGTCCGGCGCCGAATCGGCACGGGGAGCGCTTGCGGCGAAAGAAAACTGGACGGACAGCAAAAGCGTGATCATCGTCGCGGCGACGGTGAAGCGGTGGATTGCGCGCATACTGGCCCTCTTTGGTGTTCCGTAATAGTTGCGTCACCCGCTTTTACAGAAGACTGTGCATTATCCCTATTACGATCAGATTGTGAACCGTGTCAATATTGGCGCGGAAAAAAACCGATCGAGGCGGCGGCATGTTTTTCATTGAAAAAAAGCGGTTACCGGCTATTATACGCCATGTCCCATGCCCGCCGAGACAAAGGAGTGCCCATGCCCGCTTCATCCGATTTCATCTGGAAATTTCACCGCATCGGCGGCCTGGATCAGGTAACGCTGCGCAACGCTGAAGAGCTTCGCCACCTCGGGGAACTGGACCCCAAACTTTGGGGCGCGCTCAGTTGCCCCACGGCAAACCTGGAATTCGACCAACGGACTCTGAACCTCATCGACACCGACGGCGACGGCCGCATCCGCACGCCCGAAGTGACGGCCGCCGTGGAATGGGTTTGCGCGCGCCTGGCTGACCCGGCCGTCATGGCGGACCCGCCGCAGGCCATGCCCCTTGCCGACATCCGGACCGACATCGAAGAAGGCAGACGCCTTGCCGCCTCCGCCCGGGCCGTGCTCGACTCTCTCGGCAAAACCGAGGCGCAGGAAATCAACCAGGACGACGTGGCGCGCGTCGCGGCCCAGGCCGCGCAAAATCTGTTCAACGGCGACGGCGTGGTGCCCCCCCACCCGGACCTTGATCCGGACATGCAACAGTTCATCCGCGACGCCATGGCCGTCATGGGCGGCGTGCCGGACGCCGGAGGCGAAACGGGCGTCGACCGCCCCATCGCCGAAGCTTTTCTCGAAACCCTCCGCAACTGGCGGTCCTGGAAACGCGCCGTGGCCGAAACTTCCGGCCCCCTGGGCGCGGACACGGCGGCGGCCTGGGAACTGGTCCGGGAACTGAAAGACAAAATCGACGATTATTTTCTGCGCTGCGATCTCACGGACTTTGCTCCGGACGCGCCGGAACTGCGCACACGGGACGAAAAACCCCTTGCCCCCGCGGAACACGGCCTGCTTGACGCCCACGCCCTGGCCGACCTGCCGCTGGCCAGAGTGGAACCCGGCCGCCCCCTGCGCCCGGCTTCGGGCCTGAACCCGGCCTGGCGGGAACGCATGGAACATCTCTTTGCTCTCATTCATCCTCTGCTGCCCGAACCGGACGTCCTTTCGCGGCAAGACTGGCTGGCCGTGCACAAAGCTTTTACTCCGCACGAGGCGGCTCTGGCCCTCAAACCCGCGCCCGTTGCCGTCGGGGCGAGCGTGCCGCCCTCATCTTCGCCCGACGCTCTGGGACTTGCCAGGGCGGAAGAACTGCTGGCCGGCGATCTGGGCGCGCGTTTCGCCGAACTGGCGGACAAAGACGCCTCCGCCCCGGCGGACGTCGCGGGCGTGGCCGATCTGGAACGGCTGGTGCTGTATCATAAACACCTGCACCGGCTGCTTATGAATTTCGTCTCGTTTTACGATTTCTATTCCTTGCGCCGCAACGCCATCTTTCAATCGGGCACGCTTTTTCTGGACGGCCGCGGCTGCCGCCTCTGCCTGCCGGTGGCGGACATGGCCAGGCACACCGCGCTCGCGGCTTTCAGCCAGCTCTGCCTGGTATACTGCCAGTGCCGCCGGCCCGCCGCGCAAACCGTGGATGCGCCCGAAACCATGACGATTGTGGCGGCCATGACCGCCGGGGATTCGGATCTGCTGCTGGAAGGACGCAACGGCGTTTTTGTGGACAGTCTGGGCAACGATTGGGACGCCACGCTGATCAAGGTCATCAGCAACCCCATCAGCCTGCGCCAGGCCCTGTGGGACCCCTATAAACGCCTGGGGCGCATGATCACGGAACAGATCAGCAAATTCGCCAGCGCGCGGCAGGCCGCGCAGACAACAGCCCTGACCCAGAAGGTTCAGACCGCCGTCGCGCCCGGCGCGCCGGCCCCGGCGGCCGCGCCGGCCCCCGGTTTCGACATCGGCAGAAACGTCGGCATCCTGGCCGCCGTCGGTCTGGCTCTGGGCGCTCTGGGCACGGCGGTGGCGGGCATAGCCAACGCGCTCTTTTCACTTGCCTGGTGGCAGTTCCCTCTGCTCATCCTCGGCCTCTTTCTCGTCATCTCCGGCCCTTCGCTGATCCTGGCCTGGCTGAAACTGCGCAAGCGCACCCTGGGGCCGCTGCTTGAGGCTTCCGGCTGGGCGGTCAACAGCCGCATTCCCGTCAATCTGACTCTGGGCGCGAAGCTGACCGACACGGCCGCTCTGCCGCCCAACGCCAGCCGCAGCTTCAGGGACCCTCTGGCCAGGCCCAGGCGCTGGCCCCTGATCGCGGCCGGCCTCACAGTCCTGGCCGTCGCCGCCCTGGGCGTCTGGCTGTGGTTCGGCCCCGGCAAGGCATACCTGTTCCCGGCGCAAAAAAACTCCACGACAACCCAACAAAGCCCCCCGGCCAAAACCAGAACCAACGCTACACTCAAAGCCGGAGCGAACGCCACGGCCAAGCCGGGTTCCTGAGCCGGTTAGGAAGCGTTCATGACCCATTTACACTACGCGGGAGCGCTGCTGGTGCTCCTTCTGATCACCGCTCTCGGCCTGTATTCCGGCTCCCGCGTGAAGTCGGCCGGCGATTTTGCCACCGGCGGCAGACGCGCCGGGGCCGGCATCGTCGCCGGGACCATCATCGGCACCCTGGTCGGCGGCGCGGCCACCATCGGCACCGCGCAACTTGCCTTCATCCACGGATTTTCCGCCTGGTGGTTCACGCTGGGCGGCGGCATCGGCTGCCTCATCCTGGGCTGCGCGTATGCAAGACCTCTGCACGAAAGCGGCGTCAGCACCATGCCCCAGATGCTTTCCCGCGAATACGGCCGCAAGGCCGCCGCCACGGCGACGCTCCTGACATCGCTGGGCGTTTTTCTGGCCGTTGTCTCCCAGCTGTTGTCCAGTATCGCGCTCATCTGTTCCGTAACCGACATCACGCCCCTTCCCGCCACTCTGCTCACGCTGGCGCTCACGGCCGCGTATGTTCTTTTCGGAGGAGTCTGGGGCGCGGGCCTGGTGGGCATCGCCAAGACCGTGCTGCTCTGCCTGTCCATCGGCGTCTGCGGCGTTATCGCCCTGCACTGGCAGGGCGGCTGGTCCGCTTTCAGCGCGGTCCTGCCCGCGGAACGTTACTTCAGCCTGACGGCCAGAGGCCTTGCCGTGGATCTGGGCGCCGGGTTCTCGCTGGTGCTGGGGGTTTTAAGCACCCAGACATACGTCCAGGCGGTCATTTCCGCGCGCAGCCTGCGCCTGGCCAGGACCGGCATCTTCGTGAGCGCGGCGCTCGTTCCGCTCGTCGGCGTCGCGGGCGTCATCGTGGGCCTGTACATGCGCATCAACGCGCCGGACATCAACCCGGCGGGGGCTCTGCCCCTTTTCGTGCTGCAAAATCTGCCGCCCTTCTTTGCCGGTATGGTGCTGGCTATCCTGCTGGTGGCCGCCATGGGCACCGCGGCCGGGCTGTCTCTGGGGCTGGCGGCCATGTTCTGCAACGACATTTACCGCGTCTATTGCAACCCGGCGGCAGGGGACGCGAAGATGCTCGCCGTCTCCCGCCTGACCCTGGCCGCCGTTCTGGGCGCGGCCGCGCTGGTTTCCATGGGCAACCTCGGCTCCCTGATTCTGAGTTGGAGCTTCATGTCCATGGGGCTGCGCGGCGCCGTGGCCTTCGGCGCGCTGACGGCGGCCATAGCCCTGCCCGGCAGAATCGCGCCGGCCTGCGCCGTGTGGTCCATGATCATCGGCCCGGTCTGCGTCCTTTTGGGCAGACCTTTCGTCGGGCACAGCCTGGATCCTCTGTTCATCGGCGTGGCCGGAAGTATGGCCGTTCTGGCCCTGGGCTACCGCAGGTAGCGG
>JAVBRE010000128.1:0-47815 GCA_031548325.1 Desulfovibrionaceae bacterium
CCGCGTTTCGCAGAAGGGCCGAGCAAGCGCCCTCCGGCACGACAAAAAGCAGGGGGAGAGCCCAGAGAGGGGGACGGCACGTCCCTCCTCTCTGGCCCCCGCCGGGAGGCGATCCGCCCTTTCTACCGCGTCCCGCCGCTCTGCCGCGCCACATACAGGCTTTGCAGCAGCACGGATGCGCAGATCAGGGCCAGACCAGCAAAAAAGGAAAGATTCAGTTCACTGGCCTCTCCGAACAAAAGCATGGCCAGGAGGATGCTGTACACCGGCTCAAGGTTGTAACTCAAATTGACGGTAAAGGCGGAAATGCTCCGCAAAACCTGAATTTGCAGTAAAAACATGCCGATGGTGCAGAGCGAGGAAAGCAGCAGCAAATAAATCAGGTCTTTTGGGTCCGGGGTCAGCGCCACATCTGGAAAAAGCGCCAGATACGCGGGCGCGGCCAGACTCAGAAAAGCGAAGCCGCCAAGCATCTGATAAAAAAGCATGGTTGTGGAAGCGTGCCTTGCGCCCACCCGTTTGGTGCCGATGGTGAACAGAGCGGCAAGGGCAGCGGCAAGCACGCCCAAAATGACGCCCGTACGGTAGCGGGCGTCGAAATGAAAAACCAGGGCGATGCCGCAGACCGTGATCAGGCTGAACAGAATCTCTCTGAAAGAAACGGCCCGGCGGCCGAAGAGCGGTTCGAGAACGGCCGTAAAAAAGCCGGTCATGGCGAAACAAACCACGGCTATGGAAACGTTGGCGTATTTGATGCTGCCGTAAAAGAATATCCAGTGCACGGCGATCAGCACGCCCACGCCGGCGATGGTCAGACCCTCGCGAAAAGAGACGCGCGGCGTCTTGCCTGCCAGGGGCAGATAGACGCAGAGCATGGCGGAAGTGAACAGCATCCGCCACCAGACCAGCGGCCCTTCGGACAGTTGAATGAGTTTGCCGAGAATGGCCGTCAGCCCGGCCAGCAGTATAGCGATGTGCAGTTTGACAAAGGCGTTGCCCATGATCGCCCTCGAAAAACCGGCCGCCACCCTGGGGTGCGCGGCCGGTCCGTATTTTTGCCGTTCGATCGCTTTACTTGGAGTACAATTCGATGACCAGAATTTCGTTCACGTCAATGGGAATTTCTTCGCGGGCCGGGATGCGCAGCAGCTTGCCCGACAGCTCGCTCCCCTTTTCCACATAAGGCACGCCGAAAGAACGTGATTCCTGAAAAGAATCGAGCAGCAACTGGTTCTTGCGGGACTTTTCCTTCACCGCCACTTCGTCGCCCTCTTTCAGGCCGTAAGAAGGAATGTCGACCTTCTTGCCGTTGACCTGGATATGGCCGTGGTTCACGACCTGGCGAGCCTGACGGATGGACCGGGCAATGCCCAGCCGGTAGACGATGTTGTCCAGGCGGCATTCCAGCGACTGAAGCAGCACATGGCCGGTCACGCCAAAACTTTTGCTGGCGTTTTCAAGGTAGCGAACGAACTGCCGCTCCAGCACGCCGTAATGGGCTTTGATCTTCTGCTTTTCCAGCAGTTGCAGGCCGTAATCCGAAATTTTCTTGGCCCCGCGCAGGCCTTTTTTCATGCCGGCACGGTTCATGGCCTTGGGGTGGCCGCACACGTTCACGCCGAGGCGGCGGCACAACTTAAACCGGGGTTCTCTGCGAGTAGCCATTGTCAAACTCCTCATGGCGCGTCTGCTCCGGAAACAATCCGGACTTGACGCGATACGCCCGCCCCGCTTGTGATTTTGGGCCGGCGTGGAACCGCCCGCCCCTCGGGCCGGAACACGGTTCCTGCTGCGGAGCCGCCTAAAGGAGGCAGCGGGCCTACAGCCGGCTTTTTGCCCTGCGGGCAAAAAGGAACGGCATGTATAGCCGCAGCGCCGGGACATGTCAAGCAAAGACCGCTCTTGCCCTTTTGACGGCAGCCTGTTGCGCTTCGCGTACTATGTCGCAACAAGCATATGTGATATGCTTATATTTTATTATAATTACAGTTATATATTACTGTCACCTGTTTTACCCTCGTGTATCGCTCGTTGCCTGTAATACACCGGCGGCGCGGGCAACGACATACTGTACGGCGGCAAGGGCGACGACATCATGCTCGGCGGGGACGGCGAGGACATCCTCGCCTGGAAAAGCTCCGACCTGAACGGCGGGGTGGATGCGATCAAGGGCTTCACCCTGGATCAGGATTATCTGCGCTTTGACGATCTGTTCGCCAACGGGACCCTGGACAATGTGCTGGCCGGCGGCTGATGTTTTTCGCATGATTGCATAACCTTTCGCCGGGCCGTCAAAAAACTCTTGACAGCCCGGCGGATTCTTTTTTATCTCTGGCGGACGGCATTGCTGCCGTTGATTCGTTGATTTCGGAGTTTTTCATAATGGCGTTTCCCCTTTCCCGCTCTTGGACCGCTTTTGAATCCGTGTATTATTACGGCTTCTTTTTTTACGGCTTTACCAAGACCTGCGGTGGGGTGCGCGCTGCGTAACTGAGCAAACAGAAACAGCAACCCGGGCCGCAGGCGACAACCGCCGGCGGCCCTGTTTTTTGCGTCTCCGGCGAACAAGCGCCGCCCGCGCCCACAGCAACGCGAGGATACCGTTATGCATCTCGGCAAAGCGATCAGAATGGAGCGCATTTTCAACCGCAACACCAACAAGTGCATCATCGTGCCCATGGACCACGGGGTTTCCGTCGGCCCCATCGACGGGCTGGTGGACATGCGCAAGGCGGTCAACGAAGTGGCCGAAGGCGGCGCGGACGCGGTGCTGGTCCATAAAGGCCTGGCCCGCTGCGGCCACCGCCGTGGCGGCCGCGACGTGGGGCTGATCATCCATCTTTCGTCCAGCACCGACCTTTCTCCCCAGCCCAACGCCAAAATCCTGACCGCATCCGTGGAAGACGCCTTGAAACACGGAGCGGACGGCGTATCGTTGCACATCAATCTCGGCGACCCGTCCGAGGCGAGAATGCTGGAAGATTTCGGCAAGGTCGCCCACGACGCGGAAAATTGGGGCATGCCGCTCTTGGTCATGATGTACGGCCGGGGGCCGAAAATCAAAAACAGCCTTGATCCCGGCGTGATCGCCCACTGCGCCCGCGTGGCCGTCGAACTGGGCGCAGATATCGTGAAAGTGCCCTACACCGGGGACATGGATTCTTTCGCCTACGTTGTGGAATCATGCTGCGTGCCCGTGGTCATCGCGGGCGGGGCCAAAACCGACACCACCCGCGGATTTTTACAGATGGTGCACGATGCCGTTAAAGCCGGAGCCGCCGGACTTTCCGTGGGCCGCAACATTTTTCAGCATCCCCGGCCCCGGATGATGGTTTCCGCCCTGTCCGGCGTCGTGCACGCCAACTGGAGCGTGGAGCAGGCCCTGAGCGTCGCGGGAGAAGACTGATGCGTACCGTCTTGTTCAAGGCCGTGCCCTTTGTCAAAGCAGAAGCCACCCTGGCGCTTGAGTCCGGCGTGGACGGGCTCATCGTGCCGGAGGCCGAAGCCGAGTCCGCGGCGAAGCTCGCCCGTTGCCGGATCATAGCCGCCGGCGAGATCACGGAAATAACCCTGAACGGCCGTCAGGACGAAGAGGCCGCCGCCGCCGCCCTGCGGACCGGCAAACTGGTTCTGCTCCGCCGGGGCTGGGAAATCATCCCCGTGGAAAACCTGCTGGCCCAAAAGGGGGGCAACGTCCCCGCGGGCGAGCTGGCTCTGGAAGTGGCGAGCGCCGACGAGGCCCGCCTGGCCGCCGGCATTCTGGAAAAGGGCGTGGATGCCGTGGTGGTGACGCCCGACGCTGCATCGGCGCTGAAAGCTGTTGCCGAAGCCCTGAAAAGCGAAGACGCCCGCCTGGAACTGAGCGAAGCCGAAATCACGGAAATACGCCCCGTGGGTCTGGGGCACAGGGTCTGCGTGGACACCCTTTCAATCCTGGCGTCGGGCCAGGGCATGCTGACTGGCAATTCAGCGGCCTTCACCTTTCTGGTGGGCGCGGAAACGGAACACAACGAATACGTGGCTTCCCGCCCCTTCCGGGTCAATGCCGGGGCCGTGCACGCCTACGCCGTCATGCCCGGCGACAAAACCAGCTATCTGGAAGAACTGCGCGCCGGGTCCGAGGTGCTCATCGTGGATAAAAGCGGCGCGGCCCGCACGGCCGTCGTGGGTCGGCTCAAAGTGGAACAGCGGCCCATGCTGCTGATTCGGGCCAGAGCCGGTTCGGCCGAAGGCGCGGTCTTTGTGCAGAACGCCGAAACCATCCGCCTGGTGGCTCCGGACGGCAAGCCGGTCAGCGTGGTTTCCCTGCGCGTCGGGATGCGCGTGCTCTGCCGCGTCGATGCCGCCGGCCGCCATTTCGGCATGCGCATAAGCGAAACCATTACAGAGGGCTGACATGACCATGGGCGATATGCAATTTGACGACATCCGCCGGGAAATCGACGAAATCGACGATGCCGTCCTGGCCCTTTTGAACCGCCGCTCGGCTTGCAGTTTGCGGGTCGGCGCGCTGAAGGCCAAAAGCGGCGCGGCCGTGTTCCGCCCCGGCCGCGAGCAGATGCTGATGGAAAAACTGCTGGCCGCCAACCCCGGCCCCCTGCCGGACGAACATCTGCGCGGCATCTACCGCGAGATACTTTCTTCCTCGCGAGCCTTGCAGCGGCCCTTGCGGGTAGCCTATCTGGGGCCCGAAGGCACTTTTTCCCACATGGCCGGTCTGGAATTTTTCGGCAACGCCCTGCATTTTTCGCCTATGGCCCATCTGGCGGACATCTTTCGCGCCGTAGAAAACCACGGCGCGGACCTGGGCATTGTGCCGCTGGAAAACTCTCTGAACGGCGCGGTGGGGCAAAGCATCGACCTTTTTGCCGGGCACGAATTGTTCATTCAGGCCGAGTGGTTCAGCCGCATCAGTCACAGCCTGATGAGTCGCGAAAAAACCCCGGCCGCGATCAAGGTGGTTTACTCCCACTCCCAGGCCCTGGGCCAGTGTTCCGAATGGCTGCGCAAAAATCTGCCGAACGCGCGCCAGGTCTCGCTGGAAAGCACGGCCGCCGCCGCCCACCGGGCGCTGGATGAAGAGGGTTCCGCCGCCGTCGGGCACGGGGCTCTGGCCCCGCGCCTGGGGCTGTCGCTGCTGGCCGATGGAATCGAAGACATTGGCGACAACTGGACGCGATTCTGCGCCATTGGCCCGCATGGCCGTGATGCTTCGTCAGGCGTCGACGCGGCGCGCGGTCATGGACCCAAAAAGTCCACTCCTTCCGCCCGCCCCTCGCCTTTCTCGCCTGACGGCCATCTGGATCAATGGCGAGGGTCGAAAGACGGCGACGCGGACAAGACCAGCGTGCTTTTTTCTCTGCCCGACAGGCCCGGCTCTCTGGCCGGCGTGCTGCACCGCCTGGGAGAGGCGGGCGTCAACATGAGCAAGCTGGAATCACGCCCCCTGCGCAGCGAGCGCTGGAAGTACATTTTTTTCGCGGACCTGGACTGCGACCTGACCGATCCGGCATACAACGGTCTGGTCGAAACCTTGCGCGCGGCCTGCCACAGCTTTCGCATCCTGGGCGCATACCCCGCCGGACGGCAGCGATCATGAATGCCGCCGTCGTGGCGGCGCCGCCGTCAAAATCATTGTCACACAGGGCCGTTATTGCCGCATCCCTGGCAAAGGGAACCTCGGCTCTGGACGGCGTGCTGGAAAGCGAGGACCTGACCCGCACCATCGGCATTCTGCGCGCCTGCGGGGCGGATATCGAACGGCTCTCGCCGGGCGGATACCGCATTCGGGGCCTTGACGGAGCCATACGCGGCGGAACCGCCGACGCCCCGCTGGACTGCTTCGCGGGCGAATCCGGCACGACCTGCCGTCTGCTGACGGCCGTGCTGGCCGCCGGACAGGGCTGCTTTCACATTCACGGCAGCGGCCGCATGCACGAACGGCCCATTCGCGAACTGACCGGCGCCCTGAAAAAACTCGGCGCCTCCGTCACATTTACGGGCAAGAACGGCTGCCCGCCTCTGCTGCTGCGGGCCGGCGGGCTCACAATCCCTTCGGGCGGATCCTGGCTTGGCGTCAGTTGCGACGACTCCAGCCAGTATCTGTCCGGCCTGCTGCTGGCCGCGCCCCTCGCAGGGGTCGCATCTCCCGCAGGGGTCGCGTCTTCCTCTCAAGAAGGCCTGCGCCTGCTGCTGGCCGGCGAAAGGGCCGTATCCTGGCCCTATGTGGGCCTGACCCTGCAAACCCTGTCCGATTTCGGCGTGTCTTTTCAGGTCCAGACGCGCGACAACGCCGGAAAATGGCAGGAAAGCCACTGGCGCTCCTTGCGATCCGCTGTTCCGGGCTCGTTGCGCATCCGCGTGCGGCCGGGCCGCTACCGGCCTTTTTCCGGCCGGGTGGAGGGCGACTACAGCGGGGCTTCCTATCTGCTGGCCGCCGGAGCTCTGGGGCCAAGACCGGTCACGGTCAACGGTCTGGCCCGCGATTCGCTGCAAGGGGACGCGGCCATTCTGGATATTCTCGGCTGCATGGGCGCGAAGGTCGTCCGGCGGGACGGCGCGGTCACGGTTTCGCCGCCGCACGGCGGCAGACTGCGCGGCCTTGACCTGGACATGGGCGACTGCCCGGACCTTGTGCCCACGGTGGCGGTTCTGGCCGCCAGGGCAACGGGCGAAACCCGCATCCGCGGCGCAGCCCACCTGCGCCTGAAAGAAAGCGACCGCCTCGCCGCCCCGGCCAGAGAACTGACGAAAACCGGCTGCACGGTCATTGTCACGGACGACGGACTGCGCGTTCTGCCGCCGGCGGGCGCCATGCCTTCCAGCCTGGCCCTGTCCTGCCACAACGACCACCGCATGGCCATGAGTCTTGCCCTGCTCGAACTTGCGGGCGATATGCGCATCAGCCTGGATGACCCGGCCTGCGTGGCCAAATCCTTTCCCAATTTCTGGACGGTCTGGCGTCAGATCCACCCGCAAAGCGCCGCCGGAGAAACGCCGTGAGCGCGCTTCCTTGCGTGGTCATCGTGGGTCATCGCGGCAAGATGGGCGCCATGTTGGAACGCCGCCTGAACGCCGCCGGCTGTCGGGTTTTCGGCATTGACCGCGAAAGCGCGGACAGCCGGACTCCCTTTGTCCTTGATCCCAAAAAACTGAAACGCGTTGTTCCCCTCGGCCAGATCGTCCTGCTCTGCGCGCCCGTATCCGGCCTGTGCGACGTTCTGGCGGCGGTTGCGCCCCGCATGCGGCCCGACCAAATTCTGACTGACATCACCTCGGTCAAAACCTTGCCCATGCGCTGGATGGAAGAAGCCCACGACGGCCCCGTGGTCGGCAGCCACCCTCTGTTCGGTCCCGACCCGGACCCGGCGGACATGCGCGTGCCCCTGGTGCCGGGCGCGAAGGCCGGAGAAGAACACCTGGCTCTGACAGAAGGACTGTTTCACGCCATGGGCTGCACGACGTTCAGAACCACGGCGGAAGAGCACGATACGGGCGCGGGTTTCGCCCAGAGCCTGAACTTCGCCCTGACCGCGGCTTTTTTTGCCCTGCTGGCCCGGCAGGACGCAGCGCGGCCGGGCGGCTTACGGCCCTTTCTGACCCCTTCTTTCAAACGCCTGATGGAAGCGGCCCGCAAACACCTGACCCAGGACACGGCCATGTTCTGCGAGTTCACGGCCGCCAACCCCTGTTTTCCCGACGTGCTGGAAGCCTACAAAAACACGCTGGCCGAAGCCGGAAGCGGACGGGAGGCTTTGGCGGCCATCGCCAAAGAAGCTGCGATCTGGTATGAGGGCAAATCTGGCCGTTGCCCGGATTCAGACTGAATTTGCGACAACTTGACAGTGGGTCCCACATGGCATAGTTGTCACTGTTCCGGTATATGCCGGACTATTTTTCAAGGAGGCCCCCATGGCCCGCATTACCGTTGAAGATTGCCAGGAACGCGTGGACAACCGCTTTCTGCTGGTTCAGATGGCGATCAAACGCGTGCGCCAGTATCGTGACGGCTACGAACCGCTCGTCACCTCGCGCAACAAAGAAGTGGTCACCGCCCTGCGCGAAATCGCGGCCGGCAAGATCATGCCCGAGGATCTTTCGTACTATACGCCCGTCACCGAACCCGTAGAACTCGACAACGATTAATCGTCAAGGCGACGCCGCCGCGCCGCCCCTGTCTTCAGCATGACCACGCAGCGCGACTATTACGAAATTCTGGAAGTGGAAAAAACCGCTTCCGGCGAGGACATCAAGCGGGCTTACCGCCAGATGGCTCTCAAGTATCATCCGGACCGCAACCCCGGCGACGCCGAGGCTGAAACGCGCTTCAAAGAAGCGGCGGAAGCGTACGAAGTGCTGCGCGACGCGGACAAACGCGCGCGATACGACCATTTCGGCCATGCCGGTCTGAACGGGGGCGGCTTCGGCGGTTTTTCCAGCAACGAAGACATCTTTTCCCACTTCAGCGACATTTTCGGCGACCTGTTCGGCTTTTCCATGGGCGGCGGCGCCCGCCGCGGCGGCAGCCGGGCCCAGGCCGGGTCCGATCTGCGCTACAATCTGTCCATCAACCTGCGTCAGGCGGCCAAGGGCGATGAGATCACCCTGAAGATTCCCAAAAAGGTCACCTGCCCCGAATGCAACGGCGCCGGCGCGGCCCCCGGCACCAGGCCGGAACCATGCCGCCAGTGCGGCGGCGCGGGTCAGGTGCGGCACAGCCAGGGATTTTTTCAGATCGCCATGCCCTGCCCGACCTGCCACGGCGTGGGCGAGGTCATTAAAAATCCCTGCCCGCGCTGCAAAGGCGCGGGCAGAATACAGGACACGCGCGAACTGTCGGTGCGCGTGCCGCCGGGCGTTGACACCGGCAACCGATTGCGCCTGCGCGGCGAGGGTGAACCCGGCATTTACGGCGGCCCGCCCGGCGACCTGTACGTGGTCATCCATGTGGAAGACGACAAGGTCTTTCAGCGTGACGGCGCCCACCTGCTGCTGACTCAGGAAATCACCATGATCCAGGCCGCGCTGGGCGACAGAATACAGGTGCCCGGCCTTGACGGCCCCACGGACATGGAAATACCCAAGGGCACGCAGGGCGGCGAAGTTTTTCGCCTGTCCGGGGCCGGGTTGCCCGTGGTCAACAGCAGCCGCAAGGGCGACCTTCTGGTCGAAATCAAGGTCCTGACCCCCACCCATCTTTCGAGCCGTCAGGAAGAGCTTCTGCGCGAATTCGCGGCCGCCGAGGAAGACAAGCCCCTGAACAAGGCCAAAAAGGTCTTCAAAAAGGTCGGCAAAGCCATGGGCTTGGATTAGAGCATTTCACACTTGAAATGCTCGCAAGGATTTGTCAGCAAATCCGTGCCGCGAAATAGGCGTAGGCGAGCTTGGCTCGCCGTCAAGCGACTATTTCAAGCGTAAAATGCTGTAGAAAGCACAATTGATCCGTTACGTTGTGCGAGTGGCATCCGCCCGCACAACTGAAAAAATCATTCTGCTTCCCACAGGAGTACCCATGTACATAGTCACCGGCGGCGCCGGCATGATCGGCAGCGCCATGCTCTGGCAGCTCAACGAGGCCGGCGTCGACGACATCTGGGTGGTGGACCATCTGGCGGCGTCGGAAAAATGGAAAAACCTGGTCAACCGCCGTTTCGACCGCTACCTGCCGCGCGAGGACTTTTTCGACCTTCTGCAACGGGACGCGCTGCCCGGCGGCATTGAGGCGATTTTCCACATGGGCGCCTGCTCTTCCACCACGGAGCGGGATGTCGACTACCTTTTCCGCAACAACCTGGAATACAGCAAAACTCTGGCCGCCTATGCCGTCGCAAAGGGCATCCGTTTCATCGCGGCCAGTTCCGCCGCCACCTACGGCGACGGAAAACAGGGCTTCGCGGACGACGAAGCCGCGCTGGAAAGCCTGAAACCCCTTAACGCCTACGGGTATTCCAAGCATCTCTTCGATCTCTGGGCCAGGCGCACGGGCCTGCAAAGCCGCTTTGCCGGCCTGAAATTCTTCAACGTTTACGGCCCCAACGAATACCACAAGGGCGACATGCGTTCTGTGGCGGTTAAAGCCTTCGGCCGCATACAGCATACGGGCGTCATGCAGCTTTTCGCTTCCGACCGGCCGGATTACGCCGACGGCGGCCAGATGCGCGACTTCATCTACGTCAAGGACTGCGCGGCCGTCATGTGGTGGCTGGCCGGACGCCCGGAAGTCAACGGCCTCTTCAACCTGGGCACGGGACAGGCCCGGACCTGGAACGACATGGCGAACGCCCTGTTCGCGGCCCTGGACCGGAAAAAGGCCGTGGACTATATCCCCCTGCCGGAACAACTGCGCGGCAAATATCAGTACTTCACCCAGGCCGATATGGCGAAACTCACGGGCACGGGCTGCCCGCCGCCGGCCTTTTCGCTGGAACAGGGCATCACCGACTACGTGCGCAACTACCTGCTGCAGGACGACCCCTATCTGTAAAATCAAACGATGCGGGCGACCTCGCGGGTGGCGATGACGTCCGTGCCCGCGCCCGCGGGGTTTTTCACTACGATCTGGCCGATATGCACGGGCGCTTCCAGAACAACATCGCGGACCGCATCCGCCACCTGCCGGATTTTGTCCAGCGGGACCGGGCTCTGGGTTCGCACGCTCGCGCAGAGATAATCGCCGTTTCTGACAAGAACGCTCAAGGCGATGGTCCGCATGGGCTCCTCGATTTCCTGGCGGATCCATTTTTCCCCGCGCTGACAGGTAAAGCCTTCCGCCCTGATCAGCCTGGGCGGCGCGTCTTCCCTGCCGGGCACGTATTCCGCGTCGATGGCGCAACCCGTCGGGCAGACCACGCAGACGAATTCCGCCTGTATCGTATCGCTGCTCATCGTACCCGCACCTCCAGCGTCTTCACGGTTTTCAGATCAACGCCCGATGCGGCGAGTTTGCCGAGCCCCACCCGCACCATTTCCGCCGGATGAAGCCTGGCGTGTTTTTCTTCCCGCAAAGGCGAGCCGTCAGCCAGAATTTCCACGATGCCGTGCCGGGCGGGCGCCAGAACGCGAAAGGACAGAAAACCGGTCATATCGTGAAAATCAGCGCCGGCGCGGATCGTATCCGGCAAAACGTAGCGTACGCCTTTTCCGGAAACGACCCGTACGCGGCGCCCCGACTCCGTCCTTTTCTCGACGTGGGCGGCGGCGCACGCGCCGGCGCGTGCGGCCTCCTCGGACACCCAGTCCACAAGGTCGTGCACGTGCAGCGCGTTGCCGCAGGAAAAGAGGCCGGACACGCTCGTCATGCAGCAATCGTCCACTTTCGGCCCGCCGGTGACGGGATCGAGAACGACCCCTGCTTCGCGGGCCAGTTCATTTTCCGGAATAAGCCCGACGGAAAGCAGCAGCGTGTCACAGGGCACGAAGCGTTCCGTGCCCGGAACGGGATTGCGCGCTTCGTCCACTTCGGCCACGCGCACGCCTTCAAGCCGTTCCATACCGACGGTTTCGACAACCGTGGTGCTCAGATAGAGCGGGATGCCGTAGTCCACGAGGCATTGCTGGATATTGCGGGGCAGCCCGCTGGAATAGGGCAGCAGTTCGAAGACGGCTTCGACGCGCGCCCCTTCAAGGGTCATGCGGCGGGCCATGATCAGGCCGATGTCGCCGGACCCGAGAATAACCACCCTGGCGCCTGGCATGATGTTTTCCATGTTCACGAAGTTCTGCGCCGCGCCCGCCGTGTACACGCCCGAGGGCCGGTGGCCGGGTATGGAAAGCGCGCCCCGCGCCCGTTCGCGGCAGCCCATGGCCAGAACCACGGCGTCGGCCTGAATTTCCCGCAATTCTCCGGATCGGGAGAGCAGCAGCTTTCTGCCGGCCGAGAGATTCAGGACTATGGTGTTCAGCATGACGTCGACGCCAAGGTCATGCAGGCGGGCGATATCCCGCGCGGCGTATTCCGGGCCGGAAAGCGCCTCCTTGAAGCGGTGCAGGCCGAAACCGTCGTGAATGCACTGGTTCAGAATGCCGCCGAGCCGCCTGTCGCGCTCAATGAGCAAAACATCCGCGCAGCCGGCTTCTTTGGCGGCAATGGCCGCGGCCAGTCCGGCCGGACCGCCGCCGATCACTACAACGCCGCGACGGGCTGTTTTTGCCTTGGGGCTCGTCATGGCCTGACGCCTCCTTTCCGGCTTTCCCCGTATTTGTGGGCCAACCCCGTGAACATGTAAGAGCCTCCGCCCCGCATGCTGTAATTTTCCGGCCCGTAGCCGTACTCGTCCCGCAGCATCCGCACGATGCGCGGCACGCAGAAGCCGCCCTGGCAGCGGCCCATCATGGCCCGCGCGCGGTATTTGATGCTCATCATCGTCCAGGCGCCGAGCGGATTTTCGATGGCGTCCCGGATCTCTTTTTTCGTGATCTGCTCGCAGCGGCAGATAATCTCGCCGTACTCCGGTTCCGAACGGATCAGATCCAGACGCTGTTCCAGCGGCAGGTGCGAGAAGTGCCCTACAAAACCGGGCCGCTCGGCGACAAAGTCGTCGCGGCGCCTGAGCTCGATGCGCCTGCCCACAAGATCGCGCACTTCCTGGGCGATGGCCGGGGAACTGGTCAGCCCCGGACTTTCGATGCCCTGGAGCCGGATGAAGCCGGAAACCGCGGTCTCCTCGACGGTGAAGTCGGCGTTGCCTCCGACTTCCGGCGGGGTCTGCTTCGGACGATTGCCCGAAAAATTGCGGATGAAGTCGCTCGCCGCCAGGTCCGGCAGCAGGCGCAGGCCTTCGCGTTTGAGGTCACGCATGATCGCCGCTGTGGCGCGGTAGTCCTCCCGGTCCTCGTCCGGAATGTACTGGGCGCTGGGGCCGATGAGGATATTGCCGTCCACCGTCGGCGTAAGATGAATGCCCAACCCCGGATCGTTGGGACCAGGCACCGGATAGATCAACGTTTTGAGCGAACCGTCGAGCCGTTTGTCCAGAACGAAGTACTCGCCCCGACAGGCCCAGATAACGCCGTCGTCGACGCCGACCATGCGGCTGATTTCATCCGCATGCAGGCCCGCGGAATTGACGAACACGCGGGACCGGAAGCTGCGCTTCGCGCCATCCTTCAGGTTGGTCGCTTCCACCTGAAAGCGTCCGGTTTCGTTCTCGCGCACGGAGATCTTCTCCGCCTTGTGGCAGAGATGATAGACGACGCCGTTGGCCTGCGCATTTTCCGCCAGCGCTATGGTCAGACCGTAGGGCAAAATGATGCCGCTCGACGGCGTCCACAGACCGAGAATGCCCTCAATGCCGGGCTGGATTTTCTGCATGGCGGCGTTGTCCATCAACTCCATGCCCGGCACACCGTTGGCCTCTCCCTGTTCGCGCTGTTTGTGCAGCCCCGGCAGATCCTCTTTGGTCAGGGCCACGGTCAGCTTGCCGATCCGTTTGATGGGCACTTTCAGAGCCGCGCAGAGCTCGTCCATCATGGCGTTGCCCCGCACGTTCAGTATGGCCCGCCGCGTCCCCGGCTTGTAATTGATGCCCGAATGCACGACGCCGCTGTTGCGGCTGCTCGTGCCGAGAGCCACGTCCGGCTCCTTTTCGAGCACGCCTATTTTCAGGTCGTAACGCGCCAGCTCGCGGGCAATGGCGTTACCCACGACGCCGGCGCCGACGATAAGCACATCGTAGCTTTCAGTATCCTTTTTCATCCGAAGCCCTCCGCTTGTCACGACACCGTTTCGGATTCAGGCTTCGAAACGGCCGGCATTCTTTGCAATAAATAAATCCCGGCACAAATTGCAAGCCCCAAGGCGTCAGTCACAAGGCCGGGGAAGATGAGCAGACAGGCCCCGACAAAAAGCAACAGGCGGAAAAAAATGTTCATCGGTCTGTTGATATAGCCCTGCATCGCCGCAGAAGCCGCAATGACGCCGATGAGAGCCGTCGCCGCCGCGATCGCGACGGCGGTCATGTCGTCGCCCACAAAAAGCAGAGCCGGCGAGTATATGAAGGTGAAAGGAATGATGAACCCCGGCAGGGCGATGCTGAAGCCCCGCCAGCCGACCTGCGAGGGGTTCTGGCCGGAAATGCCCGCCGCGCCGTAAGAGGCTATGGCTACCGGAGGCGTGAGGTTCGAAAGACAGGCGAAGTAATAGCAGAACATGTGGGCGGCGAGCGGATTAACGCCCATGGTCAGCAGCGCCGGGGCCGCGATGGTGGCCGTGATGATATAGCAGGCCGTGGTCGGCAGCCCCATGCCCAGGATGATGCAGACGACCATGGTCAGGATGGCGGTGAACAAAATGCTTCCGGCCGCGATTTCCACAATGCTGTTGCCCAGAACAAGGCCGAGCCCGCTCAGGTTGGTAATGCCGATAATGATGCCGACGACCGCACAGGCGATGCCGACGCTGACGCACTGCCGAGCGCCGGATTCAAGCGCGCGCCGGAAAGAGATAAGCGTCTCTTTCGCGGTCTTTTTGTAGACGCTGACCGCCAGCGTGACCAGAACCGAACTGACGATACCGTAAAACGCGGCGTAGAGAGGCGTGCGCCCGATCAGAAGAAGGTAAACTATCACGGTAATCGGGATGGTATGGTACCCCTGGCGCCGCATGACCACCTTCACGGAGGCGATGCGTTCGCTGGGCGTGAGCCGCATGCCCAGTTTCTTGGCCTCGATGTGGACGTAGGCATACTGGGAGATATAGTAGAGGATCGCCGGAATGGCGGCGGCGATCATTATCTGCGAATAGTGAACGCCCAGATACTCGGCCATGATGAACGAGGCCGAGCCCATGACGGGCGGCATGATCATGCCCCCTGTCCCGGCGGCCGCGACGAGAGCCGCCGAAAAGACGGGTTGAAAGCCGGCGGACCGCATCATGGGGATGGTGAACGTTCCCGTGGCGGCGACGTTGCCCACAGCGCTGCCGTTGATAGTGCCCATCAGCCCGCAGGAAACTATGGCGACCTTGGCTTCGCCGCCGATGGTGCGGCCGGCCAGGCACATGGACAGGTCCTTGATGAACTCGCCCATCCCCGTCTCTGCCAGGAACGCGCCGAACAGGATGAACAGGAAAATGTAGGTGGATGAAACGCCCAGGGCGGTGCCGAAAATACCCTCGGAAGAAAGGAAGATCTGATAAATGATGCGCCGCAGCGAAAACCCGGTGTGCCCGAGTACGCCGGGAATATATTCGCCCCAGAGCCCGTAAGCCAGAAAGACCATCGAGAGGATCATGAGCTCCTTGCCCACGGTCCGTCTCGTGGCCTCAAGGGAACACACAATGGCGATGCCGCCAAAGATGTAGTCTCTGGTGATGGCGCGGCCCCGAATGCTGAATTCGTCGAAATAGAAAAGAATGTATAGACTTGAGGCCAGCGCGAGGGCAAGCCAGACAAGATCGAAAAAGGACGGCGCGGCGCCCTTGGCTTTCTTGCCGAAGGCGGGATAGAGAAGGAACGTGAGCGCCATGAGAAAGGCCAGGTGGATACTGCGGTGATGCATGGCCGGCAAAATCCACAGGCCGGAAGATGTGACCAGATGGTAGACGGACATCGCCATGGCCACAAAAGCGACCAGCTTTGCCCATCCGCCGGAGGTCGTGCGGAAACTCGACTCCTTGTCGATTTTCTTCAACACCTCCTGCGCTTTTTCCTGTGATATTTCCTCGACCGCTCCCGCGGGAGGCCGGGCCTGCAAGTTATCGTTAGCCATTGGAATCCTCCTTTGCAGTATGCGAATACCCCCGAGCGGATACGGCGCGCGGGACAGGGCGCTTCCGCTCTCGCGAAAGCGCCTTTTGTCTCCGCGCGTCACGTGCGGACGCTTTTTGAGTTACGGTTTCAGTTCCTTGGGCACCGCTATGCCCTTTTCTTCGAAATATTTGATGGAACCCGGGTGCAGAGGAATCGTCATGCCCTTGAAGGCATTCGCTTCAACGGTGTATTCCGTGGCGCGATGCCCTATGACCATGTCTTTGTGAAAATCGTAGGTCGCTTTCGTCAGCATGTAGATGAGGTCGTTGGGCAGCTTGGCGTCAGTGAAGAGAATGTTCGACAGCGCTATGGTTTTGATGTCCTTGTCCTGCTTCGGGTACGATCCGGCGGGGATGGTGTAGGGAAAGTACCAGGGGTACTTCTGGCAGATTTCCTTGATTTTGCCCTCTTCCATGGAGATAAGTTCCCCGGCGTCAGCCGAGAGTATGTCGATAACGACGGCAGTCGGCACGCCGCCGGCGATATGGGTGGCGTCAAGCTGGCCGTTCTTTATCTGATCGCCGGTTTCATTGTAGCCGAGGTATTCGGCTTTCACATTGATCTCGCCCTTGTCCTTCATGTAGTTCAGACCGTACACGGAAAGCATTTCGCGGCTGTTAATTTCCGTCGCGCTGGCCACCTGCCCGGGAACGATACGCTTGTCCTTCATATCGGCGACGCTCTTGATGCCCGAATCTTTGCGGACAACCCACTGCATGACGTTCGGATAGAGCGTGAACATGCCGCGCATATTCTTGTACGGAAAGCCGGGCTGTCCCTTGTAGGTTTCCGTGGCGTGGTAGCCGTAATAACAGACGCCGTTCTGACCGATGGCGATCTGCACCTCGCCATCCATCATCAGTTCAATGTTCTGCGGCGTTCCCGCCGTCGCTTGCGCGGAAGCGCGAACCTTGCCCGCAAGATTTTTGTTCCAGATCTGGGCCATGGAATTTCCGATCGGATAATATGCGCCGCCCGTTGTTGCTGTGGCGATATTGACCCGATGGGGAGCGGCTTCGGCAGGTTCGACAAAAACAGCCAAAACGCCCAGGACGAGCAAAGCCAAACTTGACACTATAGCGGTAAACGTTTTCATGATTCAGCTCCCTTTTTGAGGTCTGTTTGCAAGGGATTTGCAAAACTTCTGAAGCACCACTACTTAGGGGACAAGATAGACAAAAACGAAAAGTGTTGGGGCAAGATTGTCAGATTAAATGAATTTGGGGTTGTTGCAGTTTGAACGAATATTTTGCTGTTGTTATACAAAAATATCGATATCGATCATCTTCGACATACATGGCGCCGCATGGTTGCCGCCTTGCACGTGAAACTCGGCCTCAGAGTTGGTGGTTACATGACTTTGCATGATTGTCAAACATATTTTTCCGATTAGCGTTATGTCGCAATGACATTTGCCGAAAGCCCTCCATTCTGCCCCGGCCGTGAAAGCTCCGGCCCGAAAACGAACGGACCCCGGCATACCGGGGTCCGTTGCATACGCAGCGAGGCTTCAATTGCCTTGCCATTGCGGGGTCAAGGGGCATCATGCCCCTGGCGGGGCGCAGGGCGGAGCCTCTGCCCGCGCAAAACGCCTCAGCCGTAATATTCCTGAATGCTGCGCACGGAGAGTCCGTGTTTTTTCGAGTCCGCAAGCGCCAGCGCGCAGGCTTTGGCCCCGGCCAGGGTCGTGCAGTAGGGCACGCCATAGAGCAGCGCGCCCTGGCGGATGGCTTTCGAATCCAGAACCGTACGCTTGCCCGAAGCTGTGTTGATGACCAAGCTTACCTCGTTGTTCTTGATCAAGTCCACAATGTTGGGTCGGCCCTCGTGCACCTTGAGCACCTTCAGGCAGGGCACGCCGTTCGCCGCCAGCAGGGCCGCCGTGCCGGAAGTCGCCAGCACCTCGAAGCCCAGCTCGTAATAGAGCCGGGCAACATCGGTAACCGCGGCCTTGTCCCGGTCATTGACCGAGATAAAGACCTTGCCGCCTTGGGGCAGACGGCTTCCCGCGCCGAGTTGGGCCTTCATATAGGCTTCCTCGAAGCTGGGGGCGATGCCCATGACTTCGCCGGTGGAACGCATTTCCGGTCCCAGCAGAATGTCCACGCCGGGGAAGCGGTTGAAGGGAAAAACCGCCTCTTTCACGGACATGAAGCCGCCCTTGCGGCCGGTTTCGATATTCAGGTCCGTCAATTTCGCGCCCAGCATGACTTGCACGGCCAGACGGGCCAGCGGCACGCCCGTGGCCTTTGAGACAAAGGGCACCGTACGGCTGGCCCTGGGGTTGACTTCCAGAATATACACCGCGCCGTCCTTGACCGCGAACTGGATGTTCATAAGCCCCACCACCCGCAGCTCTTTGGCCAGGGCCTTGGTCTGGCGGGTCAACTCGTCCGTGACTTCCCGGGGCAGAGTGTGCGGAGGCAGCACACAGGCCGAATCGCCGGAGTGGATGCCCGCTTCTTCGATATGTTCCATGTTCCCCGCGACATAGGTGTCCGTACCGTCAGACAGAGCGTCCACGTCCACTTCGGTGGCCGATTCCAAAAAGCTGTCGATAAGTATCGGATGTTCGGGCGCGGTGGCCGCGATGATTTCCGCGAAACCCTCTTCCAGTTCCGCGTCGTCGTAAACAATGCGCATGGCCCGCCCGCCCAGCACGTACGAAGGCCGCATCAGCACCGGGTAGCCGATGGCCCGCGCGGCGGCCGCTGCCTCTTTCAGGGTCATGGCCGTGGCGCTTTCCGGCTGACGCAGGCCCAACTTGGCTATAAGAGCCTGAAAACGCTCTCGGTCTTCGGCCCGGTCGATGGCGTCGGGGCTGGTGCCCAGGATGGGAACCCCGGCGCGCATGAGCGGCACGGCCAGATTCAACGGGGTCTGGCCGCCGAACTGCACGATGACGCCTCTGGGTTGTTCTACAGCCACGATGGCCATGACGTCTTCAAAGGTCAGGGGTTCAAAGTACAGACGGTCGGAGGTGTCAAAGTCCGTGGACACGGTTTCCGGATTGGAGTTGACCATCACCGCCGTGCAGCCCAGGTCTTTGAGAACGAAAGCCGCGTGGCAGCAGCAATAGTCGAACTCGATGCCCTGCCCGATGCGGTTGGGGCCGCCGCCCAGAATGATGACCGTATCCTTGCCCGCATCCCCGCCCCGGGCCGGGTTTGTCGACGCGCCCGCGGGTCTGCCGTAAGTGGAGTAGTAATAGGGGGAACCGCCCGAAGCCTTGCCCGCGTAGGTGGTCACCGGCCCGAACAGCGGGGCCAGATGGAACTGACCGGCAAGTTCCGCCACGTCCGATTCCGGCCGCTTCCACATCTCGGCCAACTGACGGTTGGAAAAACCCGCATCTTTGGCTTTGCGCAGCAGTTCGCCCAGTTCCGGGTTCTCCACGGTCATGGAGTTGGCCTTGGCAAAATCGCGGACTTCGCATTCCAGATCCACCAGCGATCTGACTTCATTCAGAAACCAGGGATCAATGGCGGTTATCTCATTGATTTCGGCATTGCTCATGCCGGCCAGCATGGCCAGGCGCACATAAAAAATGCGGTTGGAATTGGGCGTGCGCAGTTTGGCGACAATTTCTTCCCTTTCCGGCAGCCGGGCGCGAAAATCGCGGCCCAGGCCCCCCGCGCCCACTTCCAGCGAGCGCAGACCCTTTTGCAAGGCTTCCTGAAAAGTCTTGCCGATGCTCATTGCCTCCCCCACGCTTTTCATGGACGTGGTCAGCTCGTCCTTGGCGCCGGGGAATTTTTCAAAGGTGAAGCGGGGAATTTTCGCCACCACGTAATCAATATCCGGCACGTAGTCGGCCATGGTCATGCCGGGCCTGCTGCCCGCGATTTCCGACAGCGCATAGCCCACGGCCAGCTTGGCCGAGATGCGGGCGATGGGCACCCCCGTGGCTTTAGAGGCCAGCGCGGAAGAACGCGACACGCGCGGGTTCATTTCGATGACCACCAGCTCGCTCGTTTCCGGATGCATGGCGAACTGGATGTTCGCGCCGCCGCCCATCATGCCCACGGCGCGCATGATGGATTCGGAGGCTTTGATCACGATGTCGATTTCCGCCGGGCTCAGGGTCATGGCCGGGGCCACGGTGATGGAGTCGCCCGTGTGCACGCCCATGGGGTCAAAGTTTTCAATGGTGCAGACAATGATGCAGACGTCCGCTCTGTCGCGGATGATTTCGATCTCTATTTCCTTCCAGCCGAGCACGGACTGTTCCAGCAGAATTTCGCCGGTCATGCTGGCGGCGAGGCCCCGCGAGGCGATTTCTTCCAGGTCTTCCAGGTTGTAGGCCACTCCGCCGCCCGCGCCGCCAAGGGTGAAACCGGGCCGGATAATGATGGGAAAAGGCAGCGTCGCGGCGATGGAACGCACGTCGTCCATGCTGTGGGCAATGGCGCTGGCCGGCATGGCAAGGTTGATGGAAGCCATGCATTCGCGAAACAGCTCGCGGCTTTCCGCCCGCGCAATAACGTGGCGGTCCGCGCCCAGAAGTTCTACCCCGCATTCGTCCAGAACGCCCGCTTCCGCCAGTTTCAGGGCCGTATTCAGGGCCGTCTGCCCGCCCAGGGTGGGCAAAATGGCGTCGGGCCGCTCTTTGCGCACGATGGCGGCCACGGTTTCCAGTTCAATGGGCTCGATATACGTGCGGTCGGCTAGGTTCGGGTCGGTCATGATGGTGGCCGGGTTGGAGTTGACCAGCACCACCTCGTAGCCTTCTTCTTTCAGGGCCTTGACCGCCTGGGTACCCGAATAGTCGAACTCGCAGGCCTGCCCGATGACGATGGGACCGGAGCCGATTACCATGATGCGTTTCAAATCCGTGCGTCTGGGCATAATCCGTCCTTTAGAGTTAGTAACGCTTGAAATAGCCGCTTAACGGCGAGCCAAGTTGATTCGGGCCATCCTGGCCCTCACCCCTTCGGGGCGGCTTTGCCGTCCAATTCCGCTGTCCTGCGAAATTGTCGCCTGCGCCTATTTCGCGGCAAGAATTTGAGGGCAATCCTTGCGGGCATTTTGAGTCTGAAATGCTCCGGCCCTAAGGGCGTAAAAAAAGCAGGTCCGTTGCACGGCCTGCCGATCAAAAGCGTGAAGGGAAAGGGAATGGTAACGGCACAGCGTTGCCGAGCAACTGGGTATAGCCCAGGACAAAAGCCCTTGCAAGTTTTCCGGACCTCTTTTTTAAGAAATGTTGTCGAAAAATTGCACTGACACATGGCAACGGACATAAAAACATGCTATCGTTTCAAGGTAGACCATCATGTCCGCTGTTCAGGGCATTATGGCATCGTGCCTGGTACTCATTTCATAAATCGGCCATTGGCCGATTTATGAAGATCGCTCCGCCGAAAAGCGTGGTTTTCGGCTCGCTCACGCCGCCGCCTGCGGCGCGCCGGACTGCCGCCCGGCGTTAGAAGCCACTTCATAATGAATTATGAAATGACTTCTATTCAAAAGGGGGATTTTTATGAACGGGCTTACAAAATATTTTCTTTTCCTGTTTGCCGCCTCGCTGCTCACCCTGGCCTTTTCGCCCGAATCCGCGCCGGCCGAGACCCGGCGGAGGCAAGAACAAAAAACCGTTGTCTTTACCTTGTATTCCGACGATACGCCCATACAGGGGGCTGTTCTCTCGCTGCACGACAGGGTGGGGCTCGAACTGGAACGGGGCGAAAGCGACAGCCTGGGCCAGGTTTCCCTGCGCTACGTCGAAGGCGGCAGAGAACTGCGCCTGAAGATTCCGGGCGAGGCAGAGCGCGTCGTACGCCTGCCCGCCGGCCTGGCTGAACGGGGCGGCGACGTGGAATACAGGCGGGTGCGGCCGGGTGTGCCCTTTACCCTGGAACTTGGGGTCATCAGCGGAACGGGTTATACTTGGGAGTTGGCGCCCGGAGGCGACGTGCGCCAGACTGGGTCGGAAGTCATCTACAGCACCCGGAGCAAACTGCTCGGCGCCGCGGCCGGGCAGCGGCTGACCCTGGTCGCGCCCGCGGACCAGGGTCAGGCTTTGCTGGTATACCGGCGCTCTTGGGAACACAATGTTCTTCCGATTCGCTGGCGCGTGCTGCTGCTTGGATAAATTGACAGCCGCCGGGTTTTGGGTCAGCATATATGCCTGCTCCGGCGGCCGGACGCGCGCCTTGCGCGTCCGGCCAAAGCTGCCGCGCAAGGAGAAAAGATGGATACTCCCAAACGCGTCGCCGTCATTACCGGCGCCAGTTCCGGCATAGGCCGGGCCGTGGCCCTTGCTCTCGCGGCCGACTGGTTTTATGTGGCCGTCTTCGCCCGACGGCAAAAAGAACTGGCGGAAACCGTGGCCCTGGCCGGGGCGGATTCCGCGCGCATGCTGGCCCTTGTCGGCGACGTGACCGACGAGAATGCGGTGAACGAGCTTTTTGCCGCGACCTTGCGTGAATTCGGCCGCGTCGACCTTTTGTTCAACAACGCGGGCGCCAATTTGCCGCCAACGCCGCTGGAAGACATCCCCTCGGCCGAGTGGCGGCGGGTCATCGACGTCAACCTGACGGGCAGTTTTCTTTGCGCCCAGGCGGCTTTTCGCGCCATGAAGGCCCAAAACCCCAAAGGCGGACGCATCATCAACAACGGATCCATCGCGGCCCACGCGCCGCGACCTCACGGCATCGCGTATACGGCCTCAAAGCACGCCGTCAGCGGCCTGACCAAGGCCCTCAGCCTGGAAGGACGCGAACACGGCATCAGCTGCTGCCAGATCGACATCGGCAACGCGGCCGTCGAACGCACCGAGGTCATGGAACGGGGCATGCTGCAGGCCGACGGTTCCATGCGGCCCGAACCGCGCATGGATGTGGATCTGGCGGCCCGGACCGTGGTGTATATGGCCCATCTGCCCAAGGACATCTGCGTGCCGTCCATGATCATCATGCCCAATACCATGCCTTTTCTGGGCCGGGGTTGAACGGGCGGATCGCGGACAATTACTTCGTCAAAGAGCTTTTTTTCAAGCAGAGGCTGGACTCTTCCGTCCTCCCCTGCTTGAAAAAAGGCGAGCAACGCAGTCCAAACGGAATAAATCAGCGCTTCCCTATACATATCCGAAAAAAAATCGAAGAGACGCCACGCAGGCCATCCCCGCCGCCACCGTGCCGAAAAAACTGCGCGTCGCGAACCAGGCCATGATCGTGGGCAGCGCGGCCAAAAGAAAAGCGTTGTCCAAAGAGATATCCAGCACGGGCAGCCCTTCCCGTTTGCCCAGAACCAGGGCCGGCAGCAGCAGGGCCGACAGCACGGCCGGAGGAATGAGCTCCAGCCAGCGCCCCACCACGGGCGGCAGTTTGCGCGATGAAAGCAGCAACAGCGGCAGGGCGCGCGGAATATACGTCACAAAGGCCATGCCTCCGATAAGCAGCACAAGGTCAGGCATGGTCCTTCCTTTCCCGCAGGATCATGCAGGCGGTGACGCCTGTGGCCGCGGCGAGCGTGGCGACGATCACGCTCCAGTCCTTGGCCCCGGCCAGAGTCAGAAACACCGATACGCCTCCGCCGACGAGAGCTGCCAGCACCCGTCGGGGAATGCGGCAATGCGGCAGCAGCAGGGCCAGAAACATGGCCGGCAGCGCGTAATCCAGCCCCAGGGGCCGCACGTCGCCGATGCCGCCGCCCAAAAAAGCCCCCACCCCGCCACCCAGAGCCCAGACCAGATGGGCCGTGACGTTGACGCCGAAGACCTCCCCCTTGTCCACGCCGCGCGCGGCAAAGCGGCCCATGTGCAGGGCAAAAGTCTCGTCCGTCAGTTCCATGCTGAACAGGGCCTGGTGCAGGGGTTTCCAACTGGCCAGGTGGGGCGTGACCGCCGCGGACATGAGCAGGTGGCGCAAGTTGACGACAAAAGTGGTCAGAATGATCGACGGCGCGCCCAGGCCCGCCATGAGCATGTCCACGGCGATCAGCTGCGAGGACCCCGCGTAGACGAAAAGGCTCATCAGCCCGGCCTGGAGCGGGTTGAATCCCGCCTTGTCCGCCAGCACGCCAAAGGCGAAGGCCACGGGCAGATAGCCCAGCAGCAGGGGCAGCGCAAGGCGCATTCCCCGGCCGAAGCCCCGCCAGGTAAAGGCCGCTTCGAAATTATCTGATGCCGTATTATTTGCCATAACGGCCTTTTGCGGTATCATGAAGCCTTCTTTCTTACAATCCGCTTTTCCGGCGCAGCCGGCGCAAGGAGGCTTTCATGTCCAACGCCATCGTCCATGCCCAGCGGGGCAATTTTGAGTTCGCCTTCTCTCTGGCCATGCAGTTCATCGAAACCTGCCCCGAAGAGATCTGGCGCGAGAAATTCGGCGGCTGGCCCGTCTGGCAGCAGATGTACCACGGCCTTTCCGCCACGAACTTCTTCATTATTCCCGCCGGGGCGGAATCGGACCCCGGTCCCTGTCCCGAAGGAACGAGCCTTTCCGCCGTGGCCGAATGCGCCGCGCCCACCAAGACGGCCATGAAGCTGTACGCGCAAAAGGTGAAGGCGGCGGCCGACGCCTGGATCGGCTCTTTGAACGACGCGGCGCTGCCCCAAATACACGAGGGCGCGTCCGCCCGCATGAAGCGCGAGTTCAGCAACGCGGGCATCATGGTGCTGCTCACCGGCCACCTGCTCTACCATCTGGGCGGCTGTGACGCGGCCCTGCGCCAGCACGGCCTGAAAGGCGTATTTTAGGGAAACGCCGATTTATTCCGTTTGGACTGCGTTGCTCGCCTTTTTTCAAGCAGGGCAGGACGGAAGAGTCCAGCCGCTGCTTGAAAAAAAGCTCGCGCCTTGCCAAACAAAAAAACTCGGCCTTTCCGAAAGGCGAATGAATCAGCGCTTCCGTAAAGGAACGCGATGCCCCTTGATCCCGCGACAGGTGAAGGCGTTTTTCCGTAACAGAAAAACGCCTTCACTCTTTTCTTTTATTTTATCAAGCAGATGCCGAACCTATGCTCTACCTGAACAGGCTCCAAAACCTGGTGAATACTTGCCGAAACCAAAACTGCCGATTGCCGCTTAACATGGCGTCCGAATTTGACGACCTACCCCAACCCGCCTCATAGGTATCCCCTATGGCCGGATACCAAATTATTATTTGCATCCCTTTTGATGATTATGCAACGAGATATATACCAGAAGGTGAAATGCCGGCCTGTTGATGGCGGGAAACAAAAAATGTCACACGGTCAAATAAAGGAACGTGCGCAAAAGTGCGTCAATATGCAGAACCAACATCGTATTATGACACGAAACAGATAAAGAGTAAATTATGAAAAATTACGTCATAACAAGTGCGGTCAGAACAGCGGTGGGTGCTTACCTCGGTAGTTTAAAAACAGTTGAAGCGCAGGATCTTGGCGCTGCCGTTCTCAAGGAAGCGCTCAGACGTTCCGGAGTAAAAGCGAAAGACGTGGATGAAGTCATCATGGGCGATGTATTCGGGTATACGCCGAACGTTGCTAGGTGCGCTTCGCTTCTTGCCGGTATTCCCCAAGAAATTTCAGCGTACACTGTGGACAGGCAATGCGCGTCCTCGTTACAGGCTGTTGCGGGCGCAACGTATCAGATAGCCGCCGGTGAAGCGGAAATCGTTTTAGCCGGCGGCGTAGAAACCATGTCTCGTATGCTCTACAGTCTGCCGCCTTCAGCTAGATCCGAACCATTGCAGCTTGGCAACAAGATGCTTCATGATGCATTTACCCACGGCGTCAGTATTGCGCAACCGGTCTCTATGTTTCCGGATCTCAACATGGGTCTGACAGCGGAAAATGTGGCTGAAAAATATCAGATTACCCGCGAGGAGCAGGATAACTTCGCGCTGGACAGCATCCGCAAGATGAAGGCTGCGCAAGCGGAGGGAAAATTTAAAGAAGAGATAGTTCCCTTTGAAGTCGTGCTCCGAAAATCCAGTTTTATTTTTGATGCTGACGAACATCTCAGACCTGACACCACTCTTGAAATACTTGCCAAGTTGCGGCCCGTCTTTAAAAAGGATGGCACGGTCACCCCGGGCAACTCTTCGGGAATGAATGACGGCGCTTCGGCCGTCGTGGTCATGAGCGAAGAAAAGGCGAGAAGCCTCGGGTGTAACCCTCTGGCCCGCATCCTGGCCACAAGCAGAGCCGGTGTTGATCCCCGCTACATGGGGCTTGGCCCTGTTCCGGCCATCAGGAAAGCTTTGGACAAAGCAGGACTTACCCTTGAAGACATAGACCTTTTTGAAATCAACGAAGCTTTCGCTGCCCAAAGCCTTGGATGCCTTAAAGAATTGGGAATGGATATGGGGACTGAGTTGTACAAACGAGTGAACGTCAACGGAGGAGCCATCGCCCACGGCCATGCTCTTGCCAGCAGCGGCACCCGCCTCATGACTACCGCAATCCATGAGCTAAAGCGGCGTAACGCTCGTTATGGAGTGGTCTCGTTGTGCATCGGCGGCGGCCAAGGCATGGCCGCCATCATTGAAAATTGTCAATAAATCGCCAAACTGAGGGACTGGAAATGGTCATGCAAAAAATCGGTGTCGTGGGCGCTGGAATGATGGGAGCTGAAATAGCACTCTGCTTTGCCCGGTTCGGCTATGACGTCATTATGAGCGATGTAAGTCAGGAAAATGCAGAAAAAGGCAAAGCCAAGCTCGCCGCAATTCTGAACAAACATATCACCAATGGAAAATTGGATCAGGAAACAAAAGAACAATATTTGGGCAGGATTACCCCTACGGGAACCGTCGCGGATATGGCGGGCTGCGATTTTGTCGTTGAAGCGATTGTCGAAGTGCTGGAAGTGAAACACGAGATTTACAAAGCCTTGGATGCGGTCTGCAAAAAAGACGCGATCATCGCCAGCAACACATCAAGCATATCCATAACCAAACTTGCTGCCGTTCTCAGCGCAAAACGAGCCCAGCGCTTTATCGGCACGCATTTTAACTCGCCGGCCAGCGTCATGAAGCTGGTAGAGGTTATCCCGGCACTTCAGAGTTCGGAAGAGGTGGTGACTGAAACCATGGCCTTGTTATCTGCCATCGGGAAAGTCCCCGTGAAAGTTAAGGATGTCGTCGGCTTTGCCCTTAACCGCATGTTCGCCGCTTTTTATCTCGAAGCCTGCCGCCTGGTCGAAGAAGGAGTATGCTCCGTCGAAGACGTGGACACCGTCTGTTTGCATGGACTTGGACATCCTGTAGGGGTGTTCAAGCTTTTGGACGTCATCGGCCTTGACCTGCACATGAATGTGGACCGAATCCTTTTTGATGCTTATGGCGACCGCTTCAGACCGAGTCCCTGCATCCAGCGGCTTACCGATTCAGGGCGCCTCGGCAGGAAAACCGGACAAGGCTTTTACCTGTACAAATAAGGAAAGCCGATGCCGGAGCGCAGGCAACTCACCGGCCGAGAAACCTGCTGATTGTTGCGCTTTTCTTTACACACCTGGTCCGTCACAAAAATTTTACGAGATCGATTTGAAGCAAGGAGGCCCGAATGGAGTTCAAACGCACGATACGGTGCGCCGTGCATGGTTCAGTTGCCGTGATTACGGTGAACAACCCACCTGTCAACTCGATCAATTTTGATGTTCTTTTTGGATTTTTAGAGTGCTTCACATATTTGGCCGAACAGCCTTCATTAACAGCGGTCATTCTTACCGGCGAAGGCAAGGCTTTTATCGCTGGCGCGGATATACGCGAAATTTGTGATGGCGGGGACGATTTTCTTTGCCGGTCCAGCAAACAGGGGCATGAGATATTCAGCTGTATAGAAAACTTTCCTGTTCCCCTCATTGCCGCCATCAATGGCGTGGCGCTGGGGGGAGGGCTTGAACTTGCCATCTGCTGCGATATTCTCATAGCTTCGGAGAAGGCCAAATTCGGATTACCGGAAACAGCCCTTGGCATAGTGCCCGGCTGGGGAGGGCTCTCCCGTTTGCCGAAAATAGTTGGCGTGGGTCAGGCTAAAAAGATAATTTTCACGGCCGAACACATCCCGGCGGCACGGGCCATGGAGATCGGGTTAGTGCAAGAAGTGGCGCCGCCGGAACAATTGATGGAGCGGGCCATGGAAATCGCGGAAAAAATCAGCAAAAACGGCCCCGTTGCCGTTCGGGAAGCAAAGAAGGTTTTGAACCGCGCCAAGGAAATGTCATTGCAGTCGGCCATTTACTGTGAGCAAGAAGCCGTCCGTTTCTGCTGTCATTCCAGGGATAAAATTGAAGGCATCGACGCCTTTCTCAAGAAAAGAACTCCGGAATTCACCAATTCTTGAGCAAGAAATCCGACGCATCAGCTCCAGAAGACGACCGCCCCGACACGGCATTTTGCCTACGGCATCCACAGTACTATGTATGGAGAAAGCAGTGACGAGGTTTCTCTCCCCCCGCGAAGCCGTGGACCTGATCAGGGACCGCGACACTCTGGCCGTCAACGGCTTCATCGGGACGGCCCATCCGGAAGTCCTGAGCAAGACCCTAGAAGAACGTTTCCTCGAAACCGGCAAACCCGAAGGCCTCAGCCTTGTCTACGCAGCCGGGCAGGGTGACAGAAAAAACAAGTCCCTCAATCACCTCGGGCATGAAAAATTGCTTTCCCGGGTCATCGGGGGACACTGGAACATGGCGCCTGCGCTGGGAAAACTTGCCGTTGAGGAAAAGATCGCGGCCTACAACCTTCCTCAAGGAGTCATCTCCCAGCTCTACCGCGATATCGCCGCCGGAAATCTGGGCACCATCACCCACGTGGGTCTGAAAACTTTTGTGGATCCCCGTCTGGACGGCGGCAAGATCAACAAAAGCGCCACCGAGGACATCGTGGAACTGATCACCATCGGCGGGCAGGAACGGTTGCTGTACAAGGCCATGCCTATCACGGCCTGCCTTATCCGCGGCACCTACGCCGATGAAAAGGGCAACGTTTCCATGGAACACGAAGGCGTGGTCGGCGACGCCACGGCCATGGCCCAGGCCGTCAGGAATTCCGGAGGCATCGTCATCGTCCAGGTCGCAGAAAAAGTGCGAGCCGGCAGTCTGGATCCCCGTCTGGTCAAGCTGCCGCACATTCTGGTGGATGTGGTCGTGGCGGTGGGGCATGAACGCAACCAGGATGATTTCGGACAGGTTCCCCGCCCTGCCTGCTGCGGCGAGATCCGTTTGCCGCTCGCCGGCATTCCGGCCCTGCCCTTTGACGAACGCAAGATTATAGGCCGCCGCGCGGCTATGGAACTCAATCCCGGATCGGTGGTCAATCTCGGTATAGGCATGCCCGAAGCCATCGCGGCAGTGGCTGCCGAGGAAGGCATAAGCGACTATATGACCCTGACCGTGGAAGCCGGCTCCGTGGGCGGCATTCCGGCGGGGGGATTCGATTTCGGCCTGTCCCTCAACCCCGAGGCCATTCTGGACCAAAGCGCCCAGTTCGATTTTTACGACGGGGGTGGGCTGGACATCGCCAATTTGGGTCTCGCGGAATGCGACGAGACAGGCAACATTAATGTCAGTAAGCTGGGATCGCACATCACCGGCTGCGGCGGGTTTATCAACATAACCCAGAACGCGAAACGTCTGTTTTTCTGCGGCACATTCACAGCTAAAAACCTCGAGATAACCGTTGCCGACGGTAAACTGCGCATCGCTCGCGAGGGTCTGGTCAAAAAATTCATCAAAAAAGTCGGTCATGTGACTTTCAGCGGTGAATACGCTGCCGTCCGCGGCCAGCCCGTTACATACATCACTGAGCGGGCTGTGTTCGAACTTCGCAACGACGGGCTGCATCTGATGGAAATCGCGCCCGGCGTCGACCTGGAAAAGGATGTTCTGGGTCAGATGGGGTTCCGGCCGAAAATGGACTCGCCGCCGAAGCTCATGGACGAAAAAATTTTTAAGCCTGACCTGATGGGACTTTCCGGTCGACAACCTTCATAAGGGGCAATATCGATGTCTGACAGAATATTCAGAATCCCACCGATTATCCGCGTTGGTGAAGGCGCGGCCGTCCGAACAGGCAGGGAGGCGAAAAACATGGGCGCCACAAGGGCTCTTGTCATCACCGATTCTTTTCTCTTCACATCCGGCACCATCAAATCGGTCATAGATTCTTTGGCTGGGGCCGGGCTGGAAGTGGCCGTATACGACCAGGTCAACGCAGAGCCAACCTTGGCCCATGTGGCGGAATGTCTGGCGCTTTGCAAGAAGTCCAAAAGCCATGTCATAGTCGGTTGCGGCGGGGGCAGCCCCATTGATGTTGCCAAGGCCGTCAGCGCCATGGCCGTGAATGGCGGAAAAATTCAGGATTACATCGGCATCGGCAAAATCCCGAAAATAGGACTGCCAATCATTGCCGTGCCCACCACGGCGGGCACCGGGAGCGAGGCCACGTGCACCACCATCATCGCCGATACCGAACGCGATGTGAAAATGCTCATCATCAGTCCATATCTTTTGCCTTCCGCCGCCATCGTGGACCCGCTTCTGACTCTGGGCATGCCCAGGGGCATCACAGCGGCCACGGGCATGGACGCCCTCACCCACGCGATGGAAGCCTATGTTTCCCGAAAAAACCAGCCCATGGCCGACGTATACGCCCTGAGCGCAGTCAGGCTGATTTGCGAAAATTTGTCCACCGCCTGGGGCGAGCCGTCCAACATGGTAGCGAGAACCAAGGTTCTTCTCGGCGCCCTGCAGGCGGGCATCGCTTTTTCCAATTCCTCGGTGGCGCTGGTGCATGGCATGTCCCGCCCCGTGGGCGCGCTGTTCCACGTGGCGCACGGCGTATCCAACGCCGCCCTTTTGGGCGTGGTCACGGAATTTTCTCTTGCCGGGAACTACGGGCGCTATGCCGATCTTGCTGTTGCCATGGGCGCTTCGGGCAAGGGGACTAAGGAAGACATAGCCATGACCGGCGCGGTCATGGTCCAGAAACTTATCAAAAAACTTGAGATTCCCAGCCTGACCCAGCTCGGCGTGACGCGTGAAAAACTTGACACGGTGGTAGAAAAAATGGCCGACGACGCCATCGCCAGCGGCAGCCCGGGCAACAACCCCCGGCCGGCGACCAGGGAAGAAATCATCGCGCTCTATTACAGGGCTCTTTGAAAACAGTATTGCGCCGTCACTTACAAAGCTCCAGCAACACTCCCGCGACCACGGCGGAGCCGATGACGCCTGCAACGTTCGGCCCCATGGCGTGCATCAACAGATAGTTGCGACGGTTATACTCCTGTCCGAGCTTATGCGCCACACGGGCCGCCATGGGCACGGCGGATACGCCTGCCGCCCCGATAAGAGGGTTGATGGGCGTCCGGGAAAAGGCGTTCATGGCCTTGCCCAAAAGAACTCCCGCAGCTGTCCCCGCGCAGAAGGCGAACAGACCGAGAAACAGGATACCCAGGGTTTTCAGGGTCAGAAAGCTGTCGGCTGATAGTTTTGATCCCACGGCCAGACCGAGCAAAATCGTCACGATGTTGATAAAGGCATTCTGCATGGTATCGGAAAGTCTAGGTACAACGCCGCATTCTTTAGCAAGGTTGCCGAACATCAATGCGCCGATGAGCGGCGCGGCGGAAGGCAGCAACAGCGCACACAACAATAACGTCACAAGGGGGAAAATTATTTTTTCCTGTTTTGTCACAACCCGAAGCTGTCGCATGACAATGGTCCGCTCGGCCGGGGTAGTCAGCATACGCATGATGGGGGGTTGGATAATGGGTACCAAAGCCATATAGGAATACGCGGCGACCGCGATGGAGCCAAGCAGTTCCGGAGAAAGGCGGGAAGCCAAAAAGATGGCGGTTGGCCCGTCCGCCCCGCCGATGATGCCTATACTGGCCGCCTCCCTCAGATTGAAATCTATGCCGGGAATAAAATCCGAAAGGGCCAGCGCGCCCAACATGGCCGCAAAAATGCCGAATTGCGCCGCACCGCCCAGAAAAGCCGTGCGGGGGTTGGCAATCAAGGGTCCAAAATCGGTCAGAGCGCCGACCCCTATGAAAATGAATAAGGGAAACAGGCCGGTATTGATGCCAAAATCATAAATGAGGTACAAAAATCCAAGAGGCGCTTCGCCGATACCAGCCACGGGAATGTTGCACAACAGCCCGCCGAAACCGATAGGCAGCAGCAAAAGAGGCTCAAATTCCTTGGCCACGGCCAGATACACCAAAACCAGGCTCACAACGATCATGAGCGCCTTGCCGCCGCTGCTGAAAAAACCATAAAGACCCGTCGACTGCCATAATCCGTCGAAGGGCTGAGAGAAGGTTCCCAAGCCGGTTTCCGCCGCCGCGAAACCGGGAAAAAGAAACATGCCGACAAGAAGCGCCGCGAGCACGGCGCCCATACGCCTGGTAAGCAAATGAATGGGACGCAACATGGCCTCTGTTACTCCTTGTCTTGAGGTTGGGGCTTTGGGCTTGATGGTTCCAGCACCTTTTTTTCAGCATACAGGGCGAGAAGAAAGCTGCTTAACCGCGTTGCATAGATCAGAAGGGCCAAAAACAAAAACACGGTCCCGATTCCTACCACCATAATAAAGAGTCCTTTCAGCATCTTAAGTCCTCCATTGGGTAACTTATCCGCGCGTACCCCGCAGTCCGTCTTCAGGGAAGCGCCGAACAAAGAAATTGATCCACAACGACTGCGGAACTACGCTGAAGGATACAATATCAGCCAAGAACGTTTGACAGCTCTTTTTATCCGAGGCGCATAGCTGTCCTATTTATATTTACTATCAAGGCTTATCTTTGAGTAAACAGAATGTATTCCTTGTGCAGCGTGGCAGCATCAAATGAAATACTCAATACCATAGCCCGTATCCATTTTGGTATGATATAATCATTATGTTCATGCAGTTCCTTTGTGAAATACTCATTTGTCATGGCCCTATAGTCAGAATTGATAGCTTGAACCTGGAGCAAATTAACTTTTAAAAGTTGTATCAAAAATTCTGATAATTATTGAAGGTCATCTTAATAATATAAGTAAATTATAGGAGTTAAACGACACGCTTCGTGGACATCCGCTATGCGCCCGTCAGAAAAAATTCACTTTTTCAAAGTCAATTTTCTCTAAGCGCCGCGGCAGCAACGGCATGGGGACCATTTAAGGTGGTTGCCAAAAAACGGTCCGCAATCCCACGGGGGTGCTATCCGCTGTGAGCTCAATGGCGCAGGGTCAAAAGAAGAGGGGGCGGCGAAGCTCCGCAAGGTATGTAAAGCGGCAGACGGGCCCAGGTGCGCTTATCATGAGGGAATCGCCAGAAAACAGGCTGAATACAAGAATTGATCGCTCAGCCATGTTTGCGGATGGCCTAAAATGCTTTTTTTGTCTTATGGGTTCTAAATTTCAGCTTTGTGGTCCCCGGAAAAATATTTCATAACCTCAATAAAGTATGACAATTCTTCAGAATGAGGCCGGGACTTGAGATAAACCGTCCGGTACTCAATCGGCTGAAGGCTGTTCTTGATTTTTAGCTTTGTCAATTTTTTAGAAAATTCCGAACTAAAATGATCAAAAATAAACTCCGGAAGGATGGCCACGCCCAGACCTCTGGCGCACATCCGTAACATGGAATGGTGCGACTTTGTCTGTAACAGCTGTGTTGTGTGAGTAATTATATCCAGAATAGGTTTGTGAATTCCCGAAAATAAAACATTGTTCAAAGCATTGACAAGTATAATCTTCCTTAGATCTTCCAAATAAACTTCACCTTCTTTTGCTAATTTTTGCCCTGAGGCGATACATCCTATAAATTTAGTTTGAATAAGTGGAACTTGCATATAAGTATCTTCTGGTAATCTGATATTTCCATAAAAAGATAGTGTACTGATGTCAACAGATCCTTCAAAAAGCATTTTTATTCCAAGATCAGAAGGAACTGTATGGCTCGAAATATGAATATCAGGATATTTTTGATTGAAACTGAAGATAATATCATCAAGAAGAACTGATTCAATGCTAGGCAGCGTGGCTATAGAAAGCATTCCCTGCTTGTTTGCCGCAGTTCTTGCGCACATAGATTTTATTTTTTCGATGGAATTCAGGATATTTTTAGCTTCTTCAAGAATATTCTCGGAATCATCGCAAATAAAAGTACCGTGGGGAAACCGCTCAAAAAGCTTTTGCCCCAGTTCACTTTCAAGATCTGCTATTGCCACGCTGATCGACGGCTGTGAAATATGCAACTGAAGCGCGGCCTTGGAAATGGATTTTGTTTCCGCGACAGTGATTAAATAAATCAGCTGTTCCAGTTTCATTTGTAGCCCTTTGGTATAATCCGTCCTGAAATCATTAACTATACATAATGATTCAAAAATATTCGCACCGCAAACTCCGCCGAGAAGATCTGAAACGCTGTTATAAGTTGTCCCTATGCCCAGATATTAAATTAGTATTTGTATGAACTGCTCGCAGCGAGGTACTTGGTAATAACGAAAATTTTAAGCCGCACGATTCTTTTTTTGTAATTGAAAGTTTCAGCCGACACTAAGCATAAGTGATCATTTGTTATACCGCCATGTATATTTTAACAAGATTAAGAATAAATATCTATCTGATATTTTTAACTTTTCAAAGAGTATTTATGAATCAAAAATTCTTTAGTATCATTAGTCAAATTGATTTTAGGATAAAATCCATTGTTATATTTATAAGAAGTATTTTTTTGTTGTTCTCTTTAGCTGAGCAGCGTGCTTTTGCTGAGCAGCGTCGTATGATTCGAATCATTACATATCTGTCCAGTCTTCCTATTACGTTTCCGAGCAGGTTTATATGCGCGCCCGAATATCGAAAATGTAAAGAGCATATGTCATATTTATATTTTGTATCATCATTAAGCAATGTTTTGATTTGTCAGGATGTTTCTATGCTTGGCCGTAACGGGGAAATAAAAACTTCCTGCGGGCGGTTACGCCATGGCCCATTCGGGCCGACGGTCTCTGGTGGATGGCTGGTCTGAACAAAACTGTAAAACTCAGAGGTGCCTATGCGTAAAATGCTGTTTACCCTGTGCATTTTTTCAGTAACCTTTCTGATGAACATTTCTTTCGCCATAAGCGCTTACCCAGAAAGACCAATCACCGTTGTTGTCGGCTATAATGCCGGCGGCTCGAATGACGCCATTGCGCGCACCATTGCCCCGGAACTTCAAAAAATCCTCGGACAGCCTATTGTCATTGTCAACAAAGGCGGCGCGGGTGGAACCATCGCCATCAACGATGTATTGAAGAAGCCGGCCGACGGGTACACCATCGGTTTTACTTCGAGCTCCGGATTCTGTTATGAGCCCTTGGTCCGGAAGGTGCCCTTTACGGCCAGCGACCCGAAATATCTCGCGACAATAGCGTTCCAGCAGATGAACATATACGCGCTGGAAGATGCTCCCTATAATAGCCTGACTGAAATGATCGAGTATGCAAAGAAAAACAATGCGGCCATTACCATCGGTTATCCCAGCGGCCTGGAAGGATATTGGATGCGTTATATCGCCGCCAAGGCGAACGTCAAATTCCGCATGGTGCCTACCAAATCAGGCGCGGAAACCATTGCTTCCGTTCTTGGCAAGCATGTTGACGCCGGCAGTGGGGGAGGGCCAGAACATACATATGTCTTGGCGGGAAAAATTAAACGCATATTCAATACTTTTTCTGGAAAAATGGTTGGCGACCCCAAGCCGCAATCTCCTGAAGAAGCTGGTTTTCCTGAAGTGGGCAATGCCAGCGGTTTTCACTATTTTGCCCCCGCAGATCTTCCTGGCGATATCGTTAAAACTTTGGGGCAAGCGCTTATCCAGGCCGCAAAAGCTCCTTCTGTGTTGAAATTTTTCGCGGAAGGCAATTTCAATCCTGCTCAAATGACGAGTGAAGAGACGCTTGCGCTTATTTTAGATCAACAAAAACGGGTCGAATTTGTTATCAAGTCCGTTGAAAGTATGAAGTAGCGTACTTTTATTCATTTGGGCCGGCGCACGGGGACGTGTGGTATGTGCTCCCAACAGGGTTTCGGAATCGATGTGGAGCGAAAACGCAAGGAGAGATAATGAAATCACAAGAATTTTGCGTCAATATCATTCTCTTTTCGTTCAGCCTGCTCATGATATTTTGGATAATACCGCCACACACCGGAAATCCAATGGACGTTGGCCTGAGCGGAGACACATACCCAACCTTTCTTTGCGCTGTGATCCTGCTTATATCCGGCTTGCAAATCGGCAAGGGGCTAAGGCAGGGAATCAGCACAAAGGGCGAGAAACCGTTCACCCTTGAAGTTGTTCTTCATATAGTCAAATATTTTGGTTTGATGTTTCTTATTTTTCCCGCCTGGCAATATCTTGGCTTCATCCTGGGAAGCGCCGTTGTTTTGGCCATGCTGTTGTGGGTCTCGGGAGAAAGAAAGCTTATTGCAATTTGCGTTACAACCATATGCGTTCCTGTCGTCGTGTATTGCCTCATAACCTATGGCCTCAATGTGCCTGTTCCCTATTTATAGGTAGAGGTGGCCAATGGATGTTTTTTTCAACGCAGCAGTTGACGCCCTGAATGCTACAACCTTGCTGTATATTGCCATAGGGGTCGTTATCGGCGTTACCGTCGGCGCCATTCCGGGCCTGAGCGGCGCCATAGCGGTGGCCCTTTGCGTTCCTCTGACCTTTTATATGTCGGCTGTCGCTGCCATCGGTTTTTTGATCGGCATTAATAAGGGGGGCACGTTTGGCGGGTCCATCGCCTCTATCCTCATTAATACCCCCGGAGCGCCGGAATCGGCCGCCACGGCTTTTGACGGATACCCTCTTGCCCAAAAAGGGCAGGGGGTCCGCGCTGTAAAGGTATCGCTGTATTCCAGTTTTTTTGGCGACACATTTTCGGCCTTGTGTCTGATCAGCTTTTCCATCCCGCTCGCATCTGTTGCTATTAAGCTGGCCCCTATCGACCTTTGCGCTATAATCGTTTTTTCGCTTGTCCTTGTTTCGAGCCTGGAAAGCGACAATATCGGCAAAGGACTCATTTCCTGCTGTCTGGGAATGCTCGTTGCGTGTATCGGCCAAGACACGTTTGGAGAAGAACGGTTTGTCTTTTTCAATATCTTGGATCTTTCGGTCGGAGTGTCCTTAATGGGCCTGTCTATCGGCACCCTTGCCCTGTCCGAAGTTATATTTCAGGTTCAAAAGCATCTACTGTTCACAGCAAGCGCCGCCCAGGCATCTTTGGCCGTCAGTCCTGACAAAAAACGCCTGCACTGGGCGGAGTTCAAAAGCCTGATACCCACGTGCCTCAGAAGCTCATGCATCGGCGCCGTCATCGGTGCTCTTCCGGGGCTGGGCGCAACCATGGCCGCGTTCATGGGGTACGGCATGGCGAAAAAATTTTCAAAAACCCCCGAGGAATTCGGCACAGGATGCCTGGAAGGCATTGCGGGGCCTGAAGCGGCCAACAACGCCGTCATCGGCTCGAATTTGATTCCTGTTTTGACATTGGGCATACCCGGCAACCTTACCTCGGCCATTGTCATGGGTGCATTGATAATGCACGGAATTCAGCCGGGCCCCTTACTTTTTGAAAAAAACCCAGATCTTATTTACGGCATTTACGTCATGGTTTTCATCGCCGGGTTCATGAATCTGATCATTTCGCGTATAGGCATGGGACTTTTTTTCAGGGCTCTTGCCCTACGCCGTTCAGTCTTGATGCCCGTGGTGATGTTTCTCTGTTTGTCGGGAGCGTATCTCGGCGATATGTCGACATTTGCCGTGGGCATCATGCTTCTCATGGGATTGCTCGGGTTTTTTATGAGAAAATTCGGCTATTCGTTTGTCACCTTCTTAATAGGTTTTGTGCTCGCGCCGGGATTTGAAAGTTCTCTGCAGCAATCTCTGATCATCTATGATGATCAGTTCTGGTTGTTCTTTACCCGCCCGGTTCCTGTACTCGCGCTTCTCGGATGCTTCTATATAATCTGGCGTTCATTACGGAAAAATCCGCAATCCATTTCGCAGAGCCATGAAATGCTCGATTTGAGCTGACCCTGTGGAGCGCATCGCTCAGAGCACTTATAGCATTTTAACTTTAAAAAGTTGCAGCAAAAATTCTGATAACTGCAGAAGGCCATCTTAATAATATAGGTAAATTACAGGATTTTAACTACACGCGTAGCGGACGTCCTCTACGCGTCCGTCAGAGCAAATTCACTTTTTCAAAGCTAATTTGCTCTGACGCTTGAAATAGTCGCCTACGCCTATTTGGCGACAAGGATTTGCGGACAAATCCTTGCGAGCATTTCAAGTGTGAAATGCTCTAACAGCAAGCGAAACCATTTCAGCGGGCTGCGCTCAATCAGACGGGCAGGCACAAAAAATCATGGATCAAGCGGCCAGCTTTTCTCGAAACGCAACCGGAAAAGCTGGCCGAATCTTTTCCGGGCAGCTTCCAACGCTTCAACCCCGCCAAGAGGCCCAGAAATTCGATCTTCGCAATATTCCCCGCCCCTTATGGGCATTAGAGTCTCCTATGACGGCATATCGAAGCATTATTTGTACCTTGCCTATTTTTCCGGGCAATAATGCAAACAATGGTCGCACGTTCAAATCGAAGGAGAGCAATATGAAATTTGAGCAAGAAATAAAGGAATTTGAAGAACGAAAAGCAATGGCGCTTGCCATGGGCGGACCGAAAAAACTGGCAAAGTTCAAAGCAAAGGGCAGTCTGAACGCCCGAGAGCGTCTTGAATACCTTCTGGACAAAGGCACATTTCGCGAATCTGGCCTTTTTGTGAAAGGAGAAGTGCCGGAGCAGCGCGAAGATTCTCCCTGCGACGGCAGAATAACGGGGTTCGGAAAGGTCAACGATCGGATGGTGGGAGCGATTTCCAACGATTTTACAGTATATGGCGCTACATCCACCAGTTATAACAGCCAGAAACAGAGTTATCTCAAAGGTGTCTGCGACCGGAACGGGTACCCCATGATAATACTTGGCGAAGCTGGCGGCGGGCGCATCCCCGACAACATGGGTGCAGCGAACCTGCACTACCAGGCCTTGGGCAAAAAATACGTCCGTTACCGCACCACCCCTTGGGTCAACGCGATCACCGGACCGTCTTTTGGCGCTTGTTGCTGGAATGCCTGTCTGAGTGATTTTGTGGTCATGAAAAAAGGGGCCTGCCTTGCGGTTGCAAGTCCCAGGCTCTGTTCTACCGCAACCAACAGCGAAGTTTCGGCGGAGGATCTTGGCGGCTGGAAACTGCATTCTCAGGTTACCGGTATCGCTGATGTTGTCGTCGAGACTGATTATGAGGCCATTGACACCATTAAGCGATTTCTCAGCTACATGCCTTCGCACAACCTGACAACGTCTCCGGTGGCGGAGGTACCAGAGGGGTCGGACGACGCCGTAAAAAATATCCTCGAAATTTTGCCCGAGAAACGATCGCAGGTTTACGACGTCAAAAAAATCATTCAGGCAATTGTGGACAAGGGCAGCATGTTCGAAATTAAGGCTCGCTTTGGACGGGCAATGACCACCTGTTTCGCGCGGATCAATGGCCGCGTTGTCGGGATCATCGCCAACAATCCATATTATCTGGCAGGCGCCATGGATTATAGCGCCAGCGACAAAACCATCAACATGATGGTGCTATGCGATTCATATAACATTCCAATTCTTTGGCTTGTGGATCAACCCGGATTCATCATCGGCGTGGAAGGGGAACGACACAGGATGCCGGGAAAAATTATGAACTGGATGAATGCGCTGGCTCAGGTCACTGTGCCGAGTTTTGCCATTCAAATACGCAAAAATTACGGGCAGGCGGTGCTTAATATGGGCACGACAACGAGCGTGCAGTGCATGGGGGCATGGTGGAGCGCCGAAACCAGTTTCATGGACCCGCATTCAGCCTTGAATGTCGTGAAAGGCATTACCTATGAAGACGACCCTGAACGGTATACCGAGGCGCTCGGCAGCTACACTTCGGAAAACAATGTGTACGAACTCGGCCGTGTATTTGGATGCCACCAGATAATCGACCCGCGTGAAAGCCGGGACTATATGAAAGATATGCTTGAAATTCACGCATCGCCGAAAAATTCCATAGGCAAACATCAGCTGCGAAATTGGCCCACCACGGTTTAAAATAGCTGCCAGCAGGAAAACAAAAGGAGTCGACAATGGCGATTTTAGAATGCCCCATGTCGGGGTCTGTCTGGAAAATCAATGTAAAAATTGGTGAGGCCGTCCAGGACGGAGACGAGATGATTATTCTGGACTCCATGAAAATGGAAGTCCCTGTGATCGCGGAAGACAATGGTACGGTCGTTGAAATCCTTGTTTCCGAAGGCGATCCCGTGAACCCGGGGGATACGCTTGTCAAATTTTAGATACAAACGTTGAGGCGACGGTTGGTCAACGGCCCTGGAATGACGCCATGCATGCCCCGCTGATACATTTGCAGCATACGGACTCAACCAATAATGAATTGCGGCGCAGGCTGGAGCATGCGCAGGCGCCTGATGGCACGGCGGTGCTGGCGGACTTTCAGACAAAGGGACGCGGGCGCAGGGGCCGGGCATGGCAAAGCGCTCCGGCGGACAACATCCTGTGCTTGATTTGGAAATCTTTGGATATTTCACTGCCGGAGATTCAAGGGATATCTCTGCTGCCTGCGTTGGCTGTTCTGGATGTGCTTGACGCTTTGGGAGTTCATGCGTCCTGCAAGTGGCCGAATGACGTCAGGATACAGGGAAGAAAGGTATGCGGCATATTGACGGAATGCCTCAGGGGACCGGCTGACGCCATAGCCGGGGTCATCATTGGCATTGGAATCAATGTGGCAAGCGCTCTAGAGCTTGTTCCGGACAAAATATGCCCTCCGCCGATCTCTTTGTTTGAGGCTTCCGGCTTCCGCTTCGATCGCATAAGACTTTGCCGCGGTCTGCAGCAAGCTTTGGAGAGCCGCGTCAATCTCTGGCGGCGGGGACTCCGCCCCGAACTTTTTGCCGAATGGGTATCGCGCTGCGACCATGTGGGCAGTTTGGCGAGCATCACTGTTAATGGTTGCAAAACTGTCGGGAGAATGTGCGGCTTGGACGCGTCGGGGCAATTGCTGTTTCAAGTGGGGGACCATGTATGCCAGGTGTGGGCGGATGATCTTGAGCCCTATGGAAACATGCAAACTTTTGGCCGCGCCGGCCAAGATCAGAACATGACCGTGAGATAAATCCTTTGCAACGCCGGTGCGACAATCCAGGCCGCGCTGCTTCAAAATCTCGTTTTCGAGCTTCACAAGAAGCGGCGCTGTTTTATCCCGGCAAGGAGACATCATGCCAATATTTTCTTATAAAAATAAAATAATTACTGCCGAACAGGCAGCAAATATGGTGAAAAGCAATGATACGGTTTTGTTTCAGCACAGTAATGCCGCTCCCTGGAAATTCATTGACGCCCTCATGCGCCGCAAAGATGAATTGCACCGCGTACAGATCAGCCATACGCGTATAGAGGGCTCCTTGCCCTATTTTCGTGATGACTATGGCGATACCTTTTTTCATAATACGTTCATGATAAGTCCAGAGGGGCGAAAACCCATGGACGAGGGACGCGCGGACTATATCCCATGCTGTTTCGTCAACCAGCCCGGCCTCGTCAGACGGAAAAATTTTCCTGTAGATACCTGCGTTCTTCATGTATCCCCGCCGGATGCATACGGGTATTGTTCCTATGGCATTTGCGCGTCCTATGTGCCGGGCGCGCTTGAATCGATCAAAACCGTCATTGCCGAGATTAATCCCCAAATGCCGAAAACCTGCGGCGCTCAGATCCATATTTCAGATATCGATTACTTCATTGAAGTGGATTATCCGCTGCCTGAGAGTAAGCTTGTTACATCCGGTCCGGTTGAGATCAAGATCGGAGAACATGTAGCCTCGTTGATAGATGACGGCTGCACTTTGCAAACCGGTATTGGAGGCATTCCAAACGCCCTGATGGGTTGTCTGAGCAATCACAAGGATATCGGCATACACACGGAAATGTATGCCGATGGTGTCGTTGAACTAGTAAAAAAAGGCGTCATTACGGGAAGGAAGCGCGGATACCATGCCGGAAAGATCACTTCCACCTTTGTTATGGGCACGAAAACAACCTTTGATTTTGTCAATAACAATCCGAGCGTTGAAATAGTGCGCGTTGAAGAAACCAACGATCCATCCATCATCGCTCTGAATAACAAGTTTGTCGGGATAAACGCCGCCACTGAAGTCGACGTAACAGGCCAAATTTGTGCCGAAAGTGTGGGCACGCGGCACGTCAGCGGCACGGGAGGGCAACTGGATTTCGCGCTTGGCGCTCATATCTGCGAGGGGGGGAAATTCATCATAGCGCTGCCATCCACGGCGGCTGACGGCAAGGCCTCGCGGATATCAGCCTGCCTCGCGGAAGGAGCGGGCGTTACCACCCCCCGTTCTCTGGCAGATTATATTGTCACCGAATATGGCATTGCTTCCCTGAGAGGGAAAAATCTTGCGCAGCGCGCGAAAGCGATGTTGCAAATAGCGCACCCGGATTTTCAAGAAGAATTGGAAAGAAAAGTACATGCCAGACGTGATGTGCATTTCACTTTTTTCAAATAAACAAAAAAAATGTACCCTGGCCTCGACAGATGAAAGGCGGGGCTAAAAAGCCCGTAAAGGAAATGGGCTTTCGATCATTTACAGCAGGCCCTTAGACCAAATTCACTTTTTCAAAGTTAATTTGCTTAGAACATTTCTCGAAACTGTTTCCATACAATTTGAAAGTCGAAATTCTCTAAATTTGAAATATGAACAAGCAGGGCGATCATACGTCATGGGGCAGACCGACCTATACTGTCACCTGGGGGTTGCGGGCGTTGGGCGAGCGCTGCCCGGCCAGCAGGCGGGCCACCTCGTCCAGGCAGGAGGCGCAGACCCGAAGCATGGATTCTTGCGAAAGTCCTCCGGCGTGCGGGGTAAAGACCACGTTCGGCATACGGAACAGGGGGTGGTCCGGCGGCATGGGCTCTTTGCAAAAGACGTCCAGCCCGGCTCCGGCCAGCCGCCCTTCGTTCAGCGCAGCCATAAGCGCGTCCAGGTCCAGCAGGTCTCCCCTGGCCGTATTGATGACGCAGGCGCCCTTCTTCATCTTCGCCAGTTCCGCCGCCCCCAGACGGTACGAATCCGGCCCTCCGGGCACGTGCAGGGTCAGGTAGTCCGCTCGGGCCAGGGTTTCTTCCAGCGGCAACAGGGCCATATCCAGCTCGGCGGCCAGCTCGTATTTCGGGCTGCGATTGGTGGCGGCCAGCGTCATGCCGAAAGCCCTGCCCAGACGCGCGACCGTTGTGCCTATATGTCCCAAACCCACAATGCCCAAGGTTTTGCCCGCCAGTTCTGTGGCCTGCCGGGGCCGCCAGATTCCGGCGGCCAGGTCCATATGCATGGGCGTGACTTTATGGGCCAGGTCCAGCATCATGGCAAAAACCAGTTCCGCCACGCAGGCGCTGTTGCCGCCGGGCACGTTGGTCACCAGCACGCCGCGTTCCGTCGCGGCCGGAATGTCGATGTGGTCCAGGCCCACCCCGAACATGGCCACCAGTTTCAGGCGTTTCGCTTTTTCAAAAAACTCGCGGGAAACGCGGGTGACGTCCAGAAACAGATATTCGATCTCGTCCGCTCGCTCCAGCAAGGCCTGCCGCGCTTCCTCGGGCGAGGGCCTGCCTTTGACCTGCCTGCCGGCATACAGCCATTCGGCCTTCCAGCCGCGTTCCAGCAGCATGTCGAGCAAGGGACCGGGTTTGTTGAAGGCCGGCATGGGGGTGTGGATGACAATCACGGCTCTATCCCCGGGTAACGATAATACGTTGCGCGCCCTTGCGCGGAAAAGGCAAAAACACCGTCAGCACGCCGTCGCGCAAAGAGGCTTCTATGCGCGGCGCGTCTACGGCCAGAGGCAGGCTGAGGCGGGTCTCGTAGACCACGTCGCCGAACTCCAGAGCCTGCACCTTGCCCGGCAGGCAAGAAAAGCGCGTCCGCCCGCGCAGCAAAAGCGAGCCCTTGTCCACGCTCAGTTCCAGATCCTCGTGGCTGACGCCGGGCAAATTGCAATACACGAACAGGCCTTCGCCGTTTTCCACCAGGTCCGTCAAGGGACGGACGATGACTTTGTCCGCTTCTTCCATCAGGCAGTGGGTCTGAGAGGCGACGACATAACTTGCCCTGCGGGTCATGACAAAACCCCCGAAGCATAGTGCACGCTGATGGCGCGCCGTTTTTCGCGGGCGGCTTTGGGCAGGGTGACGGTCAGTACGCCGTCGCGCAGCACGGCGTCAATGGGGGCCTCACCCACAGGGGAAGGCAACCGTATCTCGCGCTGAAAGGGGCCGGTCGGACGTTCACGCCTGTGATGCCGCCCCGTGGGCGCGGGCAGCACCCCACGCAGGATGAGGCTGCCTTTTTCAAGCACCAGCGAAAGCCTGTCCAGAGGCGCGCCGGGCAAGAGCGCCCGCACGCGCATGGCGTCGTTGTCCTCGCATACCTGCACGGGCGGAAAATGTCCGGAATCAATGCCGGGCGTGGTGAACGCGCCTTCGTCGTCCCGGCTCATCAGCCGGTCGAAAAGCGAAGGCAGACCATAAAGCAAATCCGTGGGCATGATACCTCCTCAGCGCCTGATCGCGCCGCCCGTGCGGCGTCCCTTGTTCCATTCCGGCAGAGGCACGGCCTCTTCGACCAGCATGACGGGTATTTCGTCGCAGATGGGATAGACCTTGGCGCAGGCCGGGCAGAGCAGCCCTTCCTGTTCGCCCATTACAGTCAGAGAGCCCCGACAGGCGGGGCAGGCGAGAATTTCAAGCAACGCGGCATCCAGAGTCATAGTTTCCTCAGCCCGCAAGGGCCTTTTCAAAGGCTTCGCGGCGTTTGTCATAGGGCGGGAAGGCAAAAAACGCCGAACCGGAAACCAGGGCCGTGACCCCGGCATCCACCAGGGCTTTCGCGTTATCCGGCGTGACTCCTCCGTCAACCTGAATGATGGTCCCGGCTTTCCGCTTGCGGATCAGGTCCGCCAGGCGACGGATTTTGGCGAAACTCGCCGGAATGAATTCCTGCCCGCCGAAACCGGGGTTTACGGTCATGATAAGCACCATGTCGGTTACGTCCAGCACCTCTTCCACCGCGCTCAGGGGCGTCGAAGGGTTGAGGGCCACTCCGGCCTGCATGCCCTGCCGCCGGATCTCCGCCAGGGCGCGCTGCAGATGCAGGCAGGCTTCGGCGTGCACCACCAGCATGTTGGCCCCGGCGTCGGCAAAAGCTTCCAGGTGGCGTTCCGGCTCGCGGATCATCAGGTGTACGTCGAAAAAGAGTTTGCTGCTCTTGCGCAACCGTTTGCTCACCGGCGGGCCGAAGGTGATGTTGGGCACAAAAGACCCGTCCATCACGTCCCAGTGCACCCAGTGCAGGCCCGCCTGCTCGAGGGCGGCAAGTTCCTCGCCCAGGCGGCTGAAATCGGAGGCAAGCAGAGAAGGACTGAGAATCATGAAAGCTCCGGACAGAAATCAGGGTTTGAGCAGTTCGCGCAATGCGGCCAGTTCCGCCGCGATTTCACGCAGCAACAAGGGAGGAAGGGGAGAGACGGGCGTAGAAGAAGGGACGAAGGGCACGGCCTTTGCCGGGGCTGCGGCCTCCGCCAGGGGTGCGCCGGGCTCTTCGCGAGGGTTGTCGGGCGATCCGTCATGGGCGTCGCTCTCGCCGTCGCCGGCGACAATGGCGCTGATGTCCGGTTCCGCATCCGGCGGCAGGGTTCCCTTGGCCGCTTCTTCACGCAGGATGCGGCGCGCGCCCTCAATGGTCAGGCCTCGCTCGTGCAGCAGATACCGGATGCGGCGCAGCACGGCCAGATCCTTTTCAGAATACAGGCGCTGGCCTTTTTCCGTACGGTCCGGCGCGATCTGGGGAAATTCCATTTCCCAGAACCGCAGCACGTATGTTTTCAGGTTCAGCAGCGCGGCCGCTTCGCCTATGCGGTAGGTTTTCGCGTTCATGCCCCTTGCGCATCCCCGTTCAAAAAAAACGGCCACGCCGTAAGCTGTCGGCAAACCCGGTCTTTTCCGGCTTGCCGGCAGTCCAAACGGCTACGCCACATGCATAGCACACGATCAAGGGTAATGAAAGCGGCGGAAAAAGGACGCGCCGCCGGGCCGCGCGCCTTGACAGAACGGAGCGGGCTTTGTAGTAACACAAAAATATGAGTTCGTGTTACGATGGTTACCGCCATGCAATCATTGTCCTCTGAAATATCCATGTTCTGGGAAAAAGCCCTGGCCTTTCACGGGCACAGTTGCCCCGGCCTGGCGCTGGGCTGCCGCGTGGCGGCGGCCGCCCTGGCGCATCTGGACATGCGCGAACCCAGCCGGGACGAAGAGATGGTCTGCGTGGCGGAAACCGACTCCTGCGCCGTGGACGCCATTCAGGCCGTCACCGGCTGCACCCTGGGCAAGGGCAATCTGCTGTTGCGCCCGCGCGGAAAACACGTCTTCAGCTTTTATCGCAGAGACGGCAGCGACGGCATCCGCATTACCTGGAAAGCGCGCGCCCACGATATGGAACGGCCCGAACGGACGCTCCATTTTCTCTCCGCGCCCGCATCCGACCTGTACACCCTGTCCGAAACAGTCCGGCCCCTGCCGCAAAAAGCGCTGCTCAGCCCGTCCCTGGCCTGTTCCCTGTGCGGCGAAGCCACGGCGGAACCGTACATCCGCCTGCGGGACGGCCGGCCCCAGTGCCTGGACTGTTACGTCTCCGCTTCACGCATTCTGCCCTGACGCCTTGGAGCATTTCAACTTTCAAATTGTATAAAAACCGTTTCAAAAAAGGCGTCGGCATCTGCACATAATGATGCGAGATTACCAATATAAACGACACGCTTCGCGGGCATCCGCTTCGCGTCTGCTGAGCAAATTGCTCTGGCATAAGGATCACTCCATGCGTCTTTTTTTCTGTCTGTTCGCCTTGCTCCTTTTCGCTCCGGCGGCGTCCGGGGCCGACGCGCAAACGCGCAACGTCACCGATATGCGCGGCAAAGCGGTCGCCGTACCCCTGAACCCCGTGCGCATCGCCACCATTGACGACGGGTTTGTGGAAGGGCTGATGACCCACCTCGGGGTGATCGACAAGGTCGCGGCCATCGGCTCCTGGGGCATGAAGCGCGACTACAAATACCAGTTCGAGACGGCTTCCGGCGAAAAATACGAGCACCGGGGCTGGAACACCATGAAACTGCTGCACCCCTGGCTGGACAAACTGCCCATCGTCAGTTCGCCTCAGGGGGGCGGCGCCCTTAATTTTGAGACCCTGGCCAGGGCGGAACCCGACCTGGTCATCGTGCGCGTGGGCGACTGCACCGTAAGCGCGGGCAACAAAGAGGCCATCGACAAAAGCATCCACACCATAGAGGCTCTGGGGCTTCCTCTGCTGACGCTCTATTCCCCCACCTGCTTCGGCGGTGAAGACATGACCAGCATGAAGCAGGAAATGGGCGTCATCGGCGAAGCTTTCGGGCAGAAGGAAAAAGCCCTGACCCTTGCCGACAGGCTGGCCGGGGTGGAAGCCATGATCCGCGCGCGCACCAAAGACATTCCCGATGCGCAAAAAACCCGCCTGCTGTACCTGGGGCTGAACCCCACCGTGCGCCAAAGCGGCTCGGCCGGCTCCGTGTGGGGCACCGATTCACCCGAATCGTACCTGATCGAAAAAGTGGCGGGCGCAAAAAACGCGTATTCCGGCAAGGGCAAGGGCGTGCCCATGAGCGCGGAGCAGATTTACGCCCTGAACCCCGACGTCATCGTGCTGCCCACGGCCAACGGCTATCACCCGCCGCGCGAGCTGTATGAAGCGCCCTATTACGCGAACCTGGCGGAACTTGCGGCCGTCAAAGGCAAACGCGTCTACGCCATGCCCTGGACGCCCATGAACTGTTCCCGTCGTCTGGAATACCCGCTGGACATGCTGATCATCGCCAAAGCCGCCTACCCCGAGCGCTTTAAAGACATCAAGGTGTATGACTACGCCCTGGGCATG
>JAVBRE010000251.1:0-7350 GCA_031548325.1 Desulfovibrionaceae bacterium
CGGCCGGGGCCCGTCGGCCCCTTGCCCCGCCTGGGGGCGCGTTTTTCCGCCTTGGTTAAAACCCCCGCCGCAATCACGGGTGCAAGGGACGCACTCCCTCTCTAGTTACTTCTTCACGTTGGGAATGGCGTCAGGAAAGAAGAGTTGTTTGCCTTCCAGGGTGTAAGAGGCAATGACCTTCTGGCCTCTGGCGGAAACCAGCCAGTCGGCGAATTTGGTGGCTGCGGCGATCTTGGTATTGGGGTATTTTTGGGGATTGACCGGAATAACCCCGTAATAGTTGAGCAGGCCCTTGTCGCCTTCAACCAGGATATCCAGACTGGTGGGGGGCTTTTTGCCGTACTTCTGCTGAATGAAGGTGCCCCGGTCGGACAGGCAGTAGCCTTCTTTTTCTTCGGCCATCATCAGGGCCTTGCCCATGCCCTGGCCAATGCTGAGGTACCAGCTGCCTTCGGGTGTTTCAAAGGCCTTGGTCACTTCCTTGCCGCCGGCGGTGAATTTCTGCTCGCTTTTGACAAGGGGCACGCCGGAGGCCTTCCACAGTTCCAGTTCCTTGGCGTGAGTGCCGGAATCGTCCCCGCGCGAAATGAAGGGGCTCTTTTTGGCGGCAATGGCCTTCAGAGCCGCGGACACGTTCTTGTTGCCCTTGATCTTGGCCGGGTCTTTCGGGGAACCGACGATGACGAAGTCGTTGTGCATGACTTCATAGCGTTTGGTGCCCCAGCCGTCGGCCACAAATTTCTTTTCGCGAGCGGGGTCGTGCACGAAAATGACGTCAACGTTGCCGTCTTCGCCGTCGCGGATGGCCGCGCCCGTGCCCTTGGCGATGACCTGCACGGTGATGCCCGTGTCTTTGGCGAATTCGGGCAACAGGTAGTTAAGCAGGCCGGAATCGCGGGTACTGGTGGTGGTGGACATTTTGATGGTTTCCGCAGCGTCGGCGGGGATGGCCACAAGAACCGTCAGGGTCAGGCAGACGGCGGCGAGAAAAAAGCGTCTCATGCTGTGAACTCCTGGTCTGGATTGGTTGATGAAGAGGTTATGGCAGACAATGAGTCATACCGTGAATAAAGTCAAACAGGACATAGCAGCCGTTACCGGGCTTGTTAGCGGTTTTGTTTTAGGGCATGGTGCCGCTGATATGCAGCAGCGCGCTTTTTCGCCTTCCCCCGTCTTGCCCGTCGGTCCGGACCGGCCCTGGCTGGCTCCGCTGGCGGGTTTTTCCGATCTGCCTTTCCGCCTGCTCTGCCGGGAACTGGGGGCGGCCGTCGCCTGCACGGAGATGATCAGCGCCAAGGGGCTGGTTCTCGGCCAGGGACGCAGAAGCGGCGCAACGGACGAACTGCTGGCCACCGTGCCCGCCGACAGCCCGCTGGTGGTGCAGCTTTTCGGCGCGGAGCCGGACTTTCTGGAAAAAGCGGTGTTGATTCTGAAGGACCGCGGCTATGTCTGGTTTGATCTGAACATGGGCTGCTCCGTGCCCAAGGTGGGTAAAAGCGGGGCGGGGTCCGCCATGCTTCGTGATCCGGACAATGCGGAAGCAGCCGCCCGCGCCATGCTGCGCGCGGCCGGACCCGGCCGGGTGGGTTTCAAGCTGCGTCTGGGTTGGCAGGCCGGCGAAGAGGTGTATCTCTCTTTGGCAAAACGGCTGTGCGACGCGGGCGCGGGCTGGTTGACCCTGCATCCGCGCTATGCGAAACAGGGGTTCAGCGGCCGGGCTGATCATGCGGCCACGGCCGCTTTGGTCCGGGTGGTTTCCGTGCCCGTGCTGGCCAGCGGAGATTTGTTCAGCGCCGCCGACGGAGCGTGCGTTCTGCGGGAAACCGGAGCCGCCGGACTGATGTTCGCGCGCGGGGCCGTGCAGAACCCGGCCGTTTTTGGGGAACTTACGGCGCTGCTCAAGGGCGCGGGCGCGCCGCCAGGGACGGCGGCGGCCTGCGGGGCAGCGCAGATTTCCGGCCCGATAGCGAGTGGGGCGCAGGACGCGCCCCCGAGCGTCATCCTGGAAGGAATGGCGGCGGCCCCGCAGGGGAGGGGCGGGGAGTCGCCGGCGCTGCTGTGCGAAGAGATGAGCCGGAGCTTTGCTCCGGCGGCCTGCGGGGCAGCGCAGATTTCCGGCCCGATAGCGAGCGGGGCGCAGGACGCGCCCCCGAGCGTCATCCTGGAAGGAATAATCCGGCGGCACGCGGACCTGATTCGGCGTTTTTACCCGGTGCGGCACAACCGGAACGGGGTGGAAGCGGGCCTGCTCAAAATGCGGACCTTTGTGCCGCGCTACGTCAAGCGTTGCGCGGGGGCGCGCGCCTTGCGCCGGGCGCTGGTCGGATGCGAAAGCTGGGATGGGCTGGATGGGCTGCTGACGGAATTTTTCGCGGACGCATCGGCCACGGCGCCGCTGGAGGAAGAGGCATGAAGATTATCCGGGCGAAAACAGCCGGATTTTGTCTGGGCGTAAGCCTGGCCCTGCGCCGCCTGGACCAGGCGCTGGAAACAAAGATCGCGCGTAACGGCCGCGTCGCCCGCAACGGCCGCCTGGTGACGCTGGGTCCGGTCATCCATAATCCCAGAGTTATTGCAGATTACGCGGCTCGGGGCGTGGCCTGTCTGGAAGACGCGGGTCAGGTGGCGTCCGGTGACACGGTGCTGATCCGGGCGCACGGCATACCTTGCGCTCTGGAGCGCACCCTGAGTGACAAAGGGGCAGAAGTGCTGGACGCCACCTGTCCCAAGGTCAAGCGGGCCCAACTGGCTATCGCGGCGCAACGTGAAAGCGGCGGAGGCGTCTTGCTGCTGTTCGGCGAAGCCGACCATCCCGAAGTGCGGGGCCTTGTCAGTTACGCGGGAGACGGCGCTTTTGTTTTTTCCAGCCTGGCGGAGTTGGCGGCCCTGTCGCTTGATCCGGCGCGCGAATATTACCTTGCGGCGCAGACAACCCAGGACGTGGAAGCGTTTGCCGAGATTCACGCGATCCTGCGGGCCAGGCTGGGACGGGAAATTACAGTATTGCAGACCATCTGCGACGCCACCCGCAAGCGGCAGGAGGAAGTTATCAGCCTGGCGGGCCGGGTCGACACGGTGGTCGTGGTGGGCGGCGCCAACAGCGGCAATACGCGGCGCCTGGCGGAAGTGGCGTCAGGCCGGGGGTCGGGGAGCATTCTGGTCGAAAGCGCGGAAGAATTGCGGCCGGAAATGTTCTCGGGCGTGAAGACCGTGGGGCTGACGGCCGGGGCGTCCACACCGGCGGCGCACATCGACGCGGTCTATGCATGGCTGCTGCGTCTGTGATATAGCGCATCCAGACGCATGGCGCGCCACGGCTCCGGCAAAACATGTCGGACTGATTGAGGCAAAAGGGCGGGAAAAAAGTTAAGGAAACGCCGATTTATTCCGTTTGGACTGCGTTGCTCGCCTTTTTTCAAGCAGGGCAGGACGGAAGAGTCCAGCCGCCGCTTGAAAAAAAGCTCGCGCCTTGCCAAACGAAAAAACTCAGCGTTTCTGAAAGGCGAATTAACCAGTGTTTCCTTAACGGTCTTTACAAGAACGGCCGGCGCAGACGCGGTAGAAACGCTCGTAAAACGAACTGAAGCGTGAGGCCAGACGGGAGGAAATCCCCCAGTCTCGCAGGCGGCAGTAGACGTGCAACGGATTGAAATGGTGCTGCAGGCGACCTTTGAAGGTCACGGGCGAGTCCCCAAAAAGGATCTTGTCAAATTGGCTCATAGTTTCTTTTTAGCAAAAAGCGTTCCGTTCAAGAATTGCCGGGTTGTAACTTTGACGGCGGTTTAAACTTGAGCGGCGATGTCAGATATATGTCTTGCTTTTGACTTTGTCGAGAGAAAGTATCTTTTTTCGCCGTTAACTACTCTGAGGGACGGGCAGCCATGGCTTATTTTCGAAAGATTCCCAAGCTTCAGGAACTGATCGATCTTTGCGACCGTGATGCCGTCTGGCTGGTCCTGATTAATGCGGATCCCGACGCCATGGCCTCGGCCATGGCCCTGAAGCGGATTCTGAGCCACCGGGTCAGCGACGTGGGCATCGCCTGCATTAATGAAGTCACCCGGCCGGACAATCTGGCCATGATTCGCTATACGCGGCTGCACATGGAGCGGTTCAGTCCGGAGTTGATGACGCGTTATGACCGTTTCGCGCTGGTGGATTCGCAGGCCTTGCACAGCCCTTTGTTCAAAGACGTGCCTTTTTCGGTGATTATTGACCACCATCCCTTGAGCGAGGCGGCCTGCCAGGCCGCGTACTGTGAAATTCGCCCCGAGTACGGAGCCACCAGCACGCTTTTGACCGAATACCTGTACAACTTGGGCATCCGGCCGGGCAAACTGCTGGCAACGGCCTTGCAGTTCGGCATCAAAAGCGACACAGCCAGTTTTGAACGCAAGTTTTGCGATGCGGATTTGCGGGCCTACCAGTACCTGGCCCGTTTCGCCGACCACCCCTTGCTCTCGCGTATCGTGCGCAGCGAATTTCACCGTCGCTGGCTGAGCTTTTTCGCCAAGGCCTGCGAAAGCATGCACAACGCCGGGTCCGGCCAGTTCGTGTATATCGGAGAGATCGAGAATCCCGACATTCTGGTGGGCATCGCGGACTTTTTCATGCGGGTGTATGAGTTTCGCTGGGTTGCCGTCAGCGGCCTGTACAAGGGCACCGTGGTCGTCATTTTTCGGGGGGACGGCGTTACGCGTGACCTGGGCCGCATGGCGAGCGCCCAGTTCGGGGACATCGGGTCCGCCGGAGGGCACAAGGCGCTGGCCCGGGCCGAATTTCCCGAGACAGCCGCAGCCGGCAAAGACCTGGAGCTGTTCATATACAAGCGCGTGCTGCTTACCCCCCGCAAAAAGGGCCAGAAAGACGCACGCCCGCTTGCGCAGACGCCGGATCCTGCCGCGCGCAAGCCTGAACCTGACCAGGTCGAAACTTGAACCTGTCCCGGGAGATGATTTCCGAGCTCCCTGCTCGGGGAGCTCGAACAATACCCTTTTCATAGCTAATCCATTCTAATCTCTATTATTATTTTTCGTTTACATTTCATAGTAATTGTTTTCTACTATCAGAAAATTGGAATTTAATAGATTGTATTAATTGTATATATTTTAGTAATCGTTTTATTTCGGCATACGCCCTGAGACTGTCACCATCAACTGGAGGAAACGGCATGGCAACGGACCCCAACCAGACGGGAATTGTATACGATAGGGCGCAATCGCGTCTGTCCGACTTGTGGACCAAAGAAGATTACTGGGCAATTTGGCTTGGCTTTGTCATCGCGCTGGCGGCAGCGGCGGTTATTTTCTTCGCGCAGAAGCCGGCGCTTGAGGAGCAGATCCAAAAAGCCAATGCCGTGCTGGAAACCGAGAAAAATCGGGCGCCATTCAAAACCATCGCTTTTTATAACGCGGTTGCGGCCAAGAGCAAATTGAGCGCCCGCAGTACCGGCCCTGCCAAGTTTCTGTCCGATTTTATCAAAACCCCCCAGCGCTGGTCCGGCAGTCCTTCTCTGGCTTTTATGATGAGCAAGGCGGAAGCGGACGCCAAAAACGCAGCCGGGGAAGCCAAGAAAACCGAAACGGCGGCCAAGGCCCAAGCCGCTCTGGCAGCAGCGCAAGTGGCGGAAAAAGCCGCAGCCGAGGCGGGCTTCAAGGATAATGCGCTGAACGGCGCGGCGCAAAAAGCCATCGACGCATGGCAGAAAGCCTCAAGCGACGCCGCCAAGGCTGCCGCCGCGGCAAACGCCAAGCCGTACAACATTATTCCCAACCTGATCCTGTTCATGATCGCTTGCGGACTGTTCTTCGCCATCGGTATCCGGTTCATGGGGCAGAATGTCCCGAAATTTCTGATCGGGTTCGCCGTTGTCTTCGCGCTGGCCGTGCTGGCCTTTTTTCTGGGCAATGAAAGCACCATGCGCAAGTGGGGCCTCGGGTCCGAGGCCTGGGCCATCATTATCGGCATGATTGTCGCCAACACCATCGGCACGCCGGGCATTGCCAAGCCGGGTCTGCAAACTGAATTTTTCATCAAGACCGGCCTTGTCCTTTTGGGTGCGGAGGTGTTGTTCGACAAGATCGTGGCCATCGGGATTCCGGGCATTTTCGTGGCCTGGGTTGTGACTCCCATCGTGCTGATCTGCACTTACATCTTCGGCCAGAAGGTCCTGAAAATGCCGTCCAGGACCCTGAACATCGTCATCTCCGCCGACATGTCGGTCTGCGGCACATCGGCCGCCATCGCAACGGCGGCCGCCAGCCGGGCAAAAAAAGAGGAGCTGACTCTGGCGATCGGCATATCTCTGGCCTTTACGGCACTCATGATGTTCCTGATGCCTTTGTTCATCAAGGCGGTGGGCATGCCGGAAGTTCTGGGCGGCGCCTGGATGGGCGGCACCATTGACGCCACCGGCGCGGTCGCTGCGGCCGGGGCTGTTTTGGGCCCTAAAGCCCTGCATGTGGCGGCCACCATCAAGATGATCCAGAACGTGCTGATCGGGGTCACCGCTTTCGGCGTCGCGGTTTACTGGTGCGCCAAAGTCGACTGCGTCGAAGGCCAACGGGTTTCGGCCCTTGAAATTTGGCACCGCTTTCCCAAATTCGTGCTGGGATTCCTGGCTGTTTCCATTATTTTCTCTCTGCTCAGCGGTTCATACGGCCCGGATTTGTCGCGCATCATCATCAGTAACGGCGCCATCGGAGGCATGACCAGTCCCCTGCGCGGCTGGTTCTTCGCCCTGGCGTTCGCATCCCTCGGCCTTGCCACCAACTTTCGCGAACTGCGCCACTATTTCGCGGGCGGCAAACCGGTTATTCTGTATGTATGCGGGCAGACCTTCAACCTGTGCCTGACCCTGCTCATGGCCTGGATCATGTTCTACAAGGTGTTCCCCGACATCACCGCGAAAATCTGACCCGTCCGGGGCCGCTCCCCTGCGGGCGGCCCCGCTTTTTACCATGACAATGACCGGCAATGCCCCGAAAAGTAAACTGACCGGCCTGATCCAACTCGGTCTGGCCCTCGTTGTCGTCTGGCTTATGGTCGGCTATATCTGCCCCGCGATTATTGAGGCCATTCCTCCTTTCAAACGGTACGCCGACGAGCTGCACCGCCGTGGCATTCACGGCGGCGCGCTCTTCTACACCAATGTGGAAGAAAATACCGAAGCGGATCTGCAAATGAGCAACACGATCCGCTTCCTTCCCAAAGGTCCCCAGCCGGACGTACAAAAACTCGTCCCCTGATGAATAGAAGCCACTTCATAATTCATTATGAAGTGGCTTCTACAGCATTTTACGCTTGAAATAGTCGCTTGACGGCGAGCCAAGCTCGCCTACGCCTATTTCG
>JAVBRE010000229.1:0-4009 GCA_031548325.1 Desulfovibrionaceae bacterium
GGGGTCAAGGGGACTCAGTCCCCTTGCAGGGGGCCTGGGGGACAGCGTCCCCCAGTTTAATCGCCTGGGCGCGCAGTTCGCGCAGTTTGGCGGCCGAAGCTTTGCCCTGGTTATGAAATTTTGGAGGCAGGCTGACGGGCAGCATGGCGGCCAGGTCTTTGGCGGCCAGGGCGGCTATATGCGGGTTGCCCGCATCGGCCGTGACCATGGCGAAAAAGGGAGCGAACAGGCGCGCGGCGTGCAGGGTGTGCAGCAAATCCACCCGTGCGCCCGGCCGCAGCGAGAAGTAATTGCCCGCTTTCGTGTGCAGGCGGGCGGCCAGAATTCCGGATTTTTCCCAGCGCAAGGGCAGGCGCAGACGGCGCGCAAGAGCGGCGGCGACTACTTCGCCTCGCGTTTCATGCCCGATATGCCGGGGCAGTTCTTCAGGCGGCGTGCCGGTCTTGCCAAGGTCATGACACAGGGCCATCCACAGAGCCAGCGACCTGCCTTCTGCCGACAGACCGGCCGCACTGGCGGCTGTATTTTCCATAACGTGCAGGGTGTGGGTGAAAACCGTATTCGTGCCGTGATAGCGGGGCGGCCCGGCGGAAATGTCTCGGGCTTGCTCCAGTTCCGCCAGCCAGGGATGCAGGGCGTTCGCTTCGGCCAGCACCGTGAAAAACAGGGCCGGGCGGCTTCCGGCCAGAGCTTTCATGCATTCCCTGCCGACGCGTTCCGCTGCTATATTCGTCAGGGCGGAAGATTCGGCGCTTCGCCGCATCAAGTTCAGGGTATCAGCAAGCACATGGAAACCCGGCAGGGTGGCGGCAAAACGGGCCGCGCGAAAAATTCTGGCCGGATCGTCAACAAACGCGGAAAGAGAGGCATGGCGGATGCGGCCGGCGCGCAGGTCGGCAAAGGTCTGAGGCAGGGCGTATACACGCCCTGTCTCGTCCAACGCCAGGGCATTGATGGTGAAATCGCGCAACAGCAGGTCGTCGCGCAGACTTGCGCCGCGCAACGGCATGGTATCGCGCCCGTCCGCAATATAGACGGGGCGGTCCCGCCCCACCTTGCGCAGGGGGCCGCTTGTCTGTAAAAAGACATCGACAGGTCCGTCAAAGGCGATGTCGAATTCATCGGGCGCGATGCCCAGCAACAGATCACGGACCGCGCCGCCCACAAGATAATAACGCATACCCCTGCATAGCAAATATGCCGGACGAGGCAAAGATGCCGGAAAAAGCGGATACCCCTGCCTTTTGGATTGAAAGTTGTGCTTCAACTTTTGATTCGGCCTGGGAATTGACCGCACAGGGTATGCTGCCCGAATGGGGAGCCGTGTTGGCCGGTTCGCAATCTTCCGGCAGGGGGCAGAGCCGCCGTTTGTGGTCTTCGCCGCCTGGAAATCTGTATGTTTCTTTTGTGCTGCCCGATGAACTCTCTGCTCTGGGCGACATGGCCCCGTTAGTTGTGGGGTATCTGGTACAGCAGGGGCTTGCGGCTCTGAATATCGCGACACGTCTGAAGTGGCCCAACGATATTTTGCTGGAACCGGCTGACGGCGGCCGGGCAGGCAAGGCGGGAGGCATTCTGCTGGAAGAGCGGCAGGGTCTGATGGTGGCGGGGCTGGGTCTCAATCTTCGCCATGCGCCTCCAGCGGAAAGTCTGCGCCGGAAGCATGCCGTTCCCGCCGCATCTTTGGCGGTTTACGGATGGACCCCGCGCGAATTCTGGCCCCGGCTGCTGCGCCCTATGCGCGCCGTTTACGCGGCGCAAGTGGTCGGTCGGCCGTTGGGGCACATCCGCGAAGCGGTGGAAGAGGTTCTGGCCTGGAAGGACCTGTCGGTTTTTGTCGGCGAAGCGGAAGAGGAAATCCGGGGCATTTTGCTCGGCCTCACCGAAGCCGGACATTTGCGTCTACGTACGGGCGACGGCGAAATACGGGTTGTCGATTCCGGCAGCCTGCGGCAGGAGTTTTTGTGGAGCAGTTTCTAGGTTTTTTCCTGGTTTTTGTGGTCGGCTGCGCCGGATTTTTGTTGTTCAGAAAACTTAAAGTGCCCAGCCCGGCGCTGTTGGGAGCCATGTTTGCGACCGGCATGCTGAACATTGCCGGATATTTTCCCCAGTTTTCCGCCGTCCCGCTGTCTTTTGCCGCCAACAGTCTGATAGGCGTCATGCTCGGAAAGGAAATCGGCAGAAACATCCTGCGCCGGATCAGAGACATGAGCGGGCCCGTGCTGGTTCAGACAGCGGGGATGTTCCTTCTCTCGTTGCTTTGCGGATATACCTTGTATCTCATGGGCGGCAAAAAAGAAATTTCGCTCATCACGGCGCTGCTCAGCGGCGCGGCCGGCGGGATCACGGAAATGGTCATCTTCGGCCTTGCCACCAATGCCGATGTCGCGGTTATAGCCTTGGTACAGTTGTTCAGAGTGGTGATTTTTCTCAGTTTGATGCCGTACATGGCCATGATCGGCAGGAAACTGCGCGGCGGAACGCCGCCGGCATTGAGGGGCAAGCAGATACGCGCGACGCATTTTGCCGGTCGCGATTACGCCCTGATGGCAGTATGCGCGATCGTGGGGGCGGTGTTTGTCAGGCGGCTCGGCATACCCTGCGGAGAACTGCTCGGAGCCATGATTTTTTGCGGCCTGTATGCGCTGGTTGTTGACAGGCAATACCGTTTTGACACGAAATTGCGCGTTTTCGCCCAGGTCAGCCTGGGGATTGTGATGGGGCAGCGCATAACGCCGCAGGCGGTGGAGCAGTTGGGGGACGTTCTGCTGCCCGCCGTCGTCGTCACCCTGGTGATGCTCGTCGGTTGCGTGCTGCTGGCCCTCGCCCTGTCCAAGGGTTTTGGCTGGGATCTGACGACCTGTCTGCTCTGCACGGCTCCCGCGGGTCTTTCACAAGTGACCAGTTGTGCCGATGAAGCGGGGGTTGATCCGTTCACGGCCACGGTTTTTCATGCGGTACGTCTGCTCAGCATTGTTTTTGTTTACCCTCTGATCATCCTGCTGCTGTTGTGACCGGAATCAGCGGCGCTTTTTTTTGTCTTTGGCCGCGGGCGGTTTTTTTGCGGGCGTTTTTTTCTTGGCTGCCGGAGTCTTGCCTGTCTGTGCCGCCGGTTCCGCAGTCGGCGCGGAGGGCGGCGTGCTGAGCGCCGGAGCGGGCATGCCCGCCGCGGTCAGGCGGTCCACGACGTTGTCGCGTATCCAGTGCCCGTCCAGCCATTCCATGGGTGACACTTCCAGTCCGGCCAGCAGGATGCCGAAATGCAGATGGTCGCCCACCGCCATGCCCGTGGCGCCGGTATGTCCGAGGATGTCGCCCCGCTTGAGCTTCTGCCCCACGCTGACCTGATAGTCCGTGAGGTGCGAATACAGGCTCTGCAAGCCAAGGCCGTGGTCAACGACCACCAGATTGCCGTAAATGCCGAGCTCCCCGGCGAATACGACCTCGCCCGCGTTGCCGGCAGGGACGGGGCTCTGGGCAAGCGACGCAAGGTCAAGCCCCAGATGCACGGCCTGCACGGGTTGCTTCTGGTTGTTGTACATATAGGTGCGATGGTCGGCAAAACGGGCTCTGGTCGCGCCGTTGGGCAGCGCCAGAAAAAAATCCTGCCAGAGCATGGCCGGGGCGGTTTTTTTGCCGATCAGCATCAGGGTTTCAGCATTGGCTTTACGCAATTCGCCGTTAACCCTGTTGAAAACTTCAAGCAAGGAAGCGGATCCGGGCACCATGGATTCAAAATAGGGCATCTTTTCTTGCAGCAGCCTGTCGCCGATCGCTACCGTATCCTGCTGGAAATTCTGATTGATACGGTAAATCGGCAGACGCATGCCGGCGGTATTTCCGGCAAGGTCCGTGGCGCTCAATTCGGGTTGGTACTGCTGCACCGTCATGTAATACGGAAAGGCGAAAAAGCAGACATATTCCCCGTTGGGCTGCTTGTAACCGGGAAAAAAGAGATCCCCGACCTTGACGCCCGAACGCTCCACGTCCTTGGAAATAGCATACGCGA
>JAVBRE010000085.1:0-7410 GCA_031548325.1 Desulfovibrionaceae bacterium
TGGCCGATTTATGAAATGAGCTCCAAGCAGCGGCTGACGAAGCGTCAGGCCAAAGCAGGCCGCCTTGACCGGAAGCGTGCGGCAGGGCACAAGGGATTGGGGGGACCGCACGGCATGCTGCTCTCTATCCATGTTCCTTTCTGCAAGTCCAAGTGCCGCTACTGCGCCTTTTATTCCCTGCCTCTGGACGCGGCGGGGCCGGACGCGATGCGCGACTATGTGGGCACCCTGCTGCTGGAAATCGCCCTCTGGCGCGACCGACTGGGTCCGGTCGCGCTGGATACCGTGTTTTTCGGCGGCGGCACCCCCAGCCTGCTGCCGGCGAAAGCCGTTTCCGTCATTCTGGACCGCCTGCGCGGCGCCTTCAGCCTGCCCGCCGGGGCCGAAGTCAGCTTTGAAGCAAACCCCGAGTCGCTGCTGGCCATCGGCTATGCCCACGATATCGCGTCCGCGGGCGTCACTCGTCTTTCCCTGGGCGTACAGAGCCTGGACGATGCCTCTCTTGAACTTCTCGGCCGCCCGCACACCCAGCGCCAGGCCACAGAAGCCTTTCGCGTGGCGCGTGGCGCGAATTTCAGCAGCATCAGCATGGATCTGATCTGGGGTCTGCCGGGACAAAAAAAGCGCGACTGGATCGGAGAACTGGCCCGCGCGGTCAGACTGCAACCCGACCATCTTTCCTGTTACGGCCTGACCCTGGAGGACGGCGCCCCCATGACCGCCGCCTGTCGCAGCGGGCTGATCACGCTGCCCTCGGACGCCGAGCAGGCCAGAATGTACATTCATGGCGCGGAATATCTGGAAGAAGCCGGATATCTGCAATACGAAATTTCCAATTATGCGCGCATGGGCTTTCAGTGCCGCCACAACCTGGGCTACTGGGAAGGCCGCGACTATCTGGGTCTGGGCCCCGCCGCCGTTTCCACCCTGAACGGACTGCGCTGGACCAACCCCGAAGACCTCGCCGCCTGGGACAGGGGTGCGCGCGCGGGCCGCGTCGGAATTGACGCGGAGCGGCTCACCCCGGTCAACCGTGTGCTTGAAACCGTCATGCTGCGCCTGCGCACCAGCCGGGGCTTGCGCATCAAGGCGTACCGCGAAATGACCGGCCGCGACTTCGTGCAGGACAACAAAGCCATTCTGACCCTGCTGCACAAAAAAAAGCTGCTGCGCATCCGCAACGGTTACGTGCGCCTGACTCGCACCGGCATGCTGGTCTCCACCGCCATTCTGGAACGGCTCTTTGAGAGCACCGAAGAAAAGCTGCTGTCGACCGCGAAAGTCGAAGAATAGATGATGCTTCCGCCACTGTCGGCCCTGACGCGCGACGTCTTTTCTTGCGCGTCAATTCTTTAGCATCTTTTTTTACAACGTTCTTTTTTGCACAAACCATCCGCGCCAGCAACGGCGCTCTTTCTCGTTTATTACCCACAGATTCCATATTCATAATCAAAACATTGAATTTGTATTTTGCGTATAATTCCGCGTACTGCTGTATCAGTGAGCTTTCTTTTCCGCTTGCCGATCAAATTGATTCATGACTGTCATGCCGGAGGATATTATGGCGAAAATCGGTGTGTATGCGTGTCATTGCGGCTCAAACATCGCCGGCGTCATTGATGTCGAAAAGCTGCGGCAATTCGCCGAGACGCTTGACGACGTGGTTGTCGCCCGAAAGGACCTGTTCATGTGCTCCGATTCCGGGCAGGAGCAGATCAAAAAGGATATCAAGAGCGGCGCGGTGGACAGGGTGGTTGTCGCCGCCTGCACCCCCAGAACCCACGAGGCCATCTTTCGTTCGGCCTGCGAGTCCGCGGGGCTCAACAAGTATCTTTTTGAAATGGCCAATATTCGAGACCAGGCGTCCTGGGTGCACGGCCAGGACCCCGAAGGCGCCACGGCAAAGGCCGAACTTGTTCTGGCTTCGGCCGTGGGCAAAGCCCGCTGTCTTGAGCCCCTGGACGACAAGTTCGTAGGCGTGACCCGCGCGGCCATGGTCATCGGCGGCGGGGTTTCGGGCTGCTTCTCGGCCCTGGAACTGGCGAACATGGGTTACAAGACCTATCTGGTGGAAAAAGAGCCCAGCATCGGCGGGGTCATGGCCATGCTGGACAAGACCTTTCCCACCAACGACTGCTCCGCCTGCATCTTGACCCCGGTCATGGTGGACGTAGCGGCGCACCCCAACATCGAGCTTCTGGCCTATTCCGAAGTCGAAGGCCTGGACGGCTACATCGGCAACTTCACGGTCAAGGTCCGGCGCAAGCAGAGCTTCGTCGACTGGAAGCGATGTACGGGCTGCGGGGACTGCGCCGCAGCCTGTCCCGCCAAAACCGGCGACGCCTTCAACCAGGGGCTGAGCCGACGCGGAGCGGCCTACATCCAGTTTCCCCAGGCCGTGCCCAAAAAGGCCGTGGTGGACATGGACGTGTGCATCAACTGCGCCGGCCGCACGATCGGTTCGAAACCCAAGGTCAGCGCCAAGACCGGCCGGCCCATTCTGGCCCCCTGTGAAAAAGCCTGCCCGGCGAAAGCCATTGACCGTTCCGTGCCGCATAATCCCGAAGGCGAACTGCTGGAAATCAACGTGGGCTCCATCGTCGTGTCCACGGGCTTTTCCGTGATGCCCAAGGAAAAATTTCCGGCTTACGCGCCGCAATCGCCCAACGTCGTCACCGCCTTGCAGCTCGAACGGCTTATTTCCGCCACCGGGCCCACGGGCGGATCGCTCCTGCGGCCTTCCGACGGCCAGAAGTGCGCGACCGTCACCTTTGTTTCCTGCGTAGGTTCCCGCGACCAGAACCATCATTCGTACTGTTCGGGCATCTGCTGCATGTACATGGTCAAGCAGGCCCGGCTGCTCAAGGAAAAGTATCCGGACCTCAACATTTATATGCATTTTATCGACGTGCGCACTCCGGGCAAGGAATATGACGAATATTACACCGGTTCGCGTTCGCTGGGCATCAACGTCATGCGCGGCAAAGTCGGGGGCTTGCAGATTCTGCCCGGCGACCGCCTGCGGGTCCTGGCCTACGACATAGATCAACTGGAGTCCATCGAAATAGAAACGGACCTCGTGGTGTTGGCCACAGCCGTGGAGCAGCCGGAATCAAGCAAAAAGCTGGCCCAGAATCTGGGTTTGCAGTTTTGCGGGTCCGGCTTTTTCCGCGAACTGCACCCCAAGCTCGGCCCGGTGGAAACCGCCACCCGCGGCATCTACCTTGCCGGCTGCTGCCAGGGGCCGAAAGACATTCCCTACTCCGTCTCCCAGGCCAAGGCGGCGGCCGCGGCGGCCGCCGTGCCCCTGGCCCAAGGCAAGGTGCGCATTGAAGCCACCCTGTCCGAAGTGGAGCGGGAAAAATGCTCCGGCTGCGGCATCTGCCTGCCGCTCTGCCCCTACAACGCCATCAGCCAGGAAAAATACGGCGACAGGATGCGCGCCGCCATCAACATAGCCCAGTGCAAAGGCTGCGGCGTGTGCACGGCGGCCTGTCCCTCGGACGCCATTGTCCTGCACGGGTACCAGGACAACCAAATTCTGGCCCAGATCGCGGCCCTGACAGCCTAGGAGGCGCCCATGTCCATCACTCTGACCAAAGAGAAAATCACCGCCACGGTGAAAATCATCACGGAATACGGCGGCACGGGCATTTTCAAATGCGTGCAGTGCGGCGCCTGTTCCGCAGTCTGTCCCAGCATCAAGGCGGGCTTTCCCGTGCTCTGCCGCCTGCTGATCAAAAAGCTGCTTATCGGCCAATTGGAAGAAATCATCGAAGAGCCGTCAAGCTGGGCCTGCCAGGCCTGCTGCCGCTGTTCCGAGGTCTGCCCCCAGGGGGTCAAGCCCCAGGAAGTGGTCTTCGCTTTCCGTCGTTTTCAGGCCAACGAAATGGCCATTTCCACTTCCGCCACGGCCAGTCTTATGGATTTTCACGCCACAGGCCACGCCGCGCACACCAAGACGTACGGCGAGTTGCGCAAGAAGGTGGGCCTGCCGGAAAAGCCCCCCACCACGGTCAGCGATGAAAAGGGATTACAAGAGGTACAGGCCATTCTTGAAAACTGCCTGATGGGCGAACTGGGATTTTATTGAAGGAGGATCGCATGCAGAAATTCGGTTTGTTTCTGGGGTGCAACATCCCCTTCAAGGCCCCCGACATCGAGCAGTCCATTCGCAAGGCAATGCCCGCTCTCGGGATCGAACCCGTGGATCTGACGGGCGCGAGCTGCTGCCCGGCCTGGGGCACGGCCCCCTCTTTCGACAAGGGCACCTGGTGCGCCCTGTCCTGCCGCAATATGGCCATTGCCGAAGAAATGGGCGTGGACATCATGACCGGCTGCAATTCCTGTTTCGGCATCATGACCGAAGCCAAACATTTCATGCACGACCCGGAAATCGCCGAAGAAGCCAACGCCCTGCTCGAACATGCCGGCAGGACGTATAGCGGCAGGGCCGACGTCTACCATATCGCCCACGTGTTGCACGACAGGGTTGGCGTGAATGCCATCGCGGAAAAAATCAAGTTCAAACAGAACGGCCTCACCGTGGCCACGCAGGCCGGATGCCACATTCTCTGGCCCACGGAAGTCATGCACACAAAAGAAGAAAACCCCTTCTTTCCCCGCATGCTGAACAACCTGGTGGAAGCCACCGGCGCGTCCGCTCCGCAGTACAGCCGCATCGAAGCCTGTTGCGGTATGGGCGGCATGCGCACCACCAGCGTGGACAAGTCCATGAAGATTCTGTCCGCGAAACTGAAGTCCATGAAAGAAGAAATCGACCCCGACTGCATCGTGACCACCTGCTCGTCCTGCTACATGCAGTTTGACCAGTCGCAGAGAATTTTGCAGGAAAAAGGCGAGATCGATTTCGAAATTCCGGTGCTGTACTACACGCAATTTCTGGCCCTGGCCATGGGTTTTGATCCCAAAGAAGTCGCGGCCATAAGCGCCATGGACCGCAGCGCCATCATCAATGAAATCCAAAGCCCGGCCCGCGCCGTTTAGGGAGGAATGCTCATGTCCTTCAGCCCCAATATCGTCGGCTTCGCCTGCCAGTGGTGCACTTACGCGGGCGCGGACCTGGCCGGCAACCTGCGCTGTAAGTACCCGCCCACCGTCAAACTGATCAAGGTTCCCTGCTCGGGCCGCGTGGAGCCTTCATTCGTGTACGAAGCCCTGGCCCGGGGCGCGGACGGCGTCTTTGTGGGCGGCTGCCACTTCGGCGACTGCCACTACAAGGACGGCAACTACAAGACCGACCGCCGCATGCGGACCGTGCGCGATACTCTGGACCTGCTCGGCTTCGAACCCGGCCGCTTCCGCTGGGAATGGATTTCCGGATCCGAAGGCAGAAAATTCGCCGAGGTCATGACCGAATACACCCGGGAATTGCAGAAACTCGGCCCCAACCCCTTGAACCGCAAGGCAACCGCCCCTGAAGAAGGCGATGTGGAAGTCAGCCTGAACGGCAAAAAACTCCGCGTGCCCGCCGGAACCACACTGGGGCAGCTTTTTGAACAGCAGGGCCTCACCTTCGCGAAACCCGCCTCGTCCGAAAAACTCGGCCGCATCTGCAACAAAGACTGCCCGGCCTTCAGCGTTGCGGACATCGACGGTCGCCTGACGCCGGGCAAAATAGCCAAAAACACAAGGTTGCTCGACGGCATGGGCATCCGGACCGAATCCGAACTGGTGAAAAAGACCCTGGCTGAACGCCTGGCCTGGTTGGAAAGCAAGGGCAACTGCCGCGTGGTGCAGCAGATTCAGGAATTCGTGGCCTGTGAAGCCTCCAATTCCGGCCTGCTGGACCTTGAGGACAGAAAGGGCTGGAACCTGCCCGCCTGGAAGTCCGAACCCTCTCTGGCCCACGATCCGGCTCTCTGCGTGCGATGCGGCAACTGCGTAAAAACCTGCGACGAAGTGCAGGAAGTGGGCGCGTTGCGCATGGACCCGAAAAAGGGCGTGGTCATGGTCGATCAGGGCCGCTGCACCCGCTGCGGGCAATGCATTCACGCCTGCCCCGTGGCCAAGGAAACAGCCGAAGCGACCGTGTTCAAAAAACTGCACGGCTGCGGTTCCTGCGCCTATGCCGGCCCGCTGGGCGCCATCAGCGAAGTGGATCAGGTGGCGGAAGTGCTCGCCGCTCTGGCGGACCCGAAAAAAACGGTCATCGTCCAGTTCGCCCCGTCCATCCGCGTGTCCATCGGCGAAGAGTTCGGTCTGCCCCCGGGCGAACTGGCCGTGGGCAAACTCTATTCCGCCCTGAAAAAGGCCGGCTTCGACCGGGTCTGGGACACCAATTTTTCCGCGGACCTGACCATCATGGAAGAGGGATCGGAACTGCTGCTGCGTTTGGCCAAAGCCGGCGTCCTCAAACGCGAGGCCCTGCCCGTACAGGTGAAAGACGAAGTTTACGATCACGTGCACGCCACCTTGCCCCAGTTCACTTCGTGCAGCCCCGGCTGGGTGAAATTCTGCGAAACCTTCTACCCCGACCTGCTCGGGCATATGTCGTCCGCCAAGTCGCCGCAGCAAATGTTCGGGGCCGTGGCCAAAACTTATGCCGCGCAAGAGATGGGCAAGAAGGCCGCGGACATGATGGTGGTATCCATCATGCCCTGCACGGCCAAAAAATACGAATGCGCCCGGCCGGAAATGACCGACGCCGCCGGGCGCCACAAAGACGGCGCTTACCGGGACGTGGATGTGGTGTTGACCACCCGCGAAGCCGCGCGCCTGCTCAAAGCCGCCGGGGTTGACCTCGCCGCCATGCAGGACGGCGCCGCCGACCCTCTTATCGGGCAGTATACGGGAGCGGCCACCATTTTCGGCCGCACGGGCGGGGTCATGGAAGCGGCCCTGCGCACCGCGTACGAGCTGATCACCGGCCAGGGTCTGCCCAAGCTGGAGTTCGAAAGCCTGGGCACCCTGGACGGGGTAAAAAAGGCCACAATCAACGTGGCGGGCATTCCGGTCAAGGTGGCCGTGGCTCACGGCCTGAAGAACTGCCGCGAGGTTTGCGAATCCATCCGCAACGGCGGCGAATACAAAGACTACCAGTTCATCGAATTCATGTGCTGCCCCGGCGGCTGCATCGGCGGCGGGGGCCAGCCCATCGCCACCAACTTGCAGACCATGAAAGCCCGCACCTCGGGCCTGAATACGGAAGACAAAAACAGCGCCCTGCGCAAATCGCACGAAAATCCGGAAATCGCGAAGATCTACAAAGAGTTCCTGGGCTCTTTCGTCAGCCCGCTGGCGCACGAGCTGCTGCATACGCACTACACGGACCGCTCCGCTGAAAAGCGGGAATAGCCGGCAAAGCCCAACTGTAAAGCATACAGCCGGCGTCTTCGGACGCCGGCTGTATGCGGCGGCTGACAAAGTCTTCTTTGGCAGCAGCTTGCC
>JAVBRE010000003.1:0-17019 GCA_031548325.1 Desulfovibrionaceae bacterium
ACGCGGCTGGCAGTCCCGCGAATTCACCGAGGAAGGGCGCAGGGCGGCAATGTATGAAGCCGCGGCCCGCCTGCTGAACCTGTAGTGGCGCTTTTCCGCGAATCGTGAAAACGCCCCCTTCCCGGATTGTGGACGAGTTGCCTGCCCCCGGCAGGCATAGCCACGGCACGAAGGAAGGTTACAGGGTCGAACGCTCCTGCGACCTTCTTGGTTCCTCTCTGGAAATTGGTAAAGGAGAGCCTATGTCCTCTCGCCCGCATCCTGTTCTGCAACAGCCCTGGTTCATTCTCTTTCTCATTGCGCTTCCCTATCTGCTTTCCACCTTTCTGCGGGCTTCACCATCCGTAATGGCCGTGGAACTGGCGCAGGAGTTCCAAATAACCGTAAGCCAGTTGGCCCCGATCAGCGGTCTCTATGTGCTGGCCTATGGCCTGATGCAGATCCCCAGCGGCGTACTGTCCGATGTTATTGGGGCGCGCAGAACCATCTGCCTGCTCCTGATATGCATGGCGCTGGGCAACTTCGGCTTCGCTATGGCCGAAAGCCTCGGCCTGGCTTCCATAGCGCGCGGCGTGGCTGGCGGCGGGGCGGCGCTTGTGGTGCCCTGTCTGGTCATTCTGGCCCGCACCTTCAAAGGTCGGGAATACACCAGGGCCAGCGCTGTGCTGCTGTTCCTCGGCAACACCGGAGTGGCCATCGCCGCGGCGCCCCTGGTTTTATTGATCTCACTGCTGGGCTGGCGCGCGCTCATGTGTTCCGTCGGCGTAATCTGTCTGGTTTTTTCCCTGGCGTTCAGCCTCGTCATACCCAATGACCTTCCAGAACGCAGCGGACCGCAAGCACACACCACGCTCACCCGCATCCGAACCGTATTCACCACCCGCGGGTTCTGGCCCTTGGCCTTCGTGTATACATGCATCACCGGCATGTTCTTCTCCTTCACCTCGTTCTGGTGGGGCCCTCTGCTGATCCAGGGCTGCGGTTTCAGCCAGCAGACCGCAGGCAACATGATTTTTATCGGCAGTTTGCCGCTGCTGGCGGGCATCCCCGGTATAGTCCTGCTTGCGGACGTTCTGCGATCGCATCGAAAAGCCCTGCAGAGCCTTTTGGTTGTCGCCTGCCTGGTCACGCTGCTGCAGGGACTGTTTATTGGAAAACTGCCAGCCTGGATGATGACCGTGCTCGGCGGTTCTTTCGTGCTGTGCTGCGGTACGGGTGCGGTCGTCTTTTCTGCCACCAGATCCCTGGTGTCCGATGAAGTGGTCGGCACCGCCACCGGTTGCATGAATGCCTTCCCCTGCCTGGTAACGGGTCTGTTTCAAAGCCTTTTCGGCTGGGTCCTGGAAGCTGCGCTGGCCTCAGGCAACGATATTGCCACCGCCTACGGCAGAGCGCTTTTTGTCAACGCGGCCATCTTGAGCGCGGCTCTTGCCTGCGCGCTCTTCCTGATGCGGGAAACCTACCCGAAGAACTAACCTTGTCCCTTTCAAAAGGAACGCCGCCTGTACGGCATCTTTATGGAAGGAAAAGGAGGCCTATGATGTCTGTTTTGTTTTCCCCATTCCAAATCAAAAATCTTATTTTAAAAAATCGCATCGTTATGTCCCCCATGGTGACCAACTATGCAGCCCTGAACGGGGAAACCACCGAACGGCTGATCCAATACCATGCGGTCCGCGCTGCCGGCGGATGCGCCCTCAATATCGTTGAAGCGACGTATATGGATGACAGCGGCAACAGCTATGCCCGCGGCCTCGGCGCCTCTCATGACTGGATGATCCCTGGTCTCACGCAACTGACCGCGGCAGTTCACGCAAAAGAGGGTAAAATCGCCCTCCAGCTTCAGCACGGAGGTCGCGTGGCCGTTGAATCCCGCGCCAACCGACCGCGGATGCTGGCCTCTTTCATCCCGGGGGTTACCCCGATCGAGGGTTCTCGGGTCATGAACCAGGACGACATCGCTTCCATCGTTGATGCATACGCCAGCGCAGCCGCGCGCGCTGTCCAGGCCGGGTTTGACGCGGTAGAAATCCATGGCGCGCACGGCTACCTTATCGCCCAGTTCTTGTCCGGTTTCACCAATCACAGGACGGATGCATACGGCGGCAGCATGGAAAACCGAGCGCGTTTTGCTCAGGAAATCGTACACGCCGTGCGCAAGGCTGTCGGCCCTGATTACCCCATTTTCTTTCGCATGAGTTTGACGGAATTTGTGCCCAACGGCATTGATCTGGAAGAAGCCCAAACATTTGGCTGCATGCTGGCAGAAGCGGGCATCGACCTGCTGCACCTTAACGCCGGCATGCCGGAAACCGGCTACTACATCGTTCCGACCGGCTCCATTCCTGACGGCTGGAACGCCGACCGCGCCGGCGCTGTCAGAAAAGCCCTTGGCGGACGCATCCCCGTAGCCGTGGCAGGCAAAATTCCCAATGCCCGGCTTGCGGAGGACATTTTGCAGTCCGAAAAAGCCGACCTCATTGTCATGGGTCGCGCTCTGATCGCGGATCCAGACTTACCCTGCAAAGCCCAGGCAGGCCGCGAGTCGGAAACCCGTCCCTGCCTGGCCTGCAACGAAGGCTGCATCGGCGAACTTATCAAAGGCAATTCCATCTCCTGCGCCGTCAATCCCTGCGTCGGCCTTGAATCCGTGTATCCGGACGGCCAGAGTCAGGCACCCAAAAAAGTCGCCGTCATCGGCGGCGGCCCGGCCGGCATGGAGGCAGCCCTGACCGCCGCCAGGCGCGGCCACAGTGTGACCCTGTTTGAAGCGCGCAACCAGCTTGGCGGCCTTCTGCGCATCGCGGTCCTGCCGCCCTATAGGCAGAGCTTCAATTTGCTTCTGGATTACTTCAGCAAGAATCTGCCCGATGCCGGCGTGACGATTCGGCTGGGGCACAAAGCAACGGCGGACGAACTTGAAGACTTCGACGTCGCGCTCGTCGCCACCGGCAGTCTCCCGCTTCTCCCCGACTTCTGCTGCGACAGGGGGGGCAAGACGGCTGACGAAGTGCTCTGCGGCGCTCCGACCGGCAAAAAGGTGCTGATCCTCGGCGGAGGACTGGTAGGCAGTGAAACGGCCGAATTCCTGGCAGCGCAGGGCAAGGATGTCACGATTTTGGAGCTCCGTGGCGAGCTCGCCATTGACATGGAAGCTCGCAGCCGGGCTTTGCTCCTGAAGCGTCTGGCCAGATTGCAAGTCAAATCCCTGCTTAATACGGAATGCCTGGAACTGGCCTGCAACGGCCGTGTTAAGGTGCGCAACGCCTTTGGCGCCGAATACTGGCTGGAAGGTTTTGACGATATAGTCCTGTCACTGGGCTATCGGCGCGATACGGCATTGCTTGCCGACCTGTTTCTCAAGGGTATTCCGGCCGTGGCCATCGGCGATTGCGCGAAGACAGGCAAGGTCATGAGCGCTATTCATACGGCATTTCAGGCCGCATATGACATCTAGAAGCCTTCCGTATAGACAGGGGTAGGACATCGAACAAAAGATAGTACTGGTAACGGCCGGGGAGGGGCCAAGCAAGGAGGGGTGTCCAAAGGCACTCCTTTTTCTTTTTCGTTCCCACTGCCCGATCCGCATCGGGCCGCGCAGGGTAATCCCCCCGCAAAAAAATAGCGTTTTGAAGTAGAATTTCCGACAATGAGCAACACGGAGATTTTGCATGAAAGCGTCCCGATTTTTCGCTTCCCGCTGAATGTGTGGAGAGAACATTCGAACAAATAATTGAATGGAGAGGCTGCCCCAAAGAGATCTGCTGCGACAACGGTCCGGAGTACACCAGCGCCGGTTGCAAAGCTGGGCCAAGCGAAAAGGCATCCGTCTGAGGTATATCCAGCCGGGCAAGCCGCAACAGAACGGCTATGTTGAACGGTACAATCGGACGGTCCGCTATGATTGGCTGAATCAAATCTATATGATATTTTTAAAAAAATTCATGATTTTGCTATCAAGTGGCTTTGGACCTATAACAATGAGCGCCCGAACATGGGCTCGGCGGGGGCGCCTCTGCCATGCAGTTGAAGCTGGCGGCATAGGCTCTGCTTTGAAGACCTGCTAAAAATGGGATGATTGCCTTGAAATAAACGATGAATCATGTTGAGTTCGGCTCTACTTTTGAACCATAGCCAAAAGGATATTCCCATGTACAAACTTAGAATTATGGTCCTTTTAACCTTGATGATTGTTACTGCAACGGGAATAACTGGCTGCGGCGGAACCAAGCACATGAAACCAGTCGACCCTGCCGGAATGAATGCGATGTATGCCCCGGTCAATCCTGACGAAACAGTGATTGTCTTTTTTAGACCATGGGGTTTTATGGGCTCAGCGTTAAACCCTGGCCTCGTCGAAACTGATGAAAGCGGAAATTTGAGCTTCGTGGCCATCATGCCGAACGGCACAAAATATCTTCACCGAACAACCCCAGGCAAGCATACATATTTTTGGAGTTCTGCATCGTTGCACGGAGGTCTTGTAAGCTGCATATTGGAAACAGACATGGAAGCTGGTAAAACGTATTACACTACTGCTTTTGGCAGCAATGATTTTACTCCAGTTACAGACACTTCCAATGATGAATTTATAAAGAATTTAAATTCATGTCGGTGGATTGAAAATACACCAGATGGGAAAATTTGGTTTAATAACAACATTTCGAGTCTGCAAAATAAATACACTCAGGCTCGTGGAAAAGGGATAATTTTGATTAAGCCGGAATACGGGACTACTACCCCTGTGCGATAGCTTGGCTGGCGTGATGTCGCTGGGATCTGTGTGGGGAAAATACCCTTAAAATTCATATTTAAATAGATACAAAGCATCGATGCTTTTGCACAACTACCCCGTATTATTGCGCTGTACCTGGTGGCCCACCAGAATTCGAACCTGGGACCGGCCGGTTATGAGCCTGGTCAGTCGGAAGTGTTTATAAATGCAACTTTTAATATGCGGATATAATAATAAAAATCAGCAGAAGGGTTATCTGGTCAATAACCGGATGGTCTTGTTTTTTTCCCTCTTCTTGCTTTCGCCGTGGGGCTGCGTTAGGTATGAACGAGAAGAGGTATTCCATGGACTTTATTCTTGATCTTGAACAGGAAGAAGATGGCCGCTGGATAGCCGAAATAGTGGAACTACCCGGCGTTCTGGCGTATGGCGCAACTCCGGTACAGGCCAAGGCCAAGGCCAAGGCTCTGGCTTTGCGCGTGCTGGCGGAACGCATGGAAGAAGAAAGTTCGCTTCCTGACATTACCGGCATCACGTTCACGGCGCGTACCCATGACCATCTGGCCGTCCGTTAAAGCCCCACGCGTTTTGGCCGCGCTTTTGCGCATCGGTTGGATCGTCAAGCGTCAGGCTGGCTCACACAAAACCCTATGCCGCCCCGGCTGGCCGGACATGGTCTTTGCTTTCCATGACAGTGATGAAATCGGCCCCCGCATGCTGGCCCGTCTGGCGAAACACAACGGACTGAAACCCGGCGATCTGTGACGCTTTAAATATCTTCCTGCTTTTCCTGCAGGCGCAAACGATAGGGCTCGGAATTACATCCGAGCCTTATCGTTTGTTTTATACCGGCAACCGATTATGAATATGACTTTAAACCCTTGTCGTAGTGGCAGGAAAAAATTCCCAACGGCATAAAAAATGCTGCGTTTTGTAAAACTATTCAGTTGGGCAACTTTTTCCGGAAGGATATCACATGGAAGTTTCGAGTCTTCAATCAAGCAGCGCAGCATATGACATTTTCGACACCCAGGAACGAAAAAAGCGAGAGGCTTTCGTCGCTGAGAGCCGAAATACAGGACCGGACACAGTCAGCTTTTCGCATGAGGCCATGGAAAAATACCACGCCATGAGGAATAGCTCCAATGGATCCGCTGAGACAGGCGGCGAAGATCCCCGGTCTTCTTTGGGGAGCAGCCTGCTGGGGAAAAACCAAGAAAGCGGCAAGAAATTCCAAAAAATGGATCAGGCGGAACTCCTTGCTTTTCTGAAATCTGATAATTTTTCGCAAGACGCTATGAGATATGTCAAAGCAGTAGCATCTGACAATAAAATGCAAAGCAATGATGAAGATGAATCATCTGACATGCTCATCAAAACAATGGAATCGAATAAAAATAATGACAAGAGCGAGAATGCAGCCGATAATACCATTGAATCGCAAGTCAATAGCAGTTCTGGCAGTGCATTTGTAAACGGCAAACGCGCAACTGAGAAAGAACTCGCCGCTGAAATACAAAAAGCCGAAGAAGAGGTAAGAGAGCTTACCGCGACGTATGAACAGATCATGAGCGGGGAAGGATCCGAAGAAGAGAAATCTCGCCTGAGTCAGCCGGTGTATAAGCGCCTCAAGGACAGGTTTGAAGAACTGCAAGGCCTTAAGGCGCAAGCAAAGAGTTTGGCTGACGAGAAGTACGCAATGAAGACCGCATAACGCGTATACCGTTTGCGGGTATGGAGAGTCACTCCTGAAAAGGTAGTAAAGGGGCAGAGCATTTCACACTTGAAATGCTCGCAAGGATTTGCCAGCAAATCCTTGCCGCGAAATAGACGTAGGCGAGCTTGGCTCGCCGTCAAGCGGCTATTTCAAGCGTAAAATGCTGTAGTAAAAATGAGCCATAAATCAAAAATAGAGCATTCATATTTTTACATAAGTGCTCTATTCATTGATGATTTCTGGTGGGCCCACCAGGATTCGAACCTGGGACCGGCCGGTTATGAGCCGGCGGCTCTGCCAACTGAGCTATAGGCCCTGAAGTGGATCAGGCGGACTTTGTATGGTTCTTTGCCCGCCCTTGTCAAGGCAAAGGAAGAGTCGGGTCCTTGCGACGGCTCATGGCGCTGTCGTGACGAAAAGCCGGCGCGCTCCGGCTATGCCGCATTTCTGGTAGCTGTCGTAGGCCTGGGCCACAGCCTCCCGCATGCGCGCGGGCGGTTCGTTGCGTATCCAGGCGGCCAGCAGGGCGTGCGTCGTATAGGCTTCAGGGCACATGAAGTTGGTGGTCAGAATGAGCGGTCGCGCTCCGGCGCGGTACAGGGGGGCCGCAAAGTATCGTTCGCTGACGCAGGCGAACACGGCCGCATCGCGGGTTTTGCCGTCCGCGTTGGCCGGAGATTGCTCCAGACTGAAATCCATGAGCCCGTTATGCCCGATGTAAATGATAAAAGAAGCCGCGCCGCCGGCGGAAAAAGAACGTCCCCCGGCGGTCAGAACCTGCTTGTTGCGACCGGCGGAGTAGTCCAGAAAATCGGTGATGGTTTCTTTGATGAAGGCGCCGTCGTATGCGTCGGCGACCAGAAGGGTGTTCGTCGCCTCATGGCGGAAAAACAGGCGTTCTACAATGCCCGGCGCGGGCTTGCTCGCGCTTTCGAGCAGCACCCAGTCCGCCTGCTTGCGCAGAAAGGTTTTTACGCCGTACCCCGCGCCCCAGTATAGGTTTGTCGCGGGGTCCTGCCCGTTGCCCAGGGCGGGAGGCACAGGCACAATGCCTTGGGCCAGATTGTCGCACAAAGCAACCAACAGATGCACCGTGCGCGGGGCCTGTTCTGCGCCGGCCGCGGGAAGAGCGCATAAGAGAAGGGCCGCCAGGAGAATGCAAATTTTTTTGCTCATATCAGGCCTTTTGGGTTTGCGATTTGAAAGCCGGACAGCAATCTTGCGCCAGGCCGAGCATTGTTTCCATCACGGCATACAGCCGTGTCGAAGTCCCGTTGTCGTTCAGCAACGCGCGGGCTTGCAGTCCGGCGGCGGCTGTTTTGATGCTTCGCGTCAGGTCGGCATCGCCTGTTTCCGGCGCTTGACCGCCCAAACGGCGCAAAGCGGCGGCCGTGGCGACGCCCAGGGCGTTCATGCGCGCCTGCAGGTCCGTCGGCACGACCAAAGAACCTGCGATTGAAGGATCGAGAAGTTTTTCCAGACAGCAGAGTCGAAGGGCGGCTGCTTCCAGCACGGACAGGCGGGCGGCAAGCTGTTTCCCTTCGGCCTCGGTGGCGCGGGCAAGGCCGGGCAGCCGGGATTCATAGTTCCGTCCGCGTAAAAAGATGGCGCGGGTTTTCCAGACCTTGTCGAGCAGTTCGACTCCCGACGGGCGCGGGGCATTGTCCTGTGGCGTGATCAAAGCTGTCAGAACGGCGGCGCAGGCAAGAAAATGAGCGGCCATGTCCCGGCGCAGAATATCAATAATGCGTGTCGGCCAGAGAAAAATCGAGATGGCCAGGGCGGAGCCGATGCCGATGAGCATCTCCAGCAGACGGCCCAGGCCGACGGCAGCCGCTTTGGGCAAAGATCCGGCCGCCGGTTCCGGCAGGCTTGCGCCGGCCAGCAAAATGACGGCCGCGGTCAGCCCGGCCATGGCGAAGGAGCGGGAAGAGCGGCTGAGAGCTGCGCAGATCGCGGCGGCGCAGAACAGGGCCGTTCCCAGCCACCAGGGACCGGGCGGAAAAAGAGCGAGCAGGGCAATGCCCAGCGCCGCCCCCATGACGGCTCCGGCCAGACGGAGCAGGGCGCCCTGAGCCGCTCCGCCCGCGCTGATCTGGGCGGAAACCAGGGCGGCGATAACGGCCCAGTGCCAGGCGTGCAAATGCAGAACTTGAGTCAGGCCGTAAGCCAGGACAACGGACAATCCGGTTTTCAGGCCGTGTCGTATACCGACCGGCAGGCGCTTTCCGGAGTCTGTGAATGAAAAACGGCGCATACTGCCCCCTGAGCACTGCATGCATCACTTTTCTGCATCTGACAAGGCAGGCGGACGCCGTACATTCATTCTTGACCATTTAGACCAATCGGTCTAAATAAAAGCTTCAACTATATGCGCTGACAAAGGAGTTGCCATGAGCATAAAGGATCTGGTTGCCAAGGCCCGTTCATATCGCCGCTTTCAGGAAAACAGGCCGGTGGAGCTCAGCGTGCTGCTTGATTTGCTGGACGCGGCGCGCATTACGTCCTGCACCGGCAATCAGCAGAATCTGCGCTACGCGCTTTCCGTTTCTCCTGAATGCAATGCCCGTCTGTTCTCCTCACTGCGCTGGGCAGCGCAGTTGAAAGACTGGAAAGGCCCGCAGGAAGGCGAACGTCCGGCGGCCTATATCGTGATCGGCGGAGACATGGCCAGTCCCAAGGGCCATCAGGTGGACCTGGGCATTGCCGCGCAGACAATTCAACTGGGTCTTGCCGAACAGGGCATCGGTTGTTGCATGCTGGCGAACATCAACCCGGCGTCCGTTCACGAAGTGGTCGGCTTTCCCGAAAATGTGGCGGTACTGCTGGTGCTGGCCATCGGCTACCCCGCGGAGACGGTCGTTCTTGACAGCCTGCGGGAGGGAGGGACCACAAATTACTGGCGCGACGAAAACGACGTGCATCATGTGCCCAAGCGTCCGCTTGCCGAGGTCTTGCTGGCGACCTTCAAGTAGTTGGAAGAATTTTTACGGCTGAACACCGGAAAAACCGCGTTTGCGCGGATTTTCCGGCATTGGGGTCAAGGGGCTCAGCCCCCTTGCGGGGCGCGGGACAGCGCCCCGCTGTCACTTTGACGTCCACGCGGCACTGGTTTATTGCTGATAAAAACAACCGGGCTCGCTCATGACCGCCGCCGAGAAAAAAAGGCACATTATAGTTTTTGCCTGCATCACGGCTCTTTGCCTTATCGGCGATTCCATGCTCTATGTGGTGCTGCCGGTGCATTACAAAGAAGCGGGTCTCGCCTCGCTCTGGGAAGTGGGAGTCGTTCTGTCCGTCAACCGGATCGTGCGCTTGCCCCTCAATCCCTGCATCGGCTGGTTTTATACCGTTGTCAGCGAGCGGACCGGCATTCTTATCGCCGTGGTTCTGGCGACAGTCACAACTTTTTCATATGGTTTTTTGCCCAATTTTGCCTTCTGGGTGCTTGCTCGTTGTGTCTGGGGCCTGGCCTGGACGCTTTTGCGTCTCGGTTCTCTGTTCTGCATCCTGAAACTGGCCACACCGGAAAACCGGGGCCGGTATACCGGTCTGTATAACGGGCTTTTTCGTCTCGGCAGTCTGGTGGGCATGCTTTTCGGCGGTCTGCTTGCCGATGCGGCGGGAATCGGGATAACGGCCGTGATTTTCGGCATGATTACGGCCTCGTCTGTGGCGCTGGCCCTGTTTCTTATTCCGAAAGGCGCGGAACAGCAGGAAGAATGCCCGGCCGCAACCAGCATCAGGGCCAGCCTTTCTCTGGCGCTGAAAGACTGGAAAGTTTTTTGGGTTGTGGCCGCGGGCGGGCTTGTGGCCTTCGTGTTTCAAGGGGCGGTGGCGTCCACCCTCAGCCGTTTGATCACAGTGCATACCGCGGGCGGAGTGACGTTGTTCGGCGCTCTTGTCGGCGCGTCCACTCTGGCCGGGTTGTTTCAGGCTTTGCGCTGGGGCTGGGAACCCTGGCTGGCTCCCGCCGTGGGAGCCTTTTCCGACAGGCCGGGCGGGCGAAGCCGAATGCTGCTGCATTCCTTTGCTCTGGGCGCGGTGGTTCTGGCTTTGCTCGCCGCGCCGCTGCCTCTGTCCCTGTGGTTTGTCTGCCTTCTGGCCATGCAGGTCGCGGCCACGGCGCTGACCACGGTTTGCGACGCCGCCGGTTCGGATGCCGCCGCCATGGCCGGCGGGCGGACGCTGCTCATGGGATACGCGCTGGTCGTGGACGTGGGGGCTGCTCTCGGCCCGTTGGTCGCCTACAGTATGAACGAATTTTTCGGCATCAACGCCGTGTACCTGTTCAGCGCGGCTCTGCTGGTCCTGCTTTTTGTCAAATGGCGGCCCTATGCCGCCGCAGGGGCGTCTTCGCCAAAGGAATGAATATGCTCCGGTCGATTCTGCGTGTTCTGCTTTTGGCGGTGTTGCTCTTTGCCGGCTGCGCCGGAGAGGAGCCAGACAAAACGGGAGTGTATGACCATGTTTTCAGCAAGAACGGCCTGCGTTTTAGTCCGCCGAACCTGTCCATTCGGGGCGCAAAGGAAAAAGACATGAGCTTTGCCGTCTGGGTGAATTTCACTTCCACCAGCCTGAAATGCCTTGGCGGTTTTATTCGCGACGGCAGGGAAAGCTGGTCCTACTACCCCGGCGGCAGCGAAGGCGCCAAAAAGCCCGGCGTCATAAAACGGATGTACGAGGTTTTTCCCGGAAACGACGCCTATTCTCTGACCATTCCCCTGACGGTGCAGGATGCCAGGGAATGCACCTGGACCTTGCAGGAAGTGCAGATTCAGGTCGCAGATCCTTTTATCGGCGGCAGAATTGACGATCTTGCCTCCTTCGTGCTGGTTGAAGATGCGGAATTCGCATTGGTCGAGCCGCAATACGACGTTTTTTGTCAAAAGCGGCAGGGCAGAATAAACCAGTTGGACTGCCGGCATAAAAGCCAAAACGGAAAGAACGTCCTCGTCGATGCGGGCAGCGTGCGTTCCGGCGTGAACACGACGATCAACGTCAGGTCCAGCGCGGATATCCGACCCATGTAGCGGCCCTGCGCTCTCAAGGTTACTTTATTGCCGGCTGTTAGCCGGGCGGCAATGAGCTTGCATGCTATGCTTGCAGCGCCTGTTTCAGGTCGGCGATAATATCCCGTATATGTTCGATGCCGATGGACAGGCGGATGCTGTTCGGCTTGATTTCCTGTTCCGCAAGCTCCCGTTCGTTCAATTGCGAGTGCGTTGTGCTGGCCGGATGAATGACCAGCGATTTGGCGTCCGCCACATTGGCCAGCAGCGAGAATATCCGCAGGCGGTTGATGAAGTTTCGGGCTTCTTGCACGCCCCCCTTGATTTCAAAGCTGAAGATGGAACCCGCGCCCTTGGGAAAATATTTGGCGTATATGGCATGGCCGGGGTCATCGGGCAAAGCGGGGTGGTGCACTTTTTCCACCCCGGGGTGCCGACTGAGATAGTCCACGACCTCGAGCGCATTGGCGATATGCCGCTCTACGCGCAGGGACAGGGTTTCTACCCCCTGAAGCAGCAAAAAGGCGTTGAAGGGCGAAATGGCGGCCCCGGTGTCGCGCAGCAGTACGGCGCGTGCCCTGACGGCAAAGGCGGCCGCGCCGGCGGCGTCGGCAAAAGAAAGGCCGTGATAGCCGGGGTCCGGTTCCATGATGCCGGGAAATTTGCCTTCGGCCTTCCAGTCGAAACGGCCGCCGTCCACAATCACGCCGCCAAGGCTCGTGCCGTGTCCACCGATAAACTTTGTGGCGGAGTGGACCACGATGTCCGCTCCGTATTCAATGGGCCGCAAAACGCAGGGCGGAGTAAAAGTGCTGTCCGCGATCAGCGGTATTTTGTGCGCGTGCGCGAGGGTCGCCATTTTTTCTATATCGATGGGAGTGGAGTGGGGATTACTCAGGGTTTCAATAAAAATTGCCTTGGTGTTCGGCCGGATAGCTTCAGCAAAAGCGTCCGGAGCGGCAGGATCGACGAAGCTTGTGGTGATGCCGTACTGCTTCAGGGTGTGGGCCAGCAGGTTGTAGGTACCGCCATATACGGTCCTGGCCGCGACCAGATGGTCTCCGGCCCGGGCCAGGTTCAAAAAGGCATAGGTCAGGGCCGCCGCGCCGGATGCCACGGCCAGGGCCGCAACGCCGCCTTCGAGGGCCGCCAGTCGTTTTTCAAGGATTTCTTGAGTGGGATTGGTCAGGCGGCCGTATATGTTGCCGGCGTCGGTCAAGCCAAAACGCGCCGCCGCATGGTCAAAGTCCCTGAAGACATAGGAAGTGGTCTGATAAATGGGCACGGCCCGGGCGTCTGTTGCCGGATCAGGCTGTTCTTGCCCGATGTGCAGTTGTTTCGTTTCAAAAGCCCAGGATTCAATATTCTTTGTGATTGCCATGGCGATTCTCCTTCTGTGCGCGTCAGGTGGCACAGTCAATATCTAAAGTTGATGATTTTAGTCAAGTTTATATTCAAAAAACAATATGGGGGCTGGAATGGGGATCAGGTTGTTTTTCGGCCGGAAAACAGCGCCAGGGAAACGGCGTTGACCGCGATGGCAGCGGCTATGGCGAGCAGATAGACAAGAAGGAGATTGAGACTGCCGATGGTCGAGAGAACGGTGAAAAAAAAGGCGACAAAGGAAAAAGAGCCTGCGATGACGCCTCGGGCAAACTGGTAAGCGGCTGCCGGACCATGCAGCGAGTGTGAAAAGACCGACATCACGCAGATGAATACGGGAAAGACGGAGAGCAAGCCGCTCAGAGTGGGACCTAGAAAGGTGGAAACGCCGGTGATGGCCAAAACAATGATTGTGGCGGCTGCCATGCGAAAGGGCAGATCCCAGCGAGGCGCCGCGACCAGGGGCGCGTCGGACATACCGGAACCCATGCAGCGCAGGGCCAGAGCGACGGCCGCCGCCACCAGCAGCGTCGAGGCGGCCGTGGACATGGTAATCCGGGACAGAATCGCCACCAGCGAAAGATAGCAGAAAAGCGCGATGACGGCCGAGGCCGGCCAGGGAAGTTTTTTGGCGCAAAAGGCGTAGGCAAGGCAAAAGGCCAGTACGGCGAGAGTGCCCAGAAGCACGCTGTGAGCGGCTGCACCGGCAAATTCCCGCCCCTGTTCAAGGGCCAGAAACACGGATACCGGCCCCGAGGTAAGTGGCAGGCCGACGATGATGCCGCCCACCACAGGCCCCCAGCGCCGGGCGACCAGGGTGGCCATGGCGATGAGCAGGGGGGTCAGAATAAGCTTCAGAGCGAACAGCATCAAGTTGCCTCGCAGCAGCGATGCTATGCTCTATACCCAAAAGGCTCAAAAAGAAAGGCTCGCGTCAAGCCGGGCGGAATGCCCATGTGAACAAGGACGAAGAATCGCGGCCGGATACAAAAAATACCGTATCGTTTCCGGCCGCGATTCATAGAGGCGCACTTTTCTTTGGGCTTCAATTTCGCAACTATATTATCCGCATTTAAAGCATGAGCATCGTGATGACAATTGTGGCGGCAATCGTGGGAACGGCGTTGCGCTTGGCGATTTCTATCGGGTTTACGCCGGCGAGTTTGGCGCAGATGATGGCCGCGGCGGCAACGGGCGACATTGTGCGACCCAGGCCCGCCGCGATCTGGGCGACGGAGCCCAATTCCACGATTCCGTAGCCGAAGTCGGCGGCATGGGGCACAACCGCGCCGTTGAAGGCCAGCGCGGCGGCGTTGCCCGAACCGGAAACGGCGGCCATGGCGAAAGGCCCGGCGGCGGCGGCGAATTTGGCGGCGGCCTGCGATTCCTTCATAAGTTTCACAAGAGCTCCGGTCAGGCCGATGGCGTCCATGCCGGCGCAGAACATGGCGGCGGCGGCCATCAGGCCGACGACGTCGCAGAAGCCGTCACCCGTTCCACGAAAGAACTTTTTGCTGCCTTCGCCCAAGTTGCAGCGCGTTATGGCAAAACCCACCACCGTGCCGAGCAACATGGCCTGAGGCACGCTCATATAGGGGATCAGCCCGACCTGTTTGGAACTGATTACCAGAAGCGCCAGGGGCAGGATGGGAACGAGGGCATAGATGAAATTGACCTTTATCGCTTGAGAAGATTCAAGTTCCGCCGTGCTTTTGTCCGACCCGACGCCTTCCTTCATGGCGACGGCAATGGCCGTGAGGGCCACGGCGGCAACGGCCAGACCTATAAGCACAGAGGGGGTCGTCGTGGCGATTACGGTCATGACGTCGACTTTCGCCATTCCCGCGATCTGCGGGTTGAACATCAGGCCCGGAGAAATAACGGAGCCCCAGGTTCCCAGGTACACGGCGGAAGCGGCCATGCCCGGTTTCACCTTCAGCGCAAGCAGCATCGGAATCAGAAGCGCGCCCACGGCGGCGGCGACCCCGGCGGCGGAAGGGAGCGCCACGTTCAGGAAAAAGGTCACGATGACGGTGCCCGGCAGGATGACGATCGGAACCCGCTTGAGGATGTTGGTCATCATCGCGACGAGGTGGTCGGAGCACTTGGTGTACGTCATCACGTACGAGAAGCCGAGCACGGTGCAGATCGTCGGCACGAGACCGCCGTTGACGAATTGCTTTACGAATTCGTTTACCGCTCCCATCAGGTTGCCGCCCAAAATGGCCATCAACGCGCCGGAAAGGGCGAGAACCAGACGCGTTTCATAATTTTTTATGATCAACCAGAACGTGGCGGCGACAATGGTTAATCCGGCGACAATCCACAACATGCGAATGCTCCTTGGTTGAAATATCAGAGAGACAAGGCTTCAAAAAGGGAATCAAGCGACGCGTCGCTCTCGGCAAGCAGTTTTTGTTTGTCGCTGAGCCAAAGCGCATCGGCAGTCAGGCGTTTTTTTGAGATCGACAGACCCTTCCCTGTGCTTTCGGGGGCCGGTGAGCCGGGGCCCGCAAGGTCGGAAACGACCTGTTCCGGGCTTAAGGTCCGGCGGAACAGTTCTTCCGACAACGGCAGGGCGCCGTCCTTCCAGCCAAGCCGTTCGGTGACGGAAGCGTAGATCTCGACGGCCGTCGCGTAGGGAAATGTTTTCGGAAGGTATCCGTTTTTCCGGGCAACGGTGACGATATCGCTGGCGAAGTTGTGTCCGACGCGGAAGGGAACGGCGTGAACATGCTGCAAGGTTTCAGCCAGAGTCATGGAGCAGGTCCAGTCGTTGTCGAGTTCCTCCAGCGCGCGTTCCGGCAGGACCGTGAGCATGGAAAAAGCCCAGTCGGCAAGCCGGAGCATATGCACGCCCTGTACGAAAACTGCCGTGTTGTCTTCCGAGACGCTTTCCTTGTTGTCATACATACCCAGTTGCAGGTTGTGCGCGCGAAGGACTGCCGTCTGCGCGGCCCCGATCACGTCGCTTGCCTTTGCGCGGGTTTTCTGGATGATTCCCGGATTGCGCTTTTGCGGCATGGCCGAAGAGCCGTACGCGGCGGAAGAATCCAGCAGAAGCCAGGGGCGAGTCTGCGAATACTGCTGGGCGATATCCTGCATCAGCGTCGCAATGCGGACCGCCACGTTCTGCACGATGCCCGCCGCTTCGATAGGCACGTCGAACAAACTGACCTGCGAACTGTCCAGCCCGTTGACGATGGGGCCGTCAAACCCGAGAAGTTCGGCAAGGCGAGCGCGGTCGATCGGCCAGTGCGAGTTGGCCAGTACGGCCGAGCCCAAAGCGGAGCGGTTGATGCGTTGCCAGGCTTCGCGGATGCGGTCAAAGTCCCGGTCAAAAGACTCCAGAAACGCCCAGAGATAAAAACCGAGGGTTATCGGCATGGCCTGAACGCCGTTGGTGTAGGCCGGTATCCACGTTTTTGTGTTTTCTGCGGCGATCTTCAGAAGTTGATCGCGGAACATGTTGAGATTCTGCGCGAAATCAAGAATCGCCAGCCGCAGGCGGGCCTGGTTGAGAGTGGCGAAAATATCCTGGCGGCTGCGTCCCGTATGGATGAGGGTCGCCATCTGGCCGCATTGCGCGATCAGGAGCTTTTCAAGCGGCATAATGTCCGTCAGCGGTTCGGCGCCGGGCTTTGCCTGTTCGGCTTCGGCGGCCAGTTGGGCGCGCGCGATGGTTCTCGCTTCGTCCCGAGAGATGATGCCTACTTCGGCCAGCATTACCAGCGAAGCCCGGTTGATGCGGTTTTGCCAGTATCCCCAGTTTTTGGCTTCCGCTTGATCGCTTGTTGCGAGGGGCAAGTCGCGCCCCCAGGGAATGGTGGAAATTGCCATTAGATACTCCTTGAAGCGCTGCTCGAAGTGTCTGTAAGAAAAACAATATTGCGACCCGCCATAACGACTGCCGAATGTAGTATCACTATGTTTTCAGAATATAAAGAATGTGTTCGCAGGTTCTTGCACAACAATTTGAGTTTGTCGCGCCGAAAGAATCGGCCTGTCTTTTCTTGAAAGCGCCGCTTGGCATCGGCATGCGACCGCGGGGCTTTCAAGGAAAGACAGGCTGTAAAACCGGGGGAAAGAGCATTCAATTTTTTCCGGGCGTTTATAAATCACTTTTTGACAGGCTCCCGGCCGCCTGCAACTCGTTGCCAAGTCGGGCCGCC
>JAVBRE010000109.1:0-12354 GCA_031548325.1 Desulfovibrionaceae bacterium
GGGGGTCGGCGCCGCCCCCCCGCCGCGGCGGGGCCCCGCGCGCGGGGGGGGGGGGGGGGCCGCCCCCCCGCCCCCCCCCCCCCCCCCCCCACCCGGCTATTCAATTCCCAGCAGCGCCCCGGCAAAAGCTTTGCCGTCAAAGGGCCGCAAGTCTTCCATCTTTTCGCCCAGGCCGACATAGGTGATGGGAATGCCGAACTGCATGGCCACGGCGGCCACGATGCCGCCCTTGGCCGTGCCGTCCAGTTTCGTCAACACGATTTCGTCCACGCCGCAGGCTTCTTGAAACAGTTTGGTCTGCGACAGGGCGTTCTGCCCGGTTGTGGCGTCAATGACCAGAATGCTGCGGTGCGGCGCGCCCTCGTGGCGTTTGCCCAGCACCCGCTTGATCTTGGTCAGCTCTTCCATCAGGTTGGCCTTGGTGTGCAAACGGCCCGCCGTGTCCACCAGCAGCAGGTCGTAATCACCGGCCAGGGCCTTTTCCACGGCCTCAAAAGCCACGGCCGCCGGGTCCGCGTTGGCGCCCTTGGCATGAAAGCCGGCGTCGGCGCGTTTGGCCCAGACCTCCAGTTGCTCTATGGCCGCCGCGCGAAAAGTGTCAGCCGCCGCGATAAGCACTTTTTTGCCCTGCAGCCGCGCCCGGTAGGCCAGCTTCGCGATGGTCGTGGTCTTGCCCACGCCGTTGACCCCGATGATCAGCGCCACTTCCGGCTTTGTCAGGGCCTGAATGCGTCTGACGGGGGCGAGAATTCCGCACAATTCGGCATGCAGCAAGCCGCGCAGCTTTTGCGGGTCCGTGACCTTTTCGCGAAAGGCCCGGCGTTTCAGGCGGCTGGTCAGTTCCCGCGCGGCATTGACCCCCACGTCGCCGGCAATGAGAATTTCTTCCATTTCCTCCCACAAAGCTTCGGTCACCGTGGTGTGGGATGAAAAAAGCTGGTCCAGGCCGCGTCCGATCTGCTCGCGGGTCTTGGCAAGGCCGTCGGAAAGCTTCAGCAAAAGGCGGCTGCGCTCGTCCTCTTCGTCTTCCAGGTCAAGGGCCAGAGCCAGGCGGTATTGCAGTTCGGAACGAAATTCCTCCACCGCGCTATAGCCCATGTCTTCCAGCCAGGCGGCAAAGCTTTTGATAAAGGCGTCTTTCTCGGCGGGCGGCGCTTCCAGGGCGTCAAAGAGAAAGCCCAGGCGTTCCCAAAGCGGCGGCCCTGCCTGCGGCGCGCCGTCCAGAATCAGGCCCAGCCAGACGGAAAGGCGCGGCTCCGCCCGACGCAGGGCCATGGTCAGGTCCTGCCGCCAGTCGCCGGAAGAAGGGCTTTGGACAAGCGGCGCGGCTTCCCGCGTTTCCGCCTGATCCGCGGGAGCTTGTTCGGGGCCGCCCCACAGTTTTTTGATGGAAGAGAAAAATCCCATGCGCAATTCCCGTAAAAGTCGGATGTATTTCCTGTTTTTTTATTTATTGAACAGATACCTGTATTTCACCGCCATGCCGTCGGTCTTTTCCGCCAGGCGGCTGACCAGCCCGTCCACCTCGTCGGCGGCCGTCAGGCCCACGTCGCGGGCCAGAAAAAAGCTGAGCGTGCCGTCGGCCTGCGAAAAAGCCCACACCACGGCATAGGCGGAAGCAAGCCCCGGCCGGCCGGGAAATTCCGGCATGGTGGAAAGGTAGACCTTGATTTTGGGTCCGTCTTTTTCCGTCAGGTTGAAAAGCGGGCTCGCATTGAACGCGCCTTTGAGCTGAAAGGCCAATTTCGCGCCCACGGGGTCGGTTCCTTCATGTTCCACGCTGACGGACGTCGTCCGCTCCGCCTGGGCGGCTGGTTTGTCGGCCGGCGCTCTGGACGCGGCGGATTCGGCGGCAAAAGCCGCGGTCGCGGCGCAAAGGACAAAGAGGACGCACAAAGACATATGTCGAATCATACAAGCCTCCTGTTAGAGCAATTATCGCCTGAAACAGCCGCTTAACGGCGGGCAAAGTCCGCCTGCGCCAATTTCGCGGGCGTTGCTGTACTTCGTTTCACAACGCCGGAGCATTTCGTCATCATGGATAATTTGAAAGTTGAAATACTCCGGAGTCTGGTCACGTTACGCAGGCGCGCTTTTTCAAAACCAATCTGCTCCGGCATTCGCCGCGGCGCGGGCCATGGCCGGGACCGAGTCAGGCTACGAGGATTTTCGGCTGTTGCCAAGGGAAAAAATCCCTAAATCACCACGGCCTCGAACCAGTAAAACTCCGTCTGCGGGTCCTTCCAGGCGTCGCCGGGCAGCCCGGCTTTGAGACAGGTCTGCTTGATAAAGCTTTCCCGGTCCCAGCCCCATTCCACCGGCACCTGGGGCAACAGCAGGCCCTGGCGACCGCCCTTGCGGGCGATAAGTCCGTGCCGGCCGACGACCACGGCGTTCAGGTCCGGGCAGCGGGTGATGGGACCCATGATGGAAATTTCGATTTCGACGTCCGCGAATTCCCGTTCGCCGAGCGGCGGAAAACGGGGGTCATTGAAGGCCGCGGCTTTCGCCATCTCCGCCACGGTCAGGTACAAAGCTCCCGCGCCCGTCAGGTTGCCGATGCAGCCGCGCAACTGCCCGCCGCGCTTGAGAGTCACAAAGGCCCCCAACCGCTCGTGCAGCGCGCCGCCCGCCGGAGGCGGGGGCGGGGCCTTGTCCTCGCCGGCCAGCAATTCGCCGATGCGCCGCCGCACCAGATCGTGCAGGTATTTCTTTTCCGCATCCGTGACGCTCAAGGTGAAAGTTTCGGTCATGGCGGCACCCTCCGGGCTTTGCAACGAGACGTATCCAAGCTATACAGGGTGGCGGCTGCGTTTGCCGTGATACAGCGTCAGGCTGCGCTTTTTACTTTGGTCATGTACCAAAGAGTACATTCCCTCACAAAAAGCTTGCCTTCCTTGTCTGAAGGCAAACGCAGCCGCCACCCAACCTTGTAATATTCACTACCACAGCCCATAACACGACACAAATGGACATGAGACCTGGTCATTTTCAAATCGAAGCCACCGACGGCGCGGCCCGCGCAGGCGCCTTGCACACCGGGCACGGGGCCGTGCCCACCCCCATCTTCATGCCCGTGGGCACGGTGGGCTCGGTCAAAGCCCTGGCCCCGGACGACCTGCAGGCCCTGAACGCGCGCATCATTCTGGGCAACACCTATCATCTGTATCTGCGGCCGGGCGACGAGCTTATCGCCAGGCGCGGCGGGCTGCACCGCTTCGCGGCCTGGGACAGGCCCATTCTGACCGACAGCGGCGGCTACCAGGCTTTCAGCCTGTCGGGCCTGCGCAAGATCAGCGAGGAAGGGGTGCTTTTCCGTTCGCACCTGGACGGTTCCAAACACCTGTTCACGCCGGAAAAAGTGCTCTCCATCCAGCGCAGGCTCGGCTCGGACATCATGATGGTGCTGGACGAATGCGTGCCCTACGGCACGGACCACGCCTACACGGCCGAGTCCATCAAACTGACCACCCGCTGGGCGCTGCGTTCGCGCGAGGCCTTTCCGGCGGAACTGACCCGCGGCGGCGAAGCGTACAATTTGCTTTTCGCCATCACCCAGGGCGGTTTTTTCAAAGATTTGCGCAGGGCGTCCGTGGAAGAACTGGCCCCCCTCGACTTTGACGGGTTCGCCATCGGCGGCCTGTCGGTGGGCGAGCCCAAGGCAGAAATGTACGAGTTGCTGGCGCACACCGCGCCCCTGCTGCCCGCCGACAAACCCCGCTATCTGATGGGCGTGGGCACGCCGCTGGACATCATGACCGGCATCGCCAACGGAGTGGACATGTTCGACTGTGTGCTGCCCACCCGCAACGCGCGCAACGGCACTTTGTACACCTCGCTGGGCAAGATCAACATCAAGCGCAGGGAATTCGCCGAAGATGACGGTCCCCTGGACCCGGCCTGTTCCTGCTACTGCTGCCGCACCTTTTCCCGCGCCTACCTGCGGCATCTGTATGTCTCGCAAGAGCTGCTGTCCTTTCGTCTCAACTCTTTGCACAACCTGACCTATTTTCTGGATCTGATGACGCGGGCGCGGCAGAGCATCCTTGCGGGAAGCTTCAACGCCATGTACACGACGATAAAGGCCCTGTATCCGGGCGAAGCGGCGTGACCCCTTCGGGGAACACGCCCGCGGCAGAACCCGGCTGCCGGCAACAATCAAGGAGTTTGCCATGTTTCGTTTTGTCACGAAAAAGGAATACTGGGGCGTCGAAAATTCCGGCATTCTGGCGGGAGTGTCCAGACCGTCGGACTGGCATATGAAATCCATTCAGGATGCCGTAGCTTTTTCGTTCTTGTACCGGTTTCGGGGCAAACATATTGCCGAGGTGGGCGGCGGGAACTCCCGAATTTTACCGGTGCTGGCCAGACACAACGTTTGCTGCAACATCGAACCATTCGAGGGCGCGGACGGCGGGCCGCAATCCAATGCGCTGCCGCCGGGAATAGCCAACTTGCGCACATACCTGGGCGAGCATTCGCCCTTGCTGCAGCCCGGCATCTTTGACGCCGTCTTTTCCGTTTCCGTGCTGGAACATGTGCCGACGCCGGCGCTGCCGGCCTTTTTTCAGGACAACGCCAGAATCATGAAAGCGGGAGGCCTGTGCGTGCACCTTATCGATATCTACTGCGCCGAGCAGCCTTCCCCTGAAAACATGGAACGCTTTGCCGCCGTCAAAGACCTCTTCTTTGCCGGATTCGCCCCTCTGTCCGAAACGATCATCAGGGAAGACGATCTGGTTTTTCGCTGCTCATACGCTTCAAACCCCGACAACACCATGAACGCCTGGAACAGGATTGTCCCGTCCTTGCGCGAAATGCGCGAAACGCACCAAAGCTGTTCCCTGATTCTGGCCGGAACGGCCAAACAACCGTAAGCGCCCGCTCAGACCTCTCTGCGCCGCGCCATGCCTGTTTTGCGGGCATGCGCGGCAGGACCTCGAAAGCATTATCGACGGATGCTTTGAAACCCTGTATACGAGTATACTGGAACTCTACCCCAAAGAGACGGCCGACGCCGTGTGATCCGCCGCAGGCCGCTCCTGACAAAACGCCAAAGGAGGCCTCATGCAGGGACCGCGAATACGGCACCCGGTCGCGCCCCGGCCCGGCGGGCAGCGGGACAGGACCAAAAGCTTGCTTTTCCTTTGGATAGGAGCGGTGGGCATAGGCTGCGCGGCCGTGCTGCTGGCGGCCACCGCCGGCAAAGCTTTCGCTCTTTTTGAACGGATGCGCGCGCTGTGGGCCTGGTGGCCTTTTGTCGCGCTGCCCCTGGGCGGCATGGCCCTGACCTGGTTCATGCGGCGCGTCGGTCCCGGCGCAGAAGGCAGCGGCATCCAGCAGGCCATAGCCGCTCTGAGTGAAGCCGACGAACCCGGCCGGGCCCGTCGGCTGGTCAATATCCGCCTGGCCCTGGCCAAATTCGTCGCCATCACCGGCGGCATGGGGTCCGGTTTTGTCCTGGGACTTGAAGGGCCCACCGTGCAGATAGGCGCGAGCATTCTGCATTCTCTGCGCCGTTTTTTTCCCGCCGAGACCCCTCTGCTGCGCCGCCAGCTTATCCTGGCGGGCGGGGCCGCGGGCATAGCCGCGGCCTTTAACGCGCCGCTCGCCGGGCTCATCTTCGCCTTTGAGGAAATGAGCCATTCCAGCAAGGGGCACACCCCCGGCAAGCTGGTTATGGCCATTATCCTGGCCGGGGTCGTGGCCCAGCCGGTCTTCGGCTATCAAAGTTATTTCGGCCGCATCGCCCTCGTCGGACACACGCCGCCGGCCTATGTCCCTCTGTTGGCCCTGCTGGCCGTTTTGGGCGGACTGATCGGCGGGGCTTTCACCTGGCTGGCCCTGCGCCTGGACCGCTGGCTGCCCGCGCCGGTGTTGCGGCTGCGGCGGGAGAAGCCCTACCTGTTTGTGGCCTGCTGCGGGGCGCTGATCGCCGTTGCCGGGCTGGCCGCGCCCATTTACGGCAGCGGCGCGGAAACCACCCGGCTTATCCTGACCGGCAAAACAGAAGTTCCCTGGCAGTATCTGCCCTGCAAATTCGCCGGGCTGCTGCTGACCTTTGTCACCGGGTTGCCGGGCGGCATTTTTTCGCCCTCGTTGTCCATAGGCGCGGGCCTGGGCAGTTGCTTTCTCCCCTTTGCGGCCGCCCCCCTGCACGGCGAATTCATCACCGTGGGCATGGTGTCGGTGTTGGCCGGGGTCACCCGGGCGCCGCTGACCGCCGCCTTTATCATGATTGAAATGACCGACGGGCACAGCATCGTGCTGGCCGCTCTGGGCGCGGCTTTTCTGGCGGATTACGCGGCCCGCTTTTTCCATGTCCGCTTCTATCACGAGCTGGCGGCGCGGATCATACGGCAGGACGAGGCAGAGCGTCCATAATGAGGCGAGAACTGTCTCGGGTCTTCTCAATGCTGGCAGTGTAGACAAAACACCGTGGTGCGGCCCGCAACCACGGTTTTGCCCAGCTTTTTGCCGCAGACCGTGCAGGCCTGCCCCGCCCGGCCGTAGACCCGAAAGCGGTTTTGAAAGGCCCCGGCGTCGCCGTTGGCGTCACGGTAATCGCGGATGGACGAGCCGCACTCTTTGATGGATTCGAGCAGAACCTCTTTGACGCGGTCAAGCAGCGCCGCCAGCTTTTCGGGCTTTTGATCCGAAACGGGCGCGTCCGGTCGCACTCCCGCGCGAAAACAGGCTTCGTCCGCGTAAATATTGCCGATGCCCGCAATGACGGTCTGGTCAAGCAACAGGGCTTTGACGGCCCCGCGCCGTCCGGCCAGACTGGTGATGAAATCTTCTTGCGCGAGAGTCAGGGGTTCGGGTCCCAGCTTTTGCCAGAAGGTCCAGTTTGCGAAATCTTCCGGCCGCAACAGACGGCAGTAGCCGAAAGCGCGCACGTCATCAAAAAACAGACGGGCTGCTGCCGAAGCGTCCGGCGCGGCCGGTTCAGCCGTTTTTTCTCCCGCTTCGGACAGGTCAAAGACCATGCGCGTATGCTTGTGAGGCTCGGCATCCGGCCCGTGCACAAAAAGGCGGCCGGTCATTTTCAAGTGAAAAGCCAGAGTACAGGGTTCGCCATCCGGCCCGCGCAGATCAAGCAGCAACAGCTTGGCCCGCCGTCGCGCGGCGACAATTTCCGCTCCCGGCGCGATGCAGGGCAGCAGATCCTTGCCCGCTTCCAGCGTCTTGTCGCGCAGCACATGCACGGCCAGAATCGTCCGTCCCGTCACCTGCGGAGCCAGAGTCCTGGCTATTGTTTCAACTTCCGGCAATTCAGGCATACGTAAATACGCGTTTCGCGGACAACTGCTGCGTCAAAGCGCTTTTTTGCTCCGGTCGAGTACAAGAAGAGTACACTCCCGTCGCAAAAAAGCGCTTTTCCTTGCTTTTGCCCGCGCTCCGCGCATTTACAAGCAAGGTCGACATTTTTATTAAATCAATCCCAAACCCGCTTGTCTTCGATCAGCTTCAGTTGCGGGGGCAAAGTGCCGGGGGACAGCACTTTCAATTCCGGCCGCAGTTTGATGCGTTCGCGGAACTGGTGCAGCAGCTCTTCTTCGCGTTTGAAGTTGGAGACTTCGATAAACAGGGTCATTTCGTCGATGCCGCCGGGATTGGTGACTTCAATCTGCCAACGCTTGATTTCCTCGAAGCGGGCGATGACCTGTTCCACCTGGTGCGGGTACACGAACATGCCCTTGATGCGGGCGGTGGTGTCCACGCGGCCCACAATGCTGGCAAGGCGCGGGCTGGTGCGGCCGCAGGGGCAGGGCGCACGGTCGATATACGACAGATCGCCCGTGGCCAGACGGATCAGGGGGTAGGTTTTGTTAAAGGCCGTGACCACCACTTCGCCCACTTCGCCGTCTTTGAGCGGAATGCCGGTGTCGGGGTGGCATATTTCCACATAGGCGCGGTTGGCGATGTGCAGGCCGGTCTTGTGAAAGCATTCGTAGCCGATGCAGCCCACGTCCGCGGTGCCGTAGCCCTGGCGCATTATGAGGTCGAATTTCTTTTCCAACTGGCTGCGCAGCTTTTCAGAAAATTTTTCACCGGTGACGAAGGCCACTTCCAGAAAAAGGTCCTTGCGCAAATTGAGGCCTTTTTCCTCGCCCTTCTGAGCCAGATGCAGCAGATAGCTGGGGGTGCCCACATAGCCGGAGACCCGCAGTTTCTGCATGATCTCGATCTGGGTGGTGGCGTTGCCGGGTCCGGCGGGCATCACGGCGCAGCCCAGGTTGCGCAGGGGTTCTTCAAACATCAGACCGGCCGGGGCCAGGTGGTAGTTGAAAGTCACCTGGGCCACATCGCCGGGCCTGAAGCCGATGGAATAAAAGGCCTCGGTGTACCCCCAATAGTCGTCAGCGCGGTCTTCGGGGTCAAAAATGGGGCCGGGCGACAGAAAAACCCGCTTCAGTTCTCCGAGATCTTTGGTCAAGAGGCCGCCCAGACGCGGACCCATGGATTGCAGAAAAATCAGCTCTTTCTTTTTCAGAATGGGAATATGCTTGAGGTCCGACAGCGACTTGAGCTTGTCCACGTTGAACTGGGCGCGGTCGAAACGCTTTTTCACATCTTCGGAATATCGGTAGGCGTAGCTGAGCAGCTCTTTCAACTGGATCAGGTAGTATTGCTTGCGTTCGCCTTCGTCCAGAACTTCACGTCGGCTGTAAATGCCTTCCGTACGGTCTTTGCGCGTCATAGGGTGTGCCTCTCTCCATAACGGGTAGTAGTATATGGCCGTTCATAGCACGCGGTTTTCTTTTGGCAAGCAATATTTTTTATAGTCAGTTTTTTCAATATGATATTGTGATATTCATTATCAATAAAATGACCCTGCTTGCCCTTGCTCCGGCCTCGCGCTATCTGTGCTGACATGAAAATACACCGCACAAGCGCACAGGAACTGATGGCCCGCGCCCTGCTGGCCCGCCGGGTTCAGCACCGAAGGCACGGCGGCTCCGGCGCCCTGCATGGCCCGCGGGGCAGGCTGTTCGCGCGTCTTGCCGCGTATTTTCAAAAAATGCGGGGCTCTCCCCATGCGGCGACGGAATTGTACCCCGTGGAAATCCTCTGGTCCTTCACGGGATCTTTTATCGGCATGGGGATCTTGAGTTGGTGCAATTACGACCTGTTTTCCCGCACGGACAACCTGCTGCTCATGAGCACTTTCGGCGCATCGTGCATGCTGCTGTTCGGCGCGCCTTCCGTGCCTTTCGCCCAGCCGCGCAACGTCATGGGCGGGCATATGCTTTCCGCGCTGATCGGCATTGCGGTCTCGCAGCTCTTGCCCGCTTCCCCCCATCTGGCGGTGGCGCTGGCCGTGTCCGTCGCCATCGCGGCCATGCACGCGACAGGCACCCTGCATCCGCCGGGCGGAGGCACGGCCTTGCTGATGGTCACCAGCGGCCCGGAAATACGCGACCTCGGTTTCACGGCCGCGCTCTTTCCCGTGGCCACGGGGGCGGCCATCCTTATCGCCGTGGCGCTTGCGATCAACAACATTTCGCGCCGGCGGCGCTACCCCGCGTCCTGGTGGTAAAGCGTGCCGACAAATGGCCCTTTTATCCCGGCTGCGCCAAATTGACCCGGCACATTACGCGCCTGCCCTGCGGGCACGGCAGCGGTCGTAAAGGAAAACCCGGATGAACCCGTACGAAACAAGCCCCCCAAACCTGCTGGACGCTGTCCGGCGGACTGCGCCCCTGGTGCACAACATCACCAACCTGGTGGTCATGCAGACCACGGCCAACGCCCTGCTGGCCCTGGGCGCATCACCGGTCATGGCCCACGCGGCCGAGGAAATGGAAGAAATCACGGGCATCGCTTCCGCCCTGGTGCTCAACATCGGCACTCTTTCCCCTTCCTGGGTGACGTCCATGCGTCTGGCCCTGGCGGCGGCTAACGCCCGCGACCTGCCGGTGGTCATCGATCCTGTCGGCGCGGGAGCAAGCGCATACCGGACGCGTACAGCCCTTGATCTGCTGGGCGATTCCCGCTGCGCCATTCTGCGCGGCAACGCCTCGGAAATCGCGGCTGTGGCCGGGGAAGGGGCCACAACCAAGGGCGTGGACAGCAGCCTGGAAGTTCTTGCGGTGAAAAGCGCGGCCGTCGGCCTTGCGGAAAAGCACGGCTGCGTCGTCTGCGTGAGCGGCCCAACGGACATCGTCACCGACGGCCGGGAATGCGTGTACATCACGGGCGGCAGCGAACTGATGACCCGAATCACGGGCATGGGCTGCACGGCTTCCGCTTTTTGCGCGGCCTTTGCCGCTGTAGCCGGAAGCGATCCGGGCGAAGGCCCGCGAAAAGCGCGTCTGAAGGCAACGGTAGCGGCCATGGCCGCGATGAGCGCGGCGGGCGGGCTTGCCGCAAAAGACGCCGCCGGACCGGGCTCTTTTTCCGCGGCCTTTCTGGACCGCGTCAGCACCCTTACCCCGGCGGAATTGGTCGGCGCCGTGACCATAGAAGTCACGGCCTGAATTGATTGCGGACAACAAAAAAAACTTGCCTTCCCGCCCGACTTTGGGTAGATCAGCGGTTCAACACGCCAGGGTAGCTCAGTTGGTAGAGCGATGGACTGAAAATCCATGTGTCGGCGGTTCAATCCCGTCCCCTGGCACCACTTGACAATCTCACAAAGTCCCGCAAAGCCCTAAAAGCCTTGCGGGATTTTGCTTTTTACTTCTGTCCCTGTCTTTGAGGGAGAGCCGGACTTTTTAGGCCCCTACAAAGAAACATCCGTATAATCTGATTTTTTGATCAGTCCCACGAATTTATGTGAATCCGCTCTTTTGCATGGATGACTTTCTGTTCTGGCCTTGACGCATTCTCAGCCGGATAGCCCAGCGCCAGATAGCAGGGCATGACATAGGCGTCCGGATGGCCGATCACTGTCCGGATATGCTCCGACTCTTTTTGCATCGGGATGCGAGTTACGCCCAGTATACCTTCCGAGGCTGCGGCCAGAAGCATATTTTCAATACAGCACCAGATGGAGGCAAAGTCGTTGAGTGAACTCAAAGAGCTTGGTTTCAGCAGCGGTTCTCTGATCTTGAAGACGGGAAGTATAAGGCATCCGGCGTTGTAGAGCATGGAAAATTGTCTTGGCATGGCCTTACGGTACATGTCGCGCTGCACCGTGTCCGTCATGCCGAAACCATCAAGCATCCTCTCCGCATTCGTCTTTGTCGGTCATGTTCTTGACCCGAAGAACCTTGGCCTCTCTTCCTTCCCCTCCACAATGACAAATTCCCATTGGCGCAGATGATTGTTGGTCGGGGCTTTCAGTCCGGCCCCGATAATTTTTTCGATAAGCGGCATGGCAACCAGCCTGTCTTCAAAATCCCGGATGGTCCTGCGGGCTGCAATCGCTTCGTATACGTTCATAATCGTCTCCGTTTCGAGGGTCGCATGAACAGAGCATACGCCAGGAACCGGCTTTGCGCCAGATCCTTCGCTGTCACGCCCCGTTCATCAAGAGGAAAACGATCCTCAAAAGGCGTTCGGCTTGCATCGGCAGCTCCAGCAATTTAGAAGACACAGGCGAAGAAAGCCTTCGGGCAACCAGGTTCATGTCCAAGATGATATTTTTTGCTATGCGCCCAGTTTGCCCCACTCCACCTGTGGTGGTTCCACCCGGCGCGGATTCTCGCTAATCTCTCACAGGCGGCAGGCTGTTGCGGCTGGAGTACCGCTTTGCGGGCAAAGAGAAACGCCTGTCGATTGGCGCATACCCCGCCGTGAGCCTGAAAGAAGCCCGCGAAGGCTGCCCGCCCGAGCGCGGCGGGGCTTTCGAGGGTTGCGGCAAGGAGCGCCCTGGACGCTGTTATGTGAATCAGATATATTTTTTAAAAATTCACCCGCAACATTCTCTCTGCATGGAGAAATATATGACAAAGCTGCTTCGCGTGCTGGGCATATGCTGCATTCTGGCCCTGACCGCCGTCTTCGTCGCTTCCCCTGTCCTGGCCGACCCCCCTCCGGCCAAAGGCTGGAAAAAAGATGACTATAAAGGCAAAAAGAAGGACAAACGCGACTACCGCCACGATGACAGACGCCGGGACGGGGACAAACGCGACTACCGCCGCGACGACAGACGCCGGGACGGGGACAAACGCGACTACCGCCGCGATGACAGACGCCGGGACGGGGACAAACGCGACTACCACCGCGACGACAGACGCCGGGACGGGGACAGCCGGGATGCCGGACGCCCGGACTCTCCCCGGACGAACCCTGGTCAGCCCTCCGCCCCCCAGACGCGGCCTACGCCTCCCGCCGCGCCTCAATCGCAGCCCACGCCACCTCCCCCGGCGCGGTAAAGGAGGAGCGCAAAACGCGCCCCGACGG
>JAVBRE010000025.1:0-6857 GCA_031548325.1 Desulfovibrionaceae bacterium
GGTGTTCCGCACCCCGCGCCAACGGCGCGAAGAAGAGGCGGCCGTGGCCGACGCCATGCGCTGCCTGGCCTTTGTCGGGCTGGACGCCGATTATGCCCTGACGGCCGACAGCCTGCCTTACGGCAAGCAGCGGCTGCTGGAAATAGCCAGGGCTCTGGCCACGCGGCCCAAGTTTCTCATTCTGGACGAGCCCGCCGGGGGCATGAACGACCAGGAAACCCGGGAGCTGTCGGGCCTGATACAGGCTTTGCGCGATTCGGGCATCAGCGTTCTGCTTATCGAGCACGACATGGGACTGGTCATGCGCATCTGCGACCGCCTGATCGTGCTGGACGAAGGCCGCGTCATCGCGCGGGGCACCCCGGCGGAAGTGAAGCACAACCCCGTGGTGATCGTAGCGTACCTGGGGCCGGAGGAATAGCGGTGTTTCTCGAACTGAAAGAGCTGCGCGTATCCTACGGCAAGGTGGAAGCCCTGCACGGCATATCCCTGCGGGTGGACGAAGGCGAAATCGTCACCTTGCTGGGGGCCAACGGCGCGGGCAAAAGCACGACCCTCTGCGCGGTGAGCGGGTTGATTCGGCCCAGCGGGGGCGGAATTTTTTTTTGGGGTGAGCCCTTGCATGCGCTGGCTCCTCACGAGGTGGTGCGGCGCGGCATAACCCAATCCCCGGAAGGGCGGCGGGTTTTCGCGCCCCTGACCGTGCTGGAAAACCTGAAACTCGGCGCTTTTAGCCGGGCGGCCGGCGGAAGCAAAACCCTGGACCGGGTTTTCGAGCTCTTTCCCCGCTTGTTTGAGCGCAAAAGCCAGTTGGCGGGCACCCTTTCCGGCGGAGAACAGCAGATGCTGGCCATCGGCCGGGCGCTTATGGGCGAGCCGAGGCTGCTGCTGCTGGACGAACCCTCTCTGGGGCTTGCGCCCATACTGGTGCGTTCCATTTTCGAGACCATCCGCACGGTCAACAGCCGGGGAGTCACGGTGCTGCTGGTGGAGCAGAACGCCAGAGCCGCCCTGAAACTGGCCCACCGGGGCTATGTCATGGAAGTGGGCCGAGTGGTCATGGCAGGCCCGGCGGACAAGCTGCTGGCCGATCCCCAGGTGCAGAACGCCTATCTCGGAGGCTGAGGCAAAAAGAGGTTCCGCCATGCGTTCCACAGTTTCCGTCACGGTTGTCACCTACGACCGCCCGGACCTGACTCTGCGCTGTCTTGAGGCGTTGCGCGAAAAGACCGCCCGCCCCTTCAGCCTGACCGTGGTCGACAACGGCAGCGAAGCGGGCCTGCGCGCGGAACTGGCCGGGCTGCACGGGGCCGGGTGCATCGACAAGCTGTATCTGAACCGGCGGAACATGGGTGTTTCCGTCGCCGCCAACCTGGGCTGGGCGCAGACGGACGCCGACCATTACGTCAAGCTGGACAACGACATTATCGTGCAAGACCCCGCCTGGCTGGACGAACTGGCGGCCCTTGCGGAAGAGGGCGCTTTCGCCATGAGCGGATACCGCCTCTGTTCCTGGCACGGGACAAGCCCCGCCCGGCTGCCTTCGGGTCGCGAATACCAGGCGACCGGCGCCTGCGGCGGCGGCTGCGTGCTCATTCCCCGCGCCGCCCATGCCAGGCTGGGCTTCTGGAACGAAGACTATCTCTACGGCTGGGAAGATCTGGAATACGGCAACCGGGCCGCGCAGGCGGGCCTCGGTCTGGCCTACGCGGCCGATGACGCGGCTGTTCTGCACGCCGGGCCGCCGGCGGACGAAAGCCTCGCCCGGTACCGGCAGGACAAACGGGACAGGACGGAAGCCGCCTTCGGCCCTTTGGGTCTCTTTCAATTGAACATGGTCATGTTTGAAATGAACCTGCGCCCGCTGTACGTCGCCCGCAAGTTTATTCCCGAGCTGCGGGAACAGGACGGGGTTTTTCACGTCAGCTACCGCCTTGATCCGGCCTACGCGGCGATCACGACCCGCCAGAATTTGCTGCGCGAGCGGTTCGCCGCCGAAGGCGAAGGGGCGGACATTCACATCAAGCTGCCGGGGACTTCGAATAAAGCCGAATAGGTATTGCGATCTTCGCGGCGCCGGGGTAGTTTGCACGCTAGACCGGACGCCGGAGGAGCCATGGCCCAGAACCACATCTTGCTTGACGCCAATTCCAACGAACTGGAAATCATCGAATTCTACATTGAGGAAGAACTGCCCGGCGGCGGCATGTATACCAGCTATTACGGCATGAACGTGGCCAAGGTTCTTAGCATCATCCGCCGGCCGCCGGTTACCGGGGTTCCCAGCAAGCACCACCCGGCGGCGCTGGGCACCTTCAATCTGCGGGGCAAGGTGTTGCCCCTGGTCGATCTGGCTCTGTGGCTGGGCAAGAAGATCAGCAACAGCCAGAACTGCAAGGTCATTGTTTCCGAGTTCAGCGGTCAGGTCACGGCCTTTCTGGTTTCCGGGGTCACGCGCATCCATCGCATGACCTGGAAGCAGGTGGAACCGCCCGGCAGGCATTTGCAGAGCTTCTCCCATGATTCCGTGACCGGCGTGGTGCGTTTTGAACAGCGCATCGTATTTTTGTTGGACATGGAACAGGTCATCGCCAGCATGAACCCCAGCCTCAGCCTGGACGCTCAAGCGGAAAAAGTGGAGGATGCCGTGGACGGCAGGGGCTACACCGTGCTCATCGCCGACGATTCGGCCGCCATCCGCGCCACCATCGCCAAGGCGCTGGAACGTTCCGGCTTTACAGTGATTCGCACCACCTGCGGCCGTGAAGCCTGGGAAGAGCTGCAGCGGATCAAGGCCAGGGCCGATGCGGCGTCCGAGCCGTTGACCCGGCACGTGCAACTGATCATTTCCGACATTGAAATGCCGGAAATGGACGGCCACACCCTGACCCGGACCATCAAGGAATCTCCGGAATTCAAGCAATTGCCGGTTATTCTTTTTTCTTCTCTGATTTCGGACATCGTGTTCCAAAAAGGCGCGAAAGCCGGAGCCGACGATCAGATATCCAAGCCCGACCTGCCCGTGCTGGCGAAACGCGCCAGAGACATGATCGCGAAATACCAGCAAGGGGCCTGAGATCCTTGCGGGGCTCCGAGCCTCTTGACCCGCAAAGGGGCAAGATCAGAGACCGGCTCATAAGGCCAAAGGTAAAAGGCTCTCTATAGGAGGCGCCATGATCGTCATTCTGACCGGAGCGGGCATCAGCAAGGAAAGCGGCATAGCCACCTTCCGCGATTCCGACGGACTGTGGATGCAGGAGCGCATCGAAGACGTGGCCACCCCCGGCGGTTTTGCCAGGGACCCGCAACGGGTCTATACCTTTTACAACAAACGCCGCCGCGAGCTGATGAGCGTCGCGCCCAACGATGCCCACAAGGCCCTGGCCCGCCTGGAGCGGGAATGCGGCAAACCGGTGCTGGTGGTGACCCAGAATGTGGACGACCTGCACGAGCGCGCGGGCACGCAGGCCCTGCTGCACATGCATGGCGAACTGCTGAAAGCCCGCTGCACGGCCTGCGGCGCGGTGCTGCCCTGGGAACAGGATCTCGGCGGAGCGGATGTTTGTGAAAAATGCCGGACCAGGGGGCATTTGCGGCCCCATATCGTCTGGTTCGAGGAAATGCCCCTGTACATGGATGAAATCGACCAGGCTCTGCGGGACTGCGAGATCTTCGTTTCCATCGGCACTTCGGGCAACGTCTATCCGGCCGCCGGCTTCGCCCGCATGGCGCGAAACGCGGGCGCGAAAGTCGTTGAACTGAACCTGGAGCCGTCGCTCAACGCCTCGATCTTTCACGAAGGGCATTATGGCCCGGCCGGCAAAATCGTGCCGGCCTGGGTGGAATCGGCGCTGGCGGGCAAGGCCTGAGCGGGGTCTTCGTTTATGGGTTTCAAGGGGCTACGCCCCTTGGCGGAAGGGGATGGCAGCATCCTTCGGCGTCATGTCACAGCGGTTGCGCCAGCGCCCTGTCTATCCGGGCCAGGGTTTCATCCTTGCCCAGCATGGCGATGACTTCCGCCAGATCCGGCCCGCCGGAAGAGCCCAGTATGGCGAAACGCAGCACGGGACCGACAGCTTTGAATTTCAAGCCGTTCTTTTCCACGTAACCGTGCAGGCAATCGTGGGCCGCATCCCTGGTCAGGTCCGGGCAGACGGCAAAAGCGTCGCGCAGGGTTGCGAGATGCGGGCGGGTATCATTGGTCAGCGACTTCTCTTTCAGGCCGGGCGCGTATTCCAGCTTGGCGGCGGGCAGCAGCAGGGGGCGGACTTCGCGAGCCAGATCCACCAGAGTGGCCGCGCGCGGCCGGTACAGGCTCACCGCGGCGCACAGTCTGTCATCTGCCGCATCTTTCACGTCGTCGGCCAGAAAACGGCGGGTCAGTTCCGCCAATTCGGCCGCCGGGGTTTCACGCATGTGGTGGGCGTTGACCCAGAGCAGTTTTTCCGGGTCAAAGCTGGCGGCGGCCCGGTTCATGCTGCCGCCGTCAAAGGCGCCGATCAACTCTTTGACCGTGAACAGTTCCTGGTCGCCGTGGGACCAGCCCAGGCGCACCAGATAGTTGATGAGCGCGGCAGGCAAAAGGCCGTCCTGCTCGTATTCCACAGCGGCCTTGGCCCCGTGGCGTTTGGACAGCTTTTGTTTGTCCGGCCCCAGAATCATGGGCACGTGGCCGAAGACCGGCAGGGGATGCCCCAGGCCCTGAAAAATCAGAATCTGCTTGTGGGTGTTGCTGACATGGTCGTCGCCCCGGATGACGTGAGTCACGCCCATGTCCACGTCATCCACCACCACGGCCATGTTGTAGGTGGGGGTATGGTCCGAGCGCCAGAGCACCATGTCGTCCAGTTCGTCCGCTTCCACGGTGATGTCGCCCTTGACGACGTCGCGCAAAGTGACGGACCCGGCCAACGGCGCTTTGAGTCTTACCACGCTGCCCGGCGCTTCGGTCAGATGCTTTTCACGGCAGCGGCCGTCGTATTTGGGTTTTCTGCCTTCGGCCCTGGCCTTTTCGCGCATGGCTTCCACTTCTTCCGCCGTGCAGGAACACCAATAGGCGTGGCCGTTCGCCACCAGCTTGTCCACGGCCGCCCTGTACAGGGGCATGCGTTTGCTCTGATACACGGGCGCTTCGTCCGTATCCAGGCCCAGCCAGTTCATGGAAGCCAAAATGGAGGCGGTGTATTCTTCTTTGGAGCGCTCGCGGTCTGTATCCTCGATGCGCAGCAGAAACTTGCCGCCGAAATGGCGGGCCAACAGCCAGCAAAAAATGGCGGTGCGCGCGCCGCCGATATGCAGATGCCCCGTGGGGCTGGGGGCAAAACGGGTGACAACGGTCATGGGATCCTCCGAAAAATCGCTGGCTTCGCTATACGCGAAAATACCCGGCTTTGCCAGTGCCGGCGCTCAGGGGTGAAAGGGAAAATTCAGAGCGAAAAGATTCTGCACATTTTACGTTTGAGATGCTCACTTAACGGCTGGCAAAGCCAGTCTACAAGCATTTCGCTGCAAGGATTTTCAGATAAATCCTTGCAGAGTAATTGACTCATTTCATTCGTGAATTGCTCTAACGGCAGCGTTCCGGTTTGCTGTCAGGCGAGGAAGGCGTCGGTTCCGGCGACGGGAAGTGTACATCCCGGTACATGACCGGCGCCGGAACCGACGCCTGACGACGCATCACGGCAAACCGGAACGCTACCGCATGAAGGAGCGGATGCCGGTGAAGACAACCTGCGCCGCGATGGCCGCCAGAAGAAGCCCGGTAAGCTTGGAAAGCACGGCGATGCCGGTTCTGCCCAGAATGCGCTCCACCCGGCCCGCGCAGCGCAGGGTGACGTAAACGCCCAGCGCCGTTGTGGCAAGAGCCAGCGAGCCCATGGCTTTGGCCGCAAAACCCACGTGCGTCGCGCCCATGACCATGATGGTCCCGATGGTGGCCGGTCCCATGGCCAGGGGAACGGCCAGCGGCACGATGCTGATTTCTCCGGCGTCCGGCGCGATGTAGGGATGGCTGGCGGTTTCGTTCATCAGCGAGACGGCCGTCAGAAAAAGCAACGCGCCCGCTCCTATGCGAAAGGCGTCCAGGGTGATGCCGAAAACGGCGAAAAGCGGCTCGCCCAGAAAATAGAGCACGATGCCCAGCAGGAACACGGCGATGCTGGCGCGCAGGGCCGTGCGTTTTTTTTGCGCGGCGTCATAGGTCTTGGTGCCGCTTAAAAAGGCGGAAAGTATAACCGGCGGCGTGACCAGGGCAAAAAGCTTGATGGTGGTGCTGCCGAAAACGCCTATCAGGTCCATGATGCTCCTCCGTTCCGGATTCAGGACGACGCAGCGAGCCGGGGATGGCCCGCCGCCATACGCGTGCCTCACGCACGCCTTGCATCCCAGATAGTCTTTTTTCCGGAAGCGGCAACTTTTACTCCATTCAGCGGCCAGGCGCCACAGCAAAAGCGCGCATGGAAGTCCGGGGCAGGCCCCCTCCCCGCCAAAAACTCAGTCGCTCCCCGCCGGGCGGGGAGCGACTCAGATTGATGACAAACCCGCCTTCGGCAGGGTTTGTAAAGGCACGCTCGCTTCGGCGTTCAGCGGCGGCAATGAATGCCGCCTGCGCCTGCGCGACGGGCTGTTGACAAAGAGGATTTTGTCAACAGCCTCAGTCGCTCCCCGCCGGGCGGGGAGCGACTTTCAATCTCGCAACGGAATATGGTTATTTGTATGGCGGGATGGGCGTCTGCACCATTTTCAAAAACTTGTCGGTGGCGTAGGACCCGCTGCCCACTTTTTTCAGGTCATTCTGGTTGATGCTGCCGACCTTGGCGAAGAAGGCGGCGATTTCGGCCTGCCAGGACTGGGCCACG
>JAVBRE010000032.1:0-4680 GCA_031548325.1 Desulfovibrionaceae bacterium
GGTGTTCCCGCAGCCGGCCAAGGCGGCCGTGATCAGCGCTGTTGACGCCAGCACGATCGATCGGCGGACCACTGCGCCCTTTCCGTTTGGTTCTGGGCGCTGTTCTGCACGCCTTGGAAAAACGCCTGAGCGACCCCGCCATACAGGCCAAAGAAATCAGCAAGGTCCTGGCCGAAGCCATTTTGCTGCGCGCCGGCCGGGACGATCGGCTGAACGACGCCCTGCAGCCCACGGTGGAACAGATATTCCGCTCTTCGGTCAGGCGTAACCCGGAACAACTCGCCACCACGCTGTTTCCGCTGATGGGACCGGCCATTCGCAAATCCATTGCCGAAGCCATCCACGGCATGCTGCAAAGCCTGAACAAGGCGTTGGAAATGGCTTTTTCCTGGCGTGGGCTGCGCTGGCGCTTTGAGGCGCTGCGCACCGGCAAAAGTTTTGCGGAAGTGGTTTTGCTGCACACCCTCATTTACCGGGTAGAGCAGATCTTTCTGATCCACGCGGAAACGGGCATTCTGCTCAGCCATGTGGCGGGCGATTCCGAACGCCATCAGGACGCCGATCTTGTTTCCGGCATGCTCACCGCCGTGCAGGACTTTGCGCGCGACTGCTTTGCCCAGAACAAGGACGATTCTCTCGACACGCTGCAAATGGGCGAGCGTACCCTGATGATGGAAAAAGGGCCGGTGGCCGTCCTGGCCTGCGCCGTCCGCGGCAATCCGCCCGCGAATTTTCGCGGCAAACTGCGTAACGCGATTGAAATAATTCATATGGAGGGGGCCGAGTATCTGGCTTCGTTCAACGGCGATATCGCGGCCTTTTCTCCCTTGACCCGCCATATGGAAAACTGTCTGGACGCCCGTTACATTGACGACGACAAGCCCCTGCCTCTGCTGGTCAAATGCCTTCCCGCGCTTGCTCTTCTGCTGGCGCTCGCCGCCGGCGGCCATATGTGGTGGCGCGCCGGAAACGCAAAAACAGCCCTGGCTGCGCGCAAGGCTACCTTGGCCGCGCAGCAGGCTCATTTTCAGACGGCTCTTGCCGCGCTGAACCAAACTCCCGGCATTGTGGTGGTCGGAAGCGGGGGCGACCCGAAAAAAGGCTGGACGGTCACGCTGCTGCATGACCCTCTTGCCCCCGATCCTCGGCCGATTCTGGCGCAAAACGGAATTGCGGAAAACCGCTACACCCTGCAAAGCATGCCTTTTGCCTCTCTGGAATCGGGCCTGGTCACCGAACGCATTCGGCGGGCCCTGAGCCCGCCTCCTGACGTATCCATCCATTTTTCCCGAGGGGTGCTGTACCTTAAAGGCCACGCCTCCTTTGACTGGATTTTGACCACAACGGAGAAAGCCTTGAGCATCACCGGGGTAGAACGGGTGGACACAACGCAGATATCCGACCCGCGTCTGATTCAGGTGAAGGCGCTTGTAACCCAGATCGAAGGCATCAGCATCGCTTTCCCCATCGGCAAGGACGTTCCTTCAGCGGAAGAGCAGCCCAAGCTGACGCAGGCTGTGGACAAATTGGCGCAACTGTCCAGACTGTGCAACGGCATGGGGCTGACGGCAACGTTGCTGATTTACGGTCACGCCGATACCACCGGTTCGGAAAAACGCAACTATGAACTGAGCGAAGCAAGGGGCAGGACCCTTGCTTCCATGCTGTACACGCGGGGAGTGGCCATGCCGGTTTCCGTATTCGGCTTCGGCTCCGAACACAGCCCGCCGGGCGAACAAAAACTCGGTCAAGGCGCCCAGATGGCCCGCCGGGTGGAATTACGGGTACACATAAGCTCGCAGGGAAAATCTCTGATCACCGCAGATGGATTATAAACGCGGATGTTTTTTTAACGCCTTGTCGGAGCACTGCATTTTTAGTATACAACAGGGCTGTGGGCAGTTTTGCTTCAATGCCAATAGATTTTCAACCCGGAAACACTCATGCTCAATAAAAAGATATGTATGTTGGGTGCTTGCGCTGTAGGCAAGACGGCCCTAGTTGAACAATTCGTTCATTCTATTTTTTCCGACAGGTACCTCAGCACTCTTGGTGTAAAAATAAGCAAAAAAATCCTGAACGTGGATGCTCAAGACTATATGCTCATGCTCTGGGACCTTGAAGGCAGAAGCGAACAGGGCGAAGTCAACATCGCATACCTGCGGGGGGCTATGGGCTTCTTTCTGGTCTGCGACAGCACCCGTCCCGAAACCCTGCACAGCGCGCTCGAACTGCGCAAACACGCCCTGCAGCTGGCCGGCGATATTCCGCATATGCTGCTTGTCAACAAAATCGATCTCGTCGACAGTCAAAAAATCTCCGACGAAGAACTGGAACGGGTGCAAAACTCCGGCCTGCCTGTTTTGAAAACCAGCGCAAAAACCGGCTTCAACACCGCGGAAGCTTTTATCGCCCTGACTCGCGCCATGGCCGCCGCATCGTAGCCTTTACCGGAAAGATAAAATTTTCCGGCAAAACACTACCCGGTATCTTCCGCCCCTCTTCGCAACACGCGCTGCCGCGCCGTTTTTCTCCGTCATCCGGCCGTTGCAGCACATATGCCCATTGGCCCCCTGCCCGCTCATGCACGGTCTTCTGGGCGTATTCGCTTTGGGTGAAACGGTTCGTTGAACTCATTGTATTATAAATAAGTAATTTCTAAATAGCAAAAATTTAATTTTGATTGCACGCGGGAAAAAAGCCAGATTTCACCCTGGCTGCGAATTTGTCGGCTCGTCGAGCCTACGCCATTAACAACGCGCCCTTCTCCCCTGAAACGATTCTCTCTGAAATTGCAGACGGCGGCCAATATGCCGACTTATTCGTCATTTTTATTAAAAAAACGAAATACTATATTGACATTCAATTTATTTTTAGATATAGTGTTTTCACACATTGAAAAACCCCATTCAAGAGGAAGCCTATGTATGCCGTTATCGCCGACCAACCGGAAACGACCGATGCCCTGCTTCACGTCTTTTTTGCCGAGTCGGCCAGAGACGCCGAATCACTGGCCCGAGAGATAGCGGACGAAGACGGGTTGCGCGCCCTTATTCTCAAAGTCATCGACTCCGTCGATCCGCAGGCTCCTCAACCTGCTTTCCCCGCCTTTGTTCCCTTGGCCTCTTCGTTCGCCTGTTCCGTTCCCTACCTGCATTAGAGAGCAGGTCAGCTTTTGAAAAAGGTATCTGCTCTGACGGATGCTTCGCGGGCACCCGCTTCGCGTCTGCCGGGCAATTTTGAAAAGAAGTTGCCTAACCCCTGTCATTCAACCCGAGAGGTCGACATGAACCCATCTTCCGTATCCGATACCCTCCGTCACGGCGTTCTGGTCCACAGCTCGGCGGGCGCCGTGGACATCGTCTGGGCCGCCGAAGCAAGCGAAGCCCGCCGCATGGCCGCGTCCCTGTGCGATGACGGTCTGTGCGCTGACCACATACTGCTGCTGGAACGCCACAAGCCGGCGTCGGCAGAGCCCCGCTCTCCTCGCAGGCGCTATCTGGGCGCGCTCCGTCTTACGCGCCCGTTCCGCAGCGTCGTGTCCTTGCCCCCGCAATAGCGCCTTTTCTTTTTCTTCCCCAATTCGCCTTGCACCGAATTCAGAGCAGGGCGGCTTTTAATTTTTTTATACGCGCGGTGGGCAAAGCCCGCCTGACAATCTCACGGGCGTTGCTGCACTTCGTTTCACAACGCCGGAGCATTGCATCATCACAGGCAGTTTAGAAATTTAAATACTATTCTCTTATACAGGAAGGAGGCTTTCGCAATGCTTCAGCAGACCGGCATAAGCCTGTCCATGACCCCGCTGGACCAATACCCGCCCGATGAATACGAACTGTATCCACGCCCCAGACGCGGCGACTGCCTGATCTCCATCGAGGTCAGGGAACATGAGCTCCTGTATGCTCTTTATATGGCCGAATATCGCCGCGACACGGATCAGGGCGGTCTTGCGAAAACCGAAAGCGCTGTCGCTAAAGCGCTTAACGCCCTGAATGTGTTTTATTCCGACGAAAGCGAGGACACGAAAGGCCCACGGGGGAACTGTGAACACGGACATTCACATTAAAGCCTCTTTAAAATCATTCTCAATCCCACCCCGTCGAACACGGACAAGTCGAGGGAAAACAATGAGCAATGCAACCTCGCATCCCGTTGAACTGCTGGTCGGCGTACGGGCCATCGCCCGCTTTTTGAAAATCAGCAACCGCCGCGCGCTGTCAATGGAAAAACAGGGCGCGCCGATCGTGCGGGATGAAAAAGGCGTCGTGCGCGCGGAGAAAGGCGAGTTGTGGGAGTGGTTCGCCAACGCCATGTCGGCCTGAAGAGCATGCGGCGGGGGCGAAATAAGCGCTTGCCGCCGCCCTCTCTCTTTTGCAAACCCTGTCAAGCGTTGCCCGACGTTTCCCGATGTTCCCCGGCGTTTCCCGCCGTCCCGCCTCAAAAATCCCATGCTAGTGTTTACTTGCAAAAGTAAACACAAATTATTTTTGCAATTTACCACCAGGCTGCTTGTGAACCGGGGAGCAAAGGCCCCGCGCGCGGACGCTGTCGCGGATGAGGCATCTGAGGACGCCTTCCCCAGCGACGCCGCGCGGGCCGTTCCCCGGTTCACATACTAAGGGGGAATGTATGACGCAATTCATCTGGTCCGATATCGTCCGCGCTGCCGAATCGCTC
>JAVBRE010000017.1:0-33357 GCA_031548325.1 Desulfovibrionaceae bacterium
CGGCCCGCAGCGCGCCGAGGCCCGCCAGATGCGGCGCGCCTGCAAGGCCGGGGCTGCCGCCGATGATAAGCACGCGGCCCGCGTCGCCTTTGTGCATGAGCGGAGAGGGCGGAGGAAAAAGCGGCCCCTGCGGGTCAAGCAGCCGGAACGAGGCCGGGTGGCGCTCGCGCACGGAGGCGGGAATGCCGATGGGCCGCACATGCAGTTCGCCGACGTAGGGCGCGGCTTCGGGCAGGCAAAGGCCTACTTTGGCGGCTTCAAAGGTGACGGTGTGGTGCGCGCGCACCGCCTCGGGACCGGGGCGGCCGGTCAGAGCGTTCAGGCCCGAGGGCACGTCCAGCGAGAGGACCAGCGTGCGTTCGCGCATGGCGTTGACGCAGCGGATAAGCTCCAGCTCGCGCTCCCGCAGCTCTCCGGAAAAACCCGTTCCCAGCAGAGCGTCCACAATCACGTGAGGAGCGTCGGCCATATCCCGATACAATTCAGGCACCAGCAACGCGCCGTCGCGTACGGCCGCGGGCATGAAAAATCGAGGGCCGCGGCGCTCTGAAGCTCTGGCCAGATCCAGATGCGCCGCGGCTTCGCCTTTCATTTTTTCCAGCGGATGGGCGTGACAGACCAAAACCCGGTATCCCGCGCTGCCGGCGTGGCGCGCCAGAGCCGCGCCGTCTCCGCCGTTGTTGCCCGCGCCCATGAGTATCAGCACGCGCGAGCCGGAAGGGGCAAGACGCCGCAGCACATGAAAGGCCTCGCGGGCGGCGTTTTCCATAAGCACGAACCCGGAGTCGGCAACCATCGCGTTCGCGCTGTCCGCGTCCCATCGCCTCATTTCCGCCGGAGTGGGCAGGGGGGAAAACAAAGAAGAAGCGAGCTGTTCGGCCATCAGTCTTTTCCTTCAAGTATGACCACGGCGGCAACGGTCTCTCTGCCGTGGGTCAGTGAAAGATGCATGCGGACGACGCCCATGTCGGACGCTCGCCTGGCCGCCCCGCCGTGCAGAACGAGCTCCGGGCGGCCCGTGGCAAGAGATCGAACGCTGATATCATGCAGGTTTACACCGTTGGCGAAACCGGTGCCCAAAGCCTTGGCGGCCGCTTCTTTGGCCGCGAAGCGCGAGGCCAGAAAACGGGCTTCCGGCGCGCGCAGGGCGGATTTTTCGTCCGGATGCAGCAGTCTGTCGGCCAGGCGCATGCCGAAACGTTCCCAGGAACGCAGCATGCGAGAAAGTTCCACCACATCAAGACCCAGGCCGAGTATCATGAAATCTCCGTAACGTGAAAAAAACGCATGCGCGCGTTGACGCGTTTTGTCTGTCGATATAGTATCCAAATGATAGGCATTATGACAACGAGTTTCCTGTAATCATTCAACGGGCGGAGAGAATAATGAACATTTGCATTGTCGGCACGGGATATGTCGGTCTGGTCAGTGCCGCCTGCTTTGCGGAAATGGGCAACAGCGTGCATTGCGTGGACGTCAACCCCGAGATTGTCGACCGGCTGCGGGCGGGCAGCGTGCATATTTTCGAGCCCGGCCTGGAAGGTATGGTCAAGCGCAATTTCGCCGAAGGACGGCTGCTTTTCACCACCAGTCTGGAGGAAGGTCTGAATGACGCGGAGGCGGCCTTCATTTGCGTGGGCACCCCGCCCCGCGACGACGGGTCCTGCGATCTGTCCCATGTGGAGGCTGTAGCGGCCGAAATAGGCCGGATCATCACCCGGCCTCTGGTTGTGGTCGACAAATCTACCGTGCCGGTGGGCACGGCGGACAAGGTGCGGCAAATCATCACGGAAACGCTGGCGAAACGAGGCGCGTCCATTGCTTTCGAGGTTGTTTCCAACCCGGAATTTCTGAAGGAAGGCGATGCGATCAACGACTTCATGAAACCCGACCGGGTGGTGGTGGGCACGGAAAGCGAACAGGCCGCGGAACTGCTCAAAACCTTGTACGCGCCTTTTGCCCGCAGCCGTGAAAAATTGATAGTCATGAGCACCCGCAGTGCGGAAATGACCAAGTACGCCGCCAACTGCATGCTGGCGACCAAAATTTCTTTTATCAATGAAATCGCTTCAGCCTGTGAAAAGATGGGAGCGGATGTGCGCGACGTCCGGGCGGGCATCGGGGCCGACCATCGTATCGGCTATCATTTTATTTACCCCGGCGTGGGCTATGGCGGCTCCTGCTTTCCCAAGGATGTGAAAGCCCTGATCTACGCGGCCAAGCAGGCCGGAGCGCGGCCCGAACTGCTGGAGTCCGTGGATGCGGTCAACGAGCGGCAGAAACTGTCCATGGCGCGGCGCGTCATCGACTATTTTGCGGGTCGGGGCGGCGCTTCAGGCAAAACCTTGGCTCTTTGGGGTCTGGCGTTCAAAGCCAATACCGACGACATGCGCGAAGCCGCCTCTCTCAGCATCATTCGAGAACTGACGGGCAAGGGCGTGCGCGTGCGCGCCTATGACCCCGTTGCCGGAGAAAATGCCGAAAAGCTGCTGGCGGGCAATGCGTTGGTCTCTGTCGTCGACGCGCAGTACACTGCTTTGGAAGGCGCTGACGCGCTTCTGGTGGTGACGGAATGGAACCAGTTCCGTACGCCCGATTTCAAACGTATCCGGACCATGCTTTCCGCGCCTGTGCTTTTTGACGGGAGAAATTTATATTCGGCGAAATATCTCGCCTCGCTTGGTTTCAGCTACTTTTGCGTTGGTCGTTGACTTTGGAGCAATTTCAATATGAAATTGCTCGGCAAACGCGAAGCGGATGTCCGCGAAGCGTGTCATTTATCTTTGTAATCTCGCATTGTTATATGCTGAAGTTTATACCGCTTGTTGAACTCTCATTGCGTAATCTCAAAAGTGTAATGCTCTAGGGGTTGCTCAAAATTGAAAAAACTGCCAGTAGGTATAGCGGTGGAATCATTTACGACGAGCCAAAGAGGGGGCATGGAATGGATCTGATCCAGAGAAAAGACGACGAATTGTTGCAACTCGTCACATTCAGCATAGGTGAAGAAGAGTTCGGCGTTGACATCCTGAAGGTGCAAGAAATCATCCGCACCATGGAAATCACGAAAGTTCCACGAGCCCAGGACTTTGTGGAAGGCGTGATCAATTTGCGGGGCAAGGTCATTCCCATCATAGATCTGCGCCGCCGTTTCGGGCTTGTCTCCAAGGAGCACGACAAGCATACGCGCATCATCGTCATTGAAATTAACAACATGATCGTCGGCTTTGTGGTTGACTCCGTTTCCGAAGTGCTGCGCATACCCGCCGGCACGGTGGAACCGCCGCCCCCCGTCGTAGCGGGTATGGAGTCCGAATACATCAGCGGCGTGGGCAAATTGCAGGACAGGTTGCTTATCCTGCTCGACCTCGACAAGCTGTTGTCCAGCGAGGATATGGAAGCCCTCAGCCAGGCTTGATCGGCATTGCGGCGGAATGAAAAGCCGCCCCTGCCGGGGCGGCTTTTCGGTTTGGTTTCAAGGAAGTACCCTGTGTCATTTGAAGAACTGGCCCATCGTCTGATGGGCGGCGGCAAGCAGGAAACACGTGTCAGCCGGTCCGGGCCGGCGACGCGCGCCCGTCTGGCCGCGCGCCTGACCCAGGCCGGCCGCGATGTGGTGCTGGTCACCCGCGACCAGGCGGAATCCCTTGAGTGCCGTGCGCTGCTGCGTCTCTTTTTGCCCGAATATTCTTCCGCAGATCTTTCTCCTACCCAGGCCGCATGGGAAAACCCGATCCTTGCCGTTCCGCCGTACCCGGCCGGTCTGAAGGGCCGTTCCCATTGGGCGGAACGCATGGCGGCTCTCTATGCCCTTGGCCGGCGAAGTTCCCGGCACATTGTTCTGACGCCGGTGGACGCTTTTTTACCCCTGTTGCCTCCGCTTGACTTTTTTGCCGGGCGCGAACTTGTCTTGCGCAAGGGCATGGACATGGCGCCCGAACTGGTGGTGGATCAGCTTGTCGACTGGGGCTATGTGCGCTCTCTCATGGTTTCCACGCCCGGCGAAGTCGCCATGCGCGGCGATATCGTCGACGTGGCCTGTCCGGGCTATTCCCGGCCCGCGCGGCTTGAATTTTTCGGCGACACCCTGGACGACATCCGGCTTTTTGACGCCGCAACCCAGCGTTCTGTCGCCGATCTTGCCGAAATCACGCTTATTCCGGTCACGCCGAAACTTTCACAGGGCAAGGCTCTGTCCGCTCGCTGGCGGGCCCTGGCGGAAAAGGGGCGCATCGACGATGAGGACGTGCGCGTTCTGGAACGTCTTTTTGAAAGCGGCGGGCAGGAATTGCTGTCCGGCATGCTTTTTGACGCACCCAGCCGCATACAGGACTGGTTTCCGGGCAAAAGCGTGCTGTTGCTGCCGGGCGAGCAAGACTTCACGCAATACTTGAAAGAAATTGCCGGCACCTGGGAAGCGCAGCTTGACGAAAACCGGGAGAGTATCGGCCTGCATCAGCCGGGCATTTTGACGCTGCAAGACCCTGCAGCCGTTCTGCATACCGTGCGCGGTTCCGACCGGGCCTATTTCGAGGATCTGACCATCGGGGTTGAAGTTGAGGCGGAAGATCTGGCGGAGCGCCCCATCCGTTCTTTTCAGGATATTTTTTCCGCCGCGGAAGACGCGGAACGCCCCTGGCAGCGTCTGGTATCCGCCATGCGCGCCTGGTCGCAGCCAAAGGCCGGGGCGGAATACGCCCGGGTCATTCTTGTTTTTTCCACGGAGCGGGGCCGGGCGAAGTTTCTGGCCCTGGCCGAGCAGGACGGTATCCGGCCGCATCTGCGTCTGACGGCTGAAGGCAAGGGCCTGTTCGCTCTGGTCGCTCCGTACCGCGGCGGCGCGCATCTGGTCTGGGATTTTACGCTCATTCTCGGCGAAGACGTCATGCAGCCGCGCGCGGACCGCGCGGCCCGCAGGGTTCCCACCGGGGCCTTCAAGGGGCTCGACCGTTATGACGAATTGCAGGAAGGCGATTTTCTGGTCCACCGCGACTATGGCATCGGGCGCTTTTCCGGATTGCACCGCATGCGGCTGGGCGGGGTCGAGAACGATTACCTGCTGCTTGCATACGCCGGGGACGACCGCCTGTACCTGCCGGTGGACCGCATGGCTTTGGTGCAGCGCTATAAAGCTCCGGACGGTTCCGATCCCGTGCCGGACAAGCTCGGCGGTTCGCAATGGACGACGGGCAAGGACAAGGCACAAAAAGCCATCGAAAAAATCGCGGAAGATCTCATTGAGATGTACGCGTATCGCAAGGTGGCCAAAGGTTTTCGCTACCAGCCGATCGGGGAGATGTACAGAGAGTTTGAAGCCTCGTTCGGCTTCGAAGAAACCCCCGACCAGGCGAGAGCCATTGAAGACGTTCTGCACGACATGGAAAAGCCCGAACCCATGGACCGGCTGGTTTGCGGCGACGTGGGTTTCGGCAAAACGGAAGTCGCCTTGCGGGCCGCTTTCCGGGCCGTGCTTGAAGGCCGGCAGGTGGCTTTTCTCTGTCCCACGACCGTGCTGGCGGAACAGCATTACCAGACTTTTCGCGCCCGCCTGGCCAATTTTCCGGTGACCGTGGGCATGCTTTCCCGTTTTGTGACCCCGGCCAGACAAAAAGAAGTTTTGGCCGCGGCGGCAAAAGGCCAGATAGATATTCTGGTCGGCACGCACCGGCTTTTGTCCAAGGATGTCGTTTTGCCCAATTTGGGGCTGCTGGTGCTGGACGAAGAGCAGCGCTTCGGCGTGCGGCACAAGGAACGGTTGAAGCAGATCCGCAAGAATGTCGACGCGTTGACCCTGACGGCCACCCCCATACCGCGCACCTTGCAGTTGTCGCTTTCCGGCATCCGCGAACTGTCGGTCATCGAGACCGCCCCGCCGGACAGAAAGCCCGTGTCCACGGCGATCATCAATCGCCAGGACGAAACGCTCAAAGTAATACTTGAGCGCGAATTGGCCCGGCAAGGGCAGGTTTTTTGGGTTTACAACCGGGTGCAGGGGCTGGAGCGGGTCGTGGACTATGTAAAAAAACTTGCGCCAGGCGCCCGCGTGGGCATGGCTCACGGCCAGTTGCCCGAGCGGGCGCTGGAAGACGTCATGCACAAATTTTGGCATGGCGAGGTGGATGTGCTGGTATGCACGGCCATCATCGAATCCGGTCTGGATTTTCCCCGCGCCAACACGTTGATTGTAGACCAGGCGCAGCTTTTCGGGCTGGGGCAGTTGTATCAATTGCGCGGCCGGGTAGGGCGCTCCGACCGCCAGGCCTTTGCCGTTTTCGTGCTCAATGATGTGGATCGTATGCCGGAGCAGTCCCGCCAGCGTCTGCGCATTATTTTGGATCTTGACTATCTGGGCGCCGGTTTCCAGGTGGCGATGGAAGATCTGCGTTTGCGCGGGGCAGGCAACATTCTGGGCGAGTCGCAATCCGGACACATGACGCGCCTGGGGCTCGACCTCTTTTTGGAAATGCTTGAAGCGGCGGTGGCAAAGCTTAAAGGTTCGCCCTTGCGCGAGGAAGTGGAAACGGAGATCAACCTGAGCATACCCGCGTATATTCCTGACGCGTACATCAGCGATGCGCGACTTAGGCTGAAATATTACAAATCTTTGTCCTCCGCGGTAGACGACGCGGCCCAGGAGGATATAGAACTGGAAATGCGCGATCGCTTCGGCCCCTGGCCCGAAGTTGTGTCAGCCTTTTTGACCGTGCTGGGCTTCAAACGTTTTTTGTCGTCTCTCGGGGTGCTGCGTTGCGACCTTCATCCGGACCGGCTCCGTCTTGTCTTTTCCGAGCGCAGCCACGGACTGGACCCGGCCAGACTGGTCGCCTGGGTCACGGCCAATGCGCGGCACGCCCGCCTTCTGCCGCCGGCCGGGCTGGAATTGTCTCTGGGAACCGGTCCCGTCGGCAGTCAACTGGCGGCCGTACGGGACGAACTGCGCCCTTTGCGCAAAGAATAAGGGTCAACGGATTGCCATGAGGAGTGATTGGTTGCGGATTTTTTTCTTGCCACGCCGAATTCCGCTGTTGTTTGTCCTGGCGGCGTTTTGCCTTGCGGCGGGCTGCGAAGAACGAATGCAGCCCGGTGAGGTGGCGCGCATCAACGGTCGGATAATTATGCTTTCACAATTGGAAGCCATGCGGAACAGCGCGTTTTTTGACGGGTCCGCTTCCGTGGTTGAAGACCAGAACGAATTGCACAAACAATATGGCCCGGCCCTGACCGACCTGCTGGCTTTGGAACTGGTCAAACAGCAGTTGGAAAAAAAGAAAATGGCCGTGACCGACCAGGAGGTTCTGGCTGAAGAAGCGCTGATCCGGGCGGATTATCCGCCGGGGGCTTTTGAGTCCATGCTGGTGAACGAAGGCATAGACCGTGAAAATTGGCGTTTTTTGCTGCGAAACACGCTGTCGCTGCGACGTTTTTTATCCAAGACGCTACGTCCGGGCATATCGGTAACCCCGGAAGAAACCACAACCTATTACCGTGAACATGAGGCGGAATTCGTCCGGCCGGCCTGGGCGCATTTTCTCTTGATCAGCGGACCGAACAGGGACGTGGTGGAACAGGGAAAAAGCAGGCTCGCGGCCACCGGAGATCCGACCCAGGTCCAGGCGCAGCATGCGTCTTTGGCTGTGCGCACGATACGGATGGACAGGGAGCGGCTTCTTCCCGTTTTTGTGGCCGAGCTTGACCGGATGCGGCCGGGGCAGCTTTCTGCCGTGGTCATGGGAGGGGATGAATTTCATGCCATGCTGCTGCTTGAAACAACGCCGGAAAGACGGCTGTCGCCGACGGAAGCCTATCCGCTGATAGAAGAAACTTTGTTGGAAAGTAAATTGGACGCGGCGTATAACGCCTGGATTCAGGGGCGGCTTGCCAAATCCGATATACGGGTTTCACGCCGCTTGCTGCCCGCATCGGCGCTTCGCCCGGATACGCCGGCCGTAAAAAGAAACGACACGGCATCCGGCAGCGTTCCGCTGTTCGCGCACCCGGCAAAAGGCAACAGCAGCGCGTTGGATGCGCGTTCTTCAGATTGAGGCGCGGAGCCGCTCGGTTCCGGTTGCAAGTGCGAGTAAAACATATTACAAGGCAGCTTCCTGTCTTTGGGGGCCAGCGGCCTATGCCGCGGCCCGGCTTCCCCGGCGGGCTCCTCTTGTTCCGCGCGGGATAATCGAGGAGATTTTTTTGATGATACCCCGTTTTTTCTCACACGCGTTACTGATTTTGTTCCTGTTCGCACCGGCCCAGATCCGGGCCGCGGAACCCGGAAAGTATCAATCCATCCAGCTGAATAAAATTGCCGCCGTGGTCAACGGCGAAATGATAACCCTGCACTCGCTGCGGCAGCACACCGGACCGGAACTGGCCCGCGCGGGCATCCGGCCCTCGGACCCGGCCGCCCGGCCGCAGATTGAAGCGATCATGACGCAGGTGCTCGATTCGATGGTCAGTGACATTCTGCTGCGTCAGGAAGCCGTACGCCTCAAGGTCACGGTCAGCGAATCCGAAGTTGAGAATGAACTGCGCAAGGTGGTGCAGCGCAACCAGACCACCATGAAAGAATTCGAGCTCCGCATCGCATCGCAGGGCAGCACCATGGACATAGTGAAAGAGCGGCTGCGCAATTCCATTTTGAGCCAGCGCATCGTCAACATCATGATTTCGCGCAAAATTGTCGTAACTAACGAAGAAATAAGCAAATACTATACTGAACACGCAAAAGAATTCTCGGCGGAAAAAGCGGTCAACATTTCTTTGCTGATTTTCGGTCCCGGCGCAAAGCCCGCGGACGTGCTGCGCCGGATCAACGACGGCAGCCTGAGCTTTGCGGATGCCGTGAAGCAGTACTCCATCGGCCCTGCTCCGGACAAGGGCGGCGACCTCGGAACAATCGCCTGGCAGGATCTTGCCGGCCCCCTGAAGGCTGAAGTGGCCACCTTGCAGGACGGACAGATCAGCGGACTTTTTCAACTCAATATGACCGATGCGGCGGTCAAGCTGAATTCTTCTTCCACCGGCAAGCAAATGACGCTGGAGGAAGCAACGCCGGACATCGAACGAATCTTGCGCGAACCTCGGATGCGGGAACGGTTTACGGAATATACCCAACAGTTGCGTAAAAAAGCGGTGATTGATATTCGACTGTAGTTCCTATTCCGGGTACAAATGTTTTTTGTGGACCTGAATACGATATCCCGGCGATCCGGCCGGCGGAGGCGCGCATGACATCGCAGGAGTTCGGGGCCTTAATCCGTGCCAGGCGCGAAGCCGTGGGCCTCAGCGTGGAAGAGCTGGCGGGGCGGTTCAAGCTCTCTGTCAGAACGTTGCACGCCATTGAAAACGGCGTGTTGGACGGCCTGCCCCATGCGGTGTACGCTAGAGGATTTGTTCGCGCTTATGCGCAGAGCGCCGGAGTCGCTCCTGAAGATGTCGAGACGGGCATTGAGGCCTTGTTTCCCCGTTCCATGTTTGAAGACGCGGGGCCCGCGCCCGGCCCCATAGACCGGCAGCGGGCCAGCCAAAAGCAGTATGGCGGAGGCGGGGACAAACTCGTCGCCCTGGTCATCATTCTGGTGCTGCTGGTTTTGCCGGTCCTGGCCGGATGGTTCGTGGTCACGCGTTACGGCGACGACATCATGGACCTGATCAAACGGCCTTTGTCCGCCTCTTCCAATGCATCAATGTCCGAGGCCCCCGCGCCGCAACCGACCGTTGACGCGCAGGCGGCCAGGACCGCCGTGGCGTCCGCCCCGGCAGCGCAACCGGCGCCGGCCCAGCCCGCGGCGGCGAACGCTACCGCTTCCACGCCCGCACCGCTGCCCCTGGCGCGCAACAGTTCACTTCCCGTGACGCCGGCTCCGGCCGTTGACGCAGCCGTGACGGAAACGGCGGCAAGCGTGACCGGCAACAGGGTCAGCGTTGAAGCCAGAGCAGAGTGCTATGTGCAGGCGATGGCGGATGGAGAAGGCGCGCGTACCATGCATGTGTACCCCGGCCAGACCTCTGTTTTTCCGTTCAAGAAAAAGCTGGTTCTGGTTCTGGGCAACGCGGGCGGCGTAAGCTTGCGCTACAACGGCAAACCGTACCCACTGAACGCCAGAGAGGGCGAGCGCGTATCGCTGACCTTTTCCCCACGCTGATGGAATACACTGATACGGTTCTTGTTCTGCGGGTGGGCAAATTTCGGGAAACGGACCTCTGGGTCCGTTTTCTTTCGCCCAACCGGGGCGTTCTTTCCGCTTTCGCTTTCGGCGGTTCGCGCAGCAGGCGCAGATTTACCGGCTGCCTTGACCTCTTCAACGAGGTGATGTTCCGGATAAAGGTCACGCGCGGCGGCCTGTACCACGCCTTGCAGGAAGGCGTTCTCGTGCGCGGCCCGGACAGGCTGCGCCGGGATTGGCGGCGTTTGGGGCCGGCCATGAACTGCCTGAAGTTTCTGGAAGCCTTCGGCGTGGCGCCCGACGGCGCGCCGGCCGCCCACGCCCTTTTTTCCGGCGTGCTCGGCCTGCTGGAAGAAGATGCGGACCCGCCCGCTGATCTGCCGCTTCTGTTCCGGGCACGGCTGGCCTTTGACCAGGGCTACGCCATGTCCGTTAAAGCCTGCGCCCGCTGCGGAGCGGAACCGGCAGGGAACGGGCAGGCCCTTTTCCTGGTGCGGGAAGGACTTTTTTATTGCCGGAACTGCGCGGAACGCAACAGGGAAGAGGCCGGCATCGGCGTTCAACAGGAAACCCTTGACGCGCTGGCCTATGTACAGGAATATCCCCCGATATTGTGGCGAAGCGGGGCGCTGGCCATTCTTTCTCCCGCCGGCCGCCGGGAATGCGCGCGGGTGGTGGATGCTTTTGTCGAGCATCATGTGGGTTTGCAGTGGGATAACAGCCGGTTTGTGAAGGTTTGATGGAATTTTAAATCGAATACGGCGGAATGAAATAACGACGTATTTCGCGGACGGACGCAAAACGTGTCGCTTAACTCTGGTAATTTACTTATATTATTAAACTGACTTTCCGCAATTATCAGAATCGCCGATACAACTTTTCAAAGTTAAAATGCGCTAGTTCTGGAGCGAACATGTATTTTCAAAACGTAATTCTGACCTTGCAGGATTTTTGGGCCAAACGCGGCTGCGTGATTGAGCAGCCCTATGATGTGGAATGCGGCGCCGGCACCTTTAATCCGGCCACTTTTTTGCGCGCCATCGGGCCGGAACCCTGGAAGGTGGCCTATGTTGAACCTTCCCGCCGTCCGACGGACGGCCGTTATGGCGAAAACCCCAACCGCCTGCAACATTATTTTCAATTTCAGGTTATCATCAAACCTTCGCCGGACGACATTCTGGAACAGTATCTGGACAGCCTGCGCGCCCTGGGCGTCGACCCCGCGCAACACGATGTGCGTTTTGTGGAAGACGACTGGGAATCGCCCACTCTGGGCGCCTGGGGCTTGGGCTGGGAAGTGTGGCTGAACGGCATGGAAGTGACACAGTTCACATATTTTCAGCAGGTCGGCGGCATTGAACTGCCTGTTGTCAGCGCGGAAATCACCTATGGCCTGGAAAGGCTGACCATGTATCTGCAAGGCAAGGAATCGGTTTACGACCTGGCCTGGAATGAAAATGTGACCTACGGCGAGTTGTATCACCGCAATGAGGTGGAGCAATCGCGCTTCAATTTTGCGGAAAGCGATCCGGCCATGCTGCTGGACCATTTTCGCGAATTCGAGCGCGAATCGAAGCGGCTGGCGGAACTTGGCCTGCTTATGCCGGCTTACGAGTACACCATGAAGTGCTCTCATACTTTCAACCTGCTGGACGCGCGGGGGGCCATTTCCATCACCGAGCGCACCGGCTACATCGGCCGGGTGCGCGCGCTCGCTTCGGGGGTCGCCCGTTTGTACGCGACCCAGCGGGAAGAAATGGGCTATCCTCTGCTGAAGAAATAAGGAACAGATATGCTGCGATTCATTCTTGAAATAGGCACAGAGGAATTGCCCGCGCGTTTTCTCGCCGGCCTGGAAAAAGAACTGGCGGAACGGTTCACGGCCGCTCTGGACAAAGAAGGCGTGGAACACGCGGATATCGCGACGGCATCCACGCCCCGCCGGGCCGTTGTGCGGGCATCTCTCGCGCCCGCTTCCATCCGGCGGACGGAACTGGTCATGGGGCCTCCCGTAAAAGTGGCCTATGACGCTGAAGGTAAATTTACCAAAGCGGCCGACGGCTTCGCCAGAACGCAAGGCGTAGACGCTTCCGACCTGTTTACGGAAAAGACCGACAAGGGCGAATACCTGGCCCTGCGTAAAAAAAGCGGCGGAGAAGACAGCGCCGCCATTCTGGCCCGGCTCTGCCCGGAAATCATCAGTGCGCTTTCTTTTCCCAAACGCATGCGCTGGGGGGATTCTCCTTTCACGTACGCCCGGCCTTTGCGCTGGATTCTCGCGCTGCTGGGCGATACGCCGGTCCGCTTCGAGGCGGGCGGCGTCAGTTCCGGCAATCAAACCTGGGGGCACAGGATTCACGGGCCCGGTCCCCTGACTCTGACGCATGCCGCCGACTATGACGTCTTGATCGCGGACAAGGCCAAGGTCACGGTTGACGGCACGGCACGCAGCGCGGCCGTGGTTACGGGCGGCAACGCCCTGGCCGAAGCCGTGAGGGGGCGGATTCTCTGGAAGGAAAGTTTGCTGCATGAAGTGGCGGGGCTGACGGAACACCCCGTGCCGCTTCTTGGCGGCTTTGATCCTTCTTTTTTGGAAATTCCCCGCGAAGTGCTGCTGACCAGCATGGAAAGCCACCAGAAAAGTTTCGGCCTGGAAGGATCGGACGGAAAACTGCTGCCCTATTTTCTGACCGTACTCAACATGACGCCGCCTGACGAAGCTTTGGTGCGCAAAGGCTGGGAACGGGTGCTGCGCGCCCGGCTGGAAGACGCCCGCTTTTTCTGGAAAACGGATCTGGCGCAAAGTTTCGATAACTGGCTCGCTTCGCTTGATTCCGTGATTTTTCTGGCGCCGCTCGGCAGCATGGGCGACAAGACCCGCCGTCTGGAAGCCCTGTGCCGGTATCTGGCCGAACAGACGGGCGGCATGGACCTGGCGGGTGCAGCGCGGGCCGGGCGCTTGTCCAAGGCCGATCTTGTTTCCGGTATGGTGGGCGAATTTGACACGCTGCAAGGGATCATGGGCGGCATTTACGCGGAAAAGCGCGGCGAAACGGCAACCGTCAGCCAGGCCCGGCGCGAGCAGTATCAGCCGGCCGGGCCGGATACGCCCGCGCCCGCGAGCGGCGGCGGGGCATTGCTTTCTCTTGCGGACAAAGCCGACACCCTGGCGGGCTGCTTCGGCCTGGGCATGGTCCCTACCGGCACGGTGGACCCTTATGCCCTGCGCCGTTGCGCCCTGGGCATCGCCCGCATCATTTTGGAGCACAACCTGGACCTGGATCTGCGCGAACTGTTCCGCAAAGCGCGCGATCTGTACGGTGAACGAAACTGGAAGCTGGGGGCGGACGAAGCTCTGGCCAAACTTATGGAATTTTTCACCCTGCGTCTGAAAAATCTGTTCATGGGGCAGGGCACGGCGACTTTGCTGGTTGAGGCGGCTCTGGGCTCTTCCGTGCGCGACGCGCGCCGGGCGAAAGCCAGGCTTGACGCCCTGGCGGCTTTCAGCATCACGGACGAGTTCAGCCCGGCGGTCATGACCTTCAAACGGGTGGCGAACATTGTGCGTAAAGAAGAGCAGGACAAAGGTCCTCTCGCTCCCGCTTACGACGCCGCTCTTCTGGCGGAGGACGCGGAAAAGTCTCTCGCCGCCGCGCTGGAGCGCGTGGCTCCGCGTTTTGACGCCTTGTGGGACGAAGACAACTATGCCGATCTTTTGGGCCTGCTCGGCGAGTTGCGGCCGGTTGTGGATGCCTTTTTCGGCGCCGTGATGGTCATGGTGGACGATGCGGCCCTGCGCCGCAACCGTCTGGGGCTGTTGAAAGCGCTGGAAGAACGTTTCGGCAGGCTGGCCGATTTTACGGCTTTGCAAATGTAAGCAGCGGTCCAGTTTGCCGTGATGCTTTGTCAGGCACCGTTTTTTGCTCCGGTCGAATACCATAAGAGTATACTCTCGTCGCAAAAAACTCGCCTTCCTCGCCTGACGGCAAACTGGACCGCTACTTAATTTAATCTGGGCCGTTTGCTCGGACTTGACATGAGTCGGCAAGGCGGCTAGAAAGCCTTTTTTACATCGTATACAGCAGGCATTCGGAGGATCCCTTGGCCAACCATGCATCCGCTATCAAGCGCCACAAGCAGAGTCTGAAACGGGCCGCCCGCAACCGCGCCGCCCGCACCCGCATCAAGAACGTGGTCAAGGCTGTCCGCCTTGCCGTTCAAAATAACGACAAGACCGCCGCGAGCGCGGCGCTGGCCGCCGCCAACTCCGTGCTGGACAAATACGCGGGCGGCGCCGTGCACTGGAAAAATGCCGCGCGCAAAGTTTCCCGTCTGGCCCGCGCCGTCAATTCCGTGGAATAAGGCGTAGCAACGCAATGCCGATGCCCGCTCTCACAAAGTGAGAGCGGGCCTTTGTGTTTTTGCGCGCAGCCGCCTTGCGCTGAAAAAGCTCCTTTCCCCGCCGGTACATATGGTATATATTCAAAGCCATGGCGCTGTATCCCATTTTCATTGACCTGACGTGGGGCAAGACCCTGGTGGCCGGGGCCGGGGCCGTCGGCTTGCGCAAGATCGAAGGCTTGCGCGAAGCGGGGGGGGGAGAAATTCTGGTGCTGGACCCCGAAAGGTCCGGCAAGGACTTGCCCGCGGACGACAGGATTTGTTTCGCGCGCCGCGCCGTGACGGCGGCGGATGTTTTGGGCAGGGTTCTGGTTTTCGCCGCCACTTCAAACCGCGCGGAAAACGCCCGCATTGCGGCCTTGTGCGCCGCTGCCGCCGTTCCCTGCAACGTGGCGGACGATCCGGCGGCAAGCTCTTTTCATGTGCCTGCCCGCACGGCATGCGGCGACATTCAGATCGCCGTGGGCACGGGCGGGCGAAGCCCGGCTCTGGCAAAACGCATCCGCATGGAGATTGAAGAGCGGATTGTGGACCGTTATGTTCTGCTGACGGCCCTGCTGGGCCGCCTGCGTCCCCTGGTTCTGGCGGAAGGACGGGAAACGGCTGACAATACCGCGCTTTTCCGTTCCCTGGTGGAATCAAAACTGGCGGATACGCTGGCGGCGCGCGATCAGGCAGCCGCGCGTTCGTTTCTGCAAGACCTTTTGCCGCCTTCCCTGCACGGTCGCATTGAGGAATTGCTCCATGGACTTTGGTAATATGCCTATTTTGGCGCACGCGAACACCCTGGCCGATGTCTGCATAATAGCCCTGTACGCGCTGGGCAGCATAGGCGGCATTCTGGGTCTGTCGCCGCGCCGGCAACGGTTGCGCGCCCCGGCGGCCTGGTGCACCGCGGCGGGCTTTGCCCTGCATACTTTGGCGATGTTTCTGCTGCTGGCGCTTACCGACCTTGACGAGCTTTCCAAACGCGATCTTTTGCGTTTGATGGCCTGGAGCCTGATTATGGTTTATTGCGTGGCCTGGTGGCGATTGCGCTTCGCATTGCTGGGGCTGACCGCGGCGCCCCTGGCTCTGGTCTTTTATATCGCCGCCGCCGGGGCGGCCGACGTGCAGGGCGCCATTCCCGAAGAACTGAGCCGGGCCTTTTTTCTGCTGCATCTTGGGGTGCTGTCTGTGTACCTGGCCCTTGTCACGCTTGGGTTCGGGGCTTCGATCTTTTTTTTGAATCTGCACCGCAAGCTGAAGTCCAAAATTATGTTTTCCGATGCGGACAGCAAGGTGCCGGCCCTGGCCACGGTCGACCGGGTCAATCATTGGGTGGTCATGGTCGGCTTTCCCCTGTATACGATCGGGCTGGTCAGCGGCTTTGCCTGGGCCAGAACCGCCTGGGGGCGGACTTTGTCCTGGGACCCCAAAGAGGTCGTTTCTCTGCTGATCTGGCTGTTTTTCGCCCTCATTTTTCATCAACGCATCGCGCTGGGCTGGCAGGGCAAACGGATGGCCGTCATGCTGATCTGTCTGTTCATTGTCACCGTGGCTTCAATGCTGGGCGTCAATTTTCTGATGGACAGCCACCACAATCTTTTCCAGTCCGCCGCCCTGCGTTGAGGCCCAATCGTTCATGGACAGAACAATTTACCTTGTAGGTCTCAACCATCGGTCCGCCGACCTTGCCGCGCGCGAATGCTTCGCCTTGTCCGAGGCGTCCTGTACGGAGGGCTGGACTTTTCGCGCGGACGGAGAAAGAACCGAATCTCTGGTCCTGTCCACCTGCAACCGGGTGGAAATAGTGCTGGCCGGCACAGGCGACGATCTGCCGGGCAAAGCCCTGGCTCTCTGGGCGGCGCGTTGCGGCAGGTCGGTGGAAGATCTTGCGCCGTACACATACCTGTATACGGGCAACGCGGCCGTGACGCACCTTTTCGGCGTGGCGGCGGGGCTGGATTCCCTGGTGCTCGGCGAGCCGCAGATATTGGGGCAGCTCAAGGACGCCTACCGCGCGGCGGTGAAAGCCAAGACCGCCGGAGTCGTCTTGAACCGCTTGCTGCACAAGGCCTTTATGACTGCCAAGCGGGTCCGTTCGGAAACGGCCGTGGCTTCCAGCGCGGTTTCCGTCAGTTACGCCGCCGTGTCCCTGGCCCGGCGCATATTCGGGAACCTGAACGGCCGCGCGGTGTTGGTCGTGGGCGCGGGCGAGATGGCGGAACTGGCCGCGACCCACCTGGCCGAAGGGCAGGGCGCCCGCATCAACGTGAGCAACCGCACATACGAGCGGGCCTTGGCCCTTGCGAGCCGCTTCGGCGGTCTGGCCCTGCCGTTTGAGGATCTTGAAAAGCACCTGGCGGAAGCGGATATTGTCATCACTTCCACCGGCGCGGCCGATCCGGTCATCAGCCACGCCCTTATGCGCGGGGTAATGAAGAAACGCCGCAACAGGCCGGTCTTTCTCATCGATATTGCCGTCCCGCGCGACATTGAGGCCGAGGTCAACACCCTGGATAACGTGTACCTGTATAACATCGACGACCTGGGCGAAGTCGTGGAGGCGGGTCGCGCCGCCCGCCGTGACGAAGCCGTGAAAGCCGCCGCCGTCGTGCAGGAAGAGGCGGATCGCTTTTGCGACTGGATGCGTTCTCTTGACTTGCACGCCACCATCGCCGATCTGATGAAACGTTCGGAAAGCGTCGCCCGTGAAGAACTGGAAAAGACTCTGCGCCGCATCGGACCGGTGGATTCGGAAACCGAGGCGGCCTTATCGCAAATGCTTGGCGCCGTGATCAAAAAATTGCACCATGACCCCATCACTTACCTGAAACGCCGCGTTGACGAAGAAGCGGGCGTCCGCAGCCTTGATCTGGCCCGGCGCCTGTTCAACTTGAACGGAGACGCCGCGCCGGAAGAGGCGCACCGGGGCCGCAGAAGAAAATAGGCGTCTGTCGTTTGCCGCGACTTTTTGCCGGCGGCGTTTTTTGCCCCTGGCCGTTCCGGTCCCCGCTCTTCGAATGCTGTTGTTTCGCTTGTTTCACACTTTGGATTGCGTTGCGTTCTGTACAGGTATTGCTTTAATCATAATGTGTCTTTACGTAATGCTTAGATAATATAAGATTATTTTTTTAGATATTTTCTAGAGATTATCTAGAAAAAGAAAAATATGCTCGATACCCCTTTTTCCTTCCTCTGTCTGCAAGACTTGCCTCCGGCCGCTGCCAGATTCTGTCTGAACCTGGAACGTTTTTGCCGTGAAGAGCTGGAATGCGGCCTTTCCGGCACATCTGTGCTGATCGCGTTTTCCAGCGGGGCGGACTCTCTGGCCTTGCTGCTTGCTCTGCGCGCACTGTCCTGCAAACTCGACTTGACCCTGCACGCGGCCATGCTGGACCACGGCCTGCGGCCCGAATCAGAAGCGGAAGCGGCGGCGGCGGCTGACTTGTGCGCATCATTGGGCGTCGCTTTTCATACCTGCCGCCTGGATGTGGCGGCGTTGGCTGAAAAGAGCGGTTGCGGCCTTGAAGAGGCGGGGCGCGAGGCGCGACGTTTTTTTTTGGAAACAACCAGAGCGCGAACCGCTTGCGACTGGATAGCCCAGGGACACCAGCTAAACGATTTGGCGGAAGATTCTCTGATGCGCCTCATGCGCGGCGCGGGCTGGCCTGCTCTTGCGGGCATGCCGGGCCTGGATCGGGAGAGGCGCATCCTCAGGCCCTTGCTGCTGACGCCGCGTTCTGCCATAGAGTCTTTTTTGCGCGACCTGGGGCGGAACTGGAACGAAGATCCTCTGAACCGGGACCAGGCGTACTTGCGCAACCGGGTGCGGCAAAATCTTGTGCCCCTTCTGCTGGAAGAGAACCCGGCTTTTCTGGAAGGCATCGCCATGCGTTGGCGTATGGCCCGTATTGATGCGACTTTTTTTGCCCAGGCGGCGGAAGAGATCGGCATAATCAGGGACGGGGAGGGCTTTTTTCTTTCCGGAGCCAAGTTGGCAAAGACGGCCCGGGCTTTGCGCCTGCGCATGTACAAGACGGCTCTGGACGCGTTGGGGCCGGGCCAGGTCCTCGGTTCGCTGCTGCTGGCCCTGGACAAAGCCTGGCAAAAAGGCGAGGGCGGCAAGCTGGTGCAATTTCCCGGCTGCAAGACCGCGCGCATTCGCGACGGCGGCATCGTGTTCGGCAAAGCTCCGGATTGACACCGCGCCCGTCTGCCTGCACTATGCCCGCAAACACGGGCCGGTCGAAAAAAGAACGCCTGTCGGATGCTCCATCCGCATTCGGACCGCCAGGCGTTGATACTGCGAATTAATTCAGCAATGCAATCAGGAGAGACGGCATGAATATTCTGCTTTTCGGTCCCAACGGCAGCGGCAAGGGCACGCAGGGTTCTCTTTTGAAAGATAAATATCACCTGGCCCACATCGAATCCGGCGGCATTTTTCGCGAGCATATCGGCGGCGGCACCGAACTGGGCAAAAAAGCCAAAGCCTATATGGACCGGGGCGATCTGGTGCCCGACGATCTGACCATTCCCATGGTGCTCGAAACCCTGCGCGAAAAGGGTAGAAAGGGCTGGCTGCTGGACGGCTTTCCCCGCAACATGGCGCAGGCGCAAAAACTGTGGGAAGCGTTGCTGGCTGCTGACATGAAGCTGGATGCCGTGGTTGAGATACTGCTGCCCCGCGCGGCCGCCAAAGACCGCATTATGGGGCGCCGCATCTGCGCCGCCGACGGCAACCATCCCAACAACGTGTTCATTCCGGCCCTTGCGCCCAAGGGCGATGTCTGCCGGGTCTGCGGCGGCGCGCTGTCCATGCGGGCCGACGATCAGGACGAAGCGGCCATAAACAAACGTCATGATATTTATTATGACGCCCAAAACGGAACCCTGGCCGCGGCGTATTTTTTCAAGGATCTGGCCGCCAGGGGGTTGACCCGCTATATCGAGCTTAACGGCGAAGGCGACATTTCGTCGGTCAAGGAAGCTCTGTTGCAAAAACTGGGATAAGCACCAAAAACGCATGGCACGGCATCTGGTCATCCAGCTCGCCCGGTTCGGGGATATCGTGCAGACGAAGCGGCTGCTGCTTTCTCTGGCGGCCGACCCGACCGACACGGTGCACCTTGTCGTGGACCGGTCCATGGCGGATCTCGCCGCTCTGGTCTATCCCTTTGCCGTGGTGCATCCTGTTCTTTCCCACGGCGGGGCCCTTGCCGCGGCGGAAGTGTTTGCGCACAACCGGGCCGCTTTTGCCGATCTGGCCCAAATCCGTTTCGCCTCGGTCCATAACCTGAACTTTTCCGGACTGTCGCTGGCTCTCGCCGCCTTGTTCGACCCCGATACGGTGCGCGGCTATGCCCGGCGGAACGGCCAGGTTCTGCGGCAGCGCTGGTGCCGTATGGCTTTTCGTTGGACCGGGCAGCGCCGAATCGCGCCGCTGAACCTCGTGGACTTCTGGGCGTATTTTCACCCTGATCCGACGCCCGCCGACCGGATCAATCCTGTGCCGCGCCGGCCGGAAAAAGGGACGGGCACAGGCGGGCTGGCCGTTGTGCTGGCGGGCCGCCAGGCGCGGCGCTCTTTGCCGCCCGATGTGCTGGCTCCGGTGGTGGAAGCGGTCTTCGCCGCTTTGGGCGGACCAAAGATCACCCTGATCGGCTCGGCTTCGGAAGCGCCGCTGGCCCGCCAACTGACGCGCAGATTGCGCCCCGCCACGGCGCAGCGGTTGCGTGACCGTTGCGGCGGGACATCTCTGACGGACCTGGCGGAGATCTTTTCCGGCTGCGACACGGTTCTGACTCCGGATACGGGGGCCATGCACCTGGCCGCGCATTGCGGCGCGTCCGTGCAGGCCTTTTTTTTGTCCTCGGCCTGGTGCTTTGAGACCGGACCTTACGGCCAAGGGCATACTGTCTGGCAGGCGACGAGGGACTGCGCTCCCTGTCTGGAAAGTTCCCCCTGCCCGCACGCCGTGGCCTGCCTTGCTCCTTTTCGCAGCCCGGACTTTTTGACCGTCCTGCGCGGCAAGACCCCGGCAGCCTGGCCGGAAGGTCTTGCCCGGCTGGCCGGCGCGACCGACAGTCTGGGGGCCGATTATGTTCCGGCCGGCGGCGTTTTGACGCAAGATTCGCCGGCCATGCGGCGCCGGGCCGAATTGCGCGCCATGCTTGCGGACTATCTGGGGCGCGGACGGGACGGCGTCGTTACGCCCGTTTCCGGCTGGGCCGCTGAAACGCTGCTCTACGAAAGCGACTGGACTTTGCCGGGGCAGCCGCCGGATGTCATTCAGGCCGCACTGTCTGATTGTTAAATATTCCGGAAAGGGGAGATCATGCAGAGAATTCTTGTCGTCCTGCCCCTGTACGGCGGCTCCCTGCCTGTCGGGCGTTGCTGTGTTGCCGCTCTGAGGGAATTGGGGCGGCTTGTCGAAGTATTTGAAGCTCCCGATTTTTATGATGCTTTTTCTGCCGTGCAACGGCTGCGGGTCAAACCCGACCGCCAGGAGTATCTGGAGAACAGCTTTTTGCAGGTGCTTTCGCAGGCTATCTTGGCCAAAGTGGAGAGCTTTGAGCCGGACCTGGTTCTTTGTCTCGCCCAGGCCCCGCTGAACCGCCAGGCCCTGGCGCGCTTGCGCAAGGACGGTATTCCGACAGCCATGTGGTTCGTGGAGGATTACCGGCTTTTTACCTACTGGCGGGCTTTTGCTCCTTATTACGACCTGTTCGCGGTCATTCAGAAAGAGCCGTTTTCGGCCGAACTGGCGGCCGCCGGCGTGTCCAACGCGCTGTATCTGCCGCTGGCGGCCCAGCCGGACCTGCACAGACCTCTGGAGCTTTCTCCGGCGGAAAAAAAACGCTTCGGCTCGGAACTGTCCTTCATGGGCGCGGGATACCCCAACCGCCGGGCGGCGTTTCGGCATTTCGCCCGGCGGGATTTTAAAATCTGGGGTACGGAATGGGACGACGATTCCGTTCTTGCTCCGCTGGTCCAGATGAAGGGGCAGCGCATCAGCACGGAAGACGCGGTGCGTATTTTCAACGCCGCTTCGATCAACCTCAACCTGCACTCCAGCATACGGGCGGATCAACTGGTTTCAAACGGCGATTTCGTGAACCCCCGCACTTTTGAGATTGCGGCTTGCGGGGCCTTTCAACTGGTGGACAAACGCGCTCTGATGCCGGATCTTTTTGCTGACAACGAACTGGCGAGCTTTGCAAGCTTTGAGGAATTGCAGGACAAGATCAGTTATTTCGTCTCCCGCCCGGAAGAGCGGGCGGCTTATGCCGAACGCGGCAGGGCGCGCGTGCTTGCCGACCATACCTACGCCCGCCGGATGCGGACTCTGCTGGATTTCGCGGCGGAACGGCTGCCCGGGCGGACGGTTCGGCGGGGGGACACGGCGGCCTGGCCCGAAGGCATGTCCGATGCCATGAAAGAAGAAATCCGGGTCCTGCTTGCGGATCTGGCTCTGCCCGCCAGCGCTGACTTTTCCGATGTGTCGGCGGCCGTGCGGCAAAAGAGCGGCGTGCTGACCTCGCTTGAGACAGCGGTGCTTTTTTTGGACGAATGGAAGAAGCAGTATGATACATGATGCGGTTTTTTAGTATGGCGCAAGAAAAAACCCGCATTTACGCGGGTTTTTTCATACTCTTGTTCTTGAACGCCGATTTCACGGCCATGCCTTTTTCTTTATAGAACTTGGCCGCGCCGGGATGCAAAGGCACGGTCAGGCCGCTGAGGGCCGTCTTGAGGTTGATTTCTTTGCCTTTGGCGTGAGAGGCATGGATGTCGTTGATGCCGCCGAACATGGCTTTCACAAACTTGTAAACCACGTCTTCGGGCATCTTGTCATGAGTGACCAGAATGGCCATGACCGCGGGCGTTTTGGTGGCGTTGTCGACCTTGCTGTAAGTCTTGCCGGGAATGACGCTGGCCACGAAGAAAGGATAGGTCTTGGTCAGCTTCGCCAGAAAAGCGTCGTCAAAGCTCAGCAGGTTGATGTCTTTGGTCAGGGCCAGGTCCATGATCGAAGCTGTCGGAAAACCGGCCACGACAAAACCCGCGTCGATCTGGTTGTCTTTGAAGCGGCTGGTGACCGCGCCGAAGTCCAGATAGTCGACCTTCATGTCGCTGTACTTGATGCCCGCCACCTGGAAAATGGCCTGGGCGTCGGCTTCGGTGCCCGAACCGGGGGCGCCGAGACCCACGCGTTTGCCCTTCATGTCGGCGATGGTCTTGATGCCCGCGTCTTTGGATATGACGATCTGAATGTGCTCCGGATAGAGGGCAGCCACGGCGCGCAGGTTTTTCAGCGGACTCTTGAACATCTGCTGGCCGTTGAAGGCCCAGTAGGCCACGTCGTTCTGCACGAAAGCGAATTCGATTTCACCTTTGGCGATAAGGTTGGTGTTGGCCACGGCAGCGTTGGCGGTTTCAGCGGTGGCCTGGATGTCCGATCCTTTGGACACTGCCTGGGCAATGGCGCCGCCGATGGGGTAATAAGTGCCGCTTGTGCCGCCGGTGGCGATGGAAACAAAAGATTTCGCCGCGTAGGCCACTCCGGAAAACGCCATCACCGTGACAGCCGCGATGGCCAGAACAAACACCCGTTTTTTAAGTTTCATACCGCATCTCCTTTTTGAGGTAGGGGGGTGGTTTCCAAACGCATTTTCTTAGCTTTCCAGACTTGATAGAAGTGGATGATGATCAGAACACCGATGCCTATCAGGTCGGTGGTCGTTCCCGGTACAAGCAGCCCCAACGCGCCGCCGAAGGCCAGAATACGCAAGGGCCAGCTCATGATGGCCTTGTAGTATCCGATGGTGGTCATGGACAGCAGAAACACGCCGATAAGAGCGGAAGCGATGGACTGGGCCATGGGCCAGAAAGTCGCGTCCACAAAGAGCAGCATGGGGTTGTATACGTAAATGAACGGTACGATGAGCCCTGCCAGGGCAAGCTTGAAGGACATGAAACCCGTGCGCATGGGGTCCGCTCCGGCAATGCCCGCTCCCGCGTATGCCGCCAGGGCCACGGGCGGGGTAAGGTCGGCGGCGATGCCGAAATAAAAAACGAACATGTACGCCGCGATGGGAGGAACGCCCAGTTGCAGCAGAGCCGGGGCGGCCATGGTGCTGGTGACGATGAAGTTGGCCGTCGTCGGCAGTCCCGTGCCCAGAAGAATGCTGGCGCACATGGTCAAAAGCAGGGTGGGCAGCAGCAGGCCGCCGGCCAGGTCAATGATGCCGCCGGCGATGCGCAGGGCAAGTCCCGTCAGGGTGCCGGTGCCCACAATCATACCCACGGTGGCGCAGGCGCAGGCCACGCTGAGGGCGGACCGCGCGCCGGACTCAAAGGCTTCCTTGAGTTTTATGGGCGTCAGGCGCGTTTCTTTGTTAAGCCAGGACAGGGGTATGCAGGTCAGAATGCCGTAAAAAGCGGCCATCAACGGGGTGTAGCCGGCCATTAAAAAGTAGATGATGGCCGCGAGCGGCAGCAGCAGAAAACCTTTGGTCTTCAGAAGGAAGAAGAGGTTGGGAAGCCTGTTCCGGGGCAGCCCGACAAGACCTTCGCGCTGGGCTTCAAAGTGCACCTGGATGGCAAGGGACACATAATAAAGCACTGCCGGCACAATGGCTGCGATGGCCACCTCAATGTACGGCCGGCCCAGAAACTGGGCCATGATGAAAGCGCCGGCCCCCATGACCGGGGGCATGATCTGGCCGCCGGTGGATGCCGCCGCCTCAATGGCCCCCGACGCATGGGGTCTGTACCCCACGCTTTTCATCAGTGGGATGGTGAACATGCCCACCGTGCAGACGTTGGCCACGGAAGAGCCGGAAACCGTGCCCATGAGGCCCGAGGCCACGACGGCGACTTTGGCCGGGCCGCCCGTGGACCAGCCGGCCAGGGCCAGAGAAAGGTCGATGATGAATTTGCCGATGCCGGTCTTGTCGAGCACCGCGCCGAACAGAATGAACATGAAGACGAAGGTGGACGAAACTTCCAGCGGGACGCCGAAGATGCCTTCCGTGCCCAGATACATGTGGTTGATGATGCGGCTGATGGAAAAACCGCGATGCGACATGAAATCCGGCAGGGATCTGCCGAAAAAGCAATATAAAAGCGCGGTGATGGCCAGACAGGAAAGCACGGGGTTTGAAATGCGGCGTGTGGCCTCCATCAAAAGAACTATCAGCACAAAGCCCATGAACAGATCCAGGTCCGTGGGCAGCCCGGACCTGTGGGCCAGGGCCTCATAGTTGAACACCAAATACAGGGGGCCGGAGATCGCCAAAAACACCAAAATAAAGTCATACCAGGGGATGTGGTTTGATTTGCCGTGCTTCTGGCTGGGCGGGTACAGCAAAAGAGTCAGGGCCAGGGTAAAGGAAAGGTGCACCGCCCCTTGCAGTTGTATGGGCAAAAGGCCGAAACCGGAGGTATACATATGAAAACAGGACATGCCGACCGCCAGAACGGTCACCAGCATGGCCTGCCAGCCGGAAACCAGCCGAAACCTGGACTCGGTGTCGAATCTGCGCATCAATTCGTCAAAATCGATATTGCCTTGATCCTGCTGTCCCTGCGCCGGTTGATCGGTTACGCTCATGGCTACCTCTTTTGCTGTCGTATACGGTGCTCGGTGAAAAGCAGGTCGGAAATTTTCACAACCTGATAAAGGTTATAGTATTACTGAATTGTCTTCATACCAAAGTCGCGTGCATCTTGCAACTATGTGATTTATCGCACGCGGAATGCGATACGCAAAATAATATTGAACCCCGGGGTTATCAAAAAAATTCGAAGAGCGGGCGGCGAACAGCCTGAAAAAGCAGTCTCTGCCCGGAAAACTGTTGCCACAAGGCAATCCAGCTCTGCCCCGCGGGTCGGAATTCGTTTTTTCCAAAAGTCTCATTGCCGACGCGCACAATTATTTCCGTCCAGGACTGGCCTCCTCCTTCCACGATCATCCACGGCGGGTCCATGATGAAGCGCCCTCTGGGCGGCGTCAAAGAGGGCAGGCCGGCGTTGTGGGACAAGACCCGCTCGCGCCAGGCCCAGATGCGGCCTTCTTGAACCCGGTAGCTGTCTTCCACCGGCGAAAGCTGTAACGAATGGATATAGCGGGTTTCAAAGCCCAGCCCCAATGGCTGCAAAGCGGCAAAGACCGGCCTCGGGAGCGCGGCTGTCCGGTCGGCCGGCAGGGGGCGCAGTTCAAGGCCGTCCACGGGCCAGCCCGCCAGGGCGACAAGAGAGAGCAGAAAGAAGACGACAGCAGCGGAGAGCGAAAAATCGGCTGCGGCGGCGCGGGAGGATTCCCCCTTTGCGGATCGGCCGTGAACGGGTATTATGCCTGCATGAGTCATGTCGCGTTTCTCTTTTCCTGCGCCGCCTACGCCGCCTGCGTACTGATTCTGGCCGGTTTTCACCGACGCGTCGCGGGTCGGAACTTTTACGCCGCTATAATAAATACGCCTGAAACGACAAACGATCAAGAAGTCATACGTCCCGCCCGGGCTCGTTATGCCGCCGGACTTTTTGCGCTGGCCGCATTTTTCGCCTTGCCGCCGGGGGCCCTGCCGCCATTGCTTGCCGCGCCCTGGGGCGGTTTTTTCTTTTTCGCCTGCCTTTTTTTGTCTCTGGCCTGCGCGTCCGGCCCGCGTCCATCGGCCCGGTCGGGGTTGTTCAATCTGTGCCGCATGGCGGTTATTGCCGCCATTCTTGCCTGCTATGTTTTTCAGAGAGGGGTTCCCGGCAGCGCGCTCAATTGGGGCACTTACGCGGCCATGCCCTTGTGGGAGATAAGCGGCCCGGCGGGCAAGGCGGCCCTCGGCCTGCTTTGCTGCGGTTTTTTTCTGGAACTGGTCCGTTTTCCCGACCGGGAACGACAACTTCAACGTCTGGCCCTGACCTGCCTGTTGATCGTCTTTTTTGCGCCCTGGACCTGGGCGCGCGCGCAGCCCGGCTCCATCCCGGCTCTTGCGGCCGATTTTTTTCTTTTCTGGGCCAAGGCGCTTTGCGCGTCCTGGCTCGCGGATCGGGCGCGGGCCAGGGCGAGCCGTGTTCCTGCATCATGGATGTTCATTTTTACGGGGGCCTTGCTGCTGACCGTCGATTTGTGGTGATTTGAAATATTTCATGCAGGATAGGTAATGAAAGCCAAAATTCTTCTGACCAATGACGACGGCATCGGTTCACCGGGTCTCAAGGCGGCTGCCATGGCCTTGCTGCCCCTCGGAGAACTGATGATTATGGCGCCGACCCGCCAGCAGACATCTATGGGTCGCGCCTATGCGGGCGACCCCGAGGCCCGCCTGGAGCCGGTTCCCTTCGAAGTGGACGGGACGGCGATTACGGCATACGCCTGCGACGCGTCCCCGGCCGCCGTGCTGCGCCACGGACTCCTTGTTTTTCCGGACTACGCTCCGTCCCTGGTGGTGGCGGGCGTCAACTACGGCGAGAACATCGGCGTCGACGCCAGCGGTTCGGGAACGGTGGGCGCGACCCTTGACGCGGCCTGCCGGGGTTTTCCCGCCCTGGCCATGTCTTTGGAAACCGGTATTGAATCGCACCATGCCTACAGTGACAAAAACTGGGACGGGGCCGTGCATTTCACCCGCCTTTTCGCGCGGGGCATTCTGGCCAAAGGCCTGCCGCCGGGCGTGGATATCCTGAAGGTGGAAGTGCCCGACAACGCCACGGAAAAAACGCCCTGGAAGGTCGCCGGGCTGTCGCCGTATTCGTATTACACCAAGGAACTGCCGCGACCCGGTCTTGAAGCCCGGCGCAAGTAAATGGAGATAGTCAAACGCCTCTGCTCTGAAGATGCGCCCGGCACCGACGCCTATGAACTGAGCGTGGCCAGGGTTGTAGCCGTGACGCCCCTGGTGGTGGATTTTACGGCGAGAATTTCTTTTGACGCAGTGCGGGGCTGGCTGGAGACGTCGTGAGTCCTCTTTTTGACCTGCAAACGGAGTACAGCCCCAGCGGCGACCAGCCGGAAGCCATCAGCCAATTGGTCGCCAATCTGCGCTGCGGAGTGCGCGACCAGGTGTTGCTCGGCGTCACCGGTTCGGGAAAGACTTTTACCGTGGCCCAGACCATCGCGGCGGTGGAACGGCCGGCCCTGATTCTGGCGCCCAACAAGACCCTGGCCGCGCAGTTGTACAATGAATTTCGGGGGCTTTTTCCGCGTAACGCCGTGGAATATTTCGTCAGCTATTACGACTATTATCTGCCGGAAGCCTACGTTCCGGCGGCCGACCTCTATATTGAAAAAGACTCCTCCATCAACGATAACATCGAAAAACTGCGCCATGCGGCCACCCACGCTCTGCTGACCCGGCGGGACGTGCTGATCGTGGCTTCGGTGTCCTGCATTTACGGCCTGGGGTCGCCGGAATATTACGCCAAGCTGATCATTCCGGTGGAAGCCGGACAGCGCCTGTCCATGGATGCGGTCATGACCCGTCTGGTGGATATCCAGTACACGCGCAACGACTACGACTTTCACCGGGGCACTTTTCGGGTGCGCGGGGATGTGCTGGAGGTAATTCCGGCCTACCAGCACGAAAAAGCCCTGCGCCTGGAGTTTTTCGGCGACGAGTTGGAAGAGATCAGCGAAGTGGACGCCCTGACCGGCGAAAAACTGGCCCGCATGAACAAGACGGTCATCTATCCCGCCAGCCACTATGTAACCGACAGCGGCAACCTGACAAGGGCGGCCGGGGACATTCGCGAGGAGTTGCGTGAACGCCTGGTCTGGTACAGGGAGCAGGGCAGCTTGCTGGAAGCGCAGCGTCTGGAGCAGCGTACCCAGATGGATCTGGAGATGATGGAGGAAATCGGCTACTGCAAGGGCATCGAAAACTATTCGCGCCATCTGGACGGGCGCGGCCCGGGCACGGCCCCGTCCTGCCTGCTGGACTATTTTCCCGACGACTTCGTGCTGTTCATCGACGAATCGCACATCACCGTGCCCCAGGTGGGCGCCATGTACAAGGGCGACCAGTCGCGCAAGCGGACTCTGGTGGATTACGGCTTTCGCCTGCCTTCGGCTCTGGACAACCGGCCCCTGAGTTTCGATGAGTTTCTGGAGCGCATTCATCAGACCGTGTACGTTTCCGCCACCCCCGGTCCCTGGGAACTGGAACGCTCCCAGGGGGTTCTGGCGGAACAGATCATCCGGCCCACGGGGCTTGTGGATCCTGTTGTCGAAGTCCGTCCGGTCAAGGGCCAGATGGACGACCTTATGGCAGAGTGCCGGGCTCGCGCGGCGCGAAACGAGCGGGTGCTGATCACCACCCTGACCAAGCGCATGGCCGAGGACCTGACGGAATATTTTCGTTCCATGGGGGTGAATTCCCGCTATCTGCATTCGGACATCGACACTCTCGAGCGCATGGCCCTGATCAACGCCTTGCGCCGGGGCGACTTTGACGTTCTTGTCGGCATCAATTTGCTGCGCGAGGGACTGGATATTCCCGAAGTTTCACTGGTGGCCATTCTGGACGCGGACAAGGAAGGGTTTCTGCGCTCAAGCGGCTCGCTCATTCAAACTTTCGGCCGCGCCGCGCGCAACGTGGCCGGCCGGGTCATTCTGTACGCCGACGCCGTTACCGCATCCATGCGTTTCGCCATGGACGAGACGGAACGCCGCCGGGAAAAGCAGACGGCCTTCAATGCCGAACAGGGCATCACCCCCGTGACCATCAAAAAAGATGTGGACACGCCCTTTGACAGCCTGTTCGCGGCGGATGACAGCCCGCCGGCCGGCCGGCGGCGGAACAGGGGAACCAGGCAGGAAAGCGCGCGACCCGCCAAAACCCAGGCGGAGGCCGCGCCTTTGTCCGCCGAGGATATCGGCCTGTTGATCCAGAAGCTGGAACGGGAAATGCGCGATGCCGCCCGCGATCTCGAATTCGAGCAGGCGGCGGTGATCCGCGACAGGATACGGGCCTTGCGCGAGCAACTGCTGCGACTGTGAGGAAATATGCGTCTGGCCGTCTGCATACTGCACTATGGGGACCCGGCCCTGGCCGCGCGGCTGCATGCGCAGTTTACGCGGGCCGAGCCCGCCCTTGCCGGCGACGTGCTGGTGTTGGACAACGCGGCTCCTTGCGCCTATCCCGCCCCCTGGAAGCGTCTGCCGAGCAATGTCTATTGGGCCGGGGCTCTGGCCTGGACGCTGGACGCTCTGGGCGCCGAGGGCTATACTCATGTCTGGTTCTGCAACAACGACGCGGAACTACTTTCCGCCCCGCCGTACATGGCCAGGGTGGCGGCGCGTTGGAAATGGCTGGAGCGGCGCGGCCGGGTGGGCATTCTTTCCCCTTCGGTCACGGCCAACCCCTATTACCGGCATATGGCGCAGACGCCGGGGGAGCAGTGCCGTAAAGCCGCTTATGTGGACGGCATAGCGCCGGTGCTCAGTCTGGAATGCGTGCGCGCCGTGGGCGGACTGGATTGCGGCGACAACCCCTACGGGTACGGGGTGGATATCTGGCTGTCCCTGCGGGCGTCCAGAGCCGGCTGGGGCGTGTGGGTGGACCATACCCTGACCCTGCGCCATCGCTACCACACCACGGCTGGCGCTGAAGAGGGTTTCATGGCCCGCGCGGCGCGGGCGGAGCATGCGTACATGAGCGCCAGACTGGGGCCGGATTGGCGTGACCTTTTGCTTTCTTTGCAAGCGCCCCTCGAGGATGATGCCCCGTGAACACCGCGCAATCTCAAGAAATTTCAGAAAATGTCAAGATTCGCGCGGCGCAGTTGCGGCGCGATCTGGATCATTACGCCTGGCGCTATTACGTGTTGGACGATCCGGCAATATCCGACGCCGAGTACGACCGTTTGTTTCGCGAACTGGCGGAACTGGAAGAACGCCACCCCGATCTGCGGGATGCGGCTTCCCCCACGCTACGCGTCGGCGGCGCCGTGCTGGACGGTTTGGAGACCCGCGCCCATTCCCTGCGCATGTACAGCCTGGACAACGCATTCACGTCCGGCGAATGGGATGATTTCGTCGAACGCGCGTTGCGTCTGCTGCCCGGAAAAAGCGCCGCGGACCTGGCTTTTTGGGTGGATCCCAAAATGGACGGCCTGGCCATGGAATTGATTTATGAACGGGGCGTTCTGATTGCGGCCCTGACACGGGGGGATGGCGAAAAAGGTGAAGTGGTCACCGAATCCATGCGAACGGTCAAAAATATTCCCTTGCGCCTGCGCGGTGATGCAGTTCCCGCCTACCTGGAAGTGCGGGGCGAGGTGGTCATCACCCGCAAGGATTTTGAAGCCCTGAACGCCCGCCAGATCGAAGCCGGGGCAAAGCCTTTCGCCAACCCGCGCAACGCGGCCGCGGGCTCTGTGCGCCAGCTTGATTCGCGCGTCGCCGCCGCCAGGCCTCTGCGTTTCATGGCCTATGGCGTGGGGCTGGTGGATGGAGCGGCGGGCGGTTCCTGGCCCAGCTACGAAGCATTGATGCGCGCCCTTGGCGACATGGGTTTCGCTTCCGCGCCCGGCGCGCGGTTGTGCCCCGCCCCTTCGGCCGTGCAGGCCGCTTTTGCCGAACTCGGCTCCGAGCGCCACAATCTGCCCTTTGAGATCGACGGCGTGGTGGCGAAGTTGAACGACCTCGCGTTGCACGAGACTTTGGGCTTTACCGCCAGGGCGCCTCGCTGGGCTTTGGCCCTGAAGTTTCCGGCTGTGCAGGCCCGGACGCTTTTGCGCGACATTGCCGTGCAGGTGGGCAGAACCGGGGTTCTGACCCCCGTGGCTGTGCTGGAGCCGGTGCAGGTGGGCGGGGTCAGCGTGTCCCGCGCGACCTTGCACAATGAGGACGAAATCATCGCCAAGGATGTGCGGGTCGGCGACACGGTGGTGGTGCAGCGGGCCGGGGACGTCATTCCCGAAGTGGTGCGGCCGGTGCTGGAAAAGCGCCCGGCCGGAGCAAAGCCTTTTGCCTTTCCCGAAAATTGTCCCGTATGCGGCGAAGCCGTGTACCGGGCCGCGGGCGAAGCGGCCCGGCGTTGCCTGAACAGTACCTGCCCGGCTGTGCTGCGCGAATCCATCAAGTTTTTCGCCTCCAAGAGCGGTCTGGACATTCAGGGCATAGGCAGTCGCTGGATCGAAGAGTTCGTGGATAAAGAGCTGGTTAAAAGCCCGGCGGACCTTTTCCTGTTGCGGCGCGAACAGCTGACGGGCATGGAACGCATGGGGGACAAACTGGCGGACAATTTTCTGGCCGCCCTGGAACAGGCCCGGACCGGCAGTTCCCTGGCCCGTTTTATCTGCGCCCTGGGCATCAGGCATGTGGGGGAGCAGACGGCCAAAGCCCTGGCGGCCAAATACGGCGACATGGACGCGCTGATGGCGGCCGGATTCGAGGACTTGCAGACCGTGCCCGACGTGGGGCCGGAAGTGGCCGACGCCGTTTGCCGGTATTTTGATACCCCCGGCAACCGGACTCTGCTCGAACGCTTCAAATCCCTGGGGCTCTGGCCTGCGCAGAAAAATGCCGCGCCGCCGCAAGGGCCGCTGTCGGGAATGAGCGTGCTCTTTACCGGAACCCTGCCGAATCTGAACCGTGATGCGGCCGAAAAACTGGCGGAACAGGCCGGAGCCAAGGTCCTTTCCGGCGTATCGCGCAAGCTGGATTTTCTGGTTGCGGGCGATTCTCCCGGTTCCAAGCTGGGCAAGGCGCGGGCGCTGGGCATTCCCATTCTGGACGAAGCGGCTTTTCTGACCCGTATTTCCGCGGCGCGGGCGTCCGCCGTGACCAGGACCGAGCAACTGACGCTGCTGTAACCCTGAAGCAAAAGGACAGGATATGTCGATACCGATAATAGTCATGGGCGCGGCCGGCCGCATGGGGTCGATCGTCTGCCGCATGGTGCGCGAGGACACGTCTTTCAGATTAGCCGGTCAGTTGGACCAGGCGTCTCGTCTGGAGGCCATTGAGCCCCGTGAAGGCTGCGCGGTCGCAAGCGACCTGGGCGCGGTGCTTGAAAAGACGAAAAACGCCGTAATCATCGATTTCAGCTCGCCGGAATCAAGCCTGGCGACGGCGGGCATGGCCGCGCGGCACAATGCTGCCCAGGTCATCGGCACCACGGGCCTTGACGCGGAGCAGCGCGGGGCTTTGGAAGACCTCGCCCTGAAGACGCCGATTTTTTGGTCGCCGAACATGAGCGTCGGGGTCAATGTGCTGCTGAAAGTTCTGCCGGAACTGGTGCGGCTGCTCGGCGAAAGCTATGATCTGGAAATGACGGAAATACACCATAACCGCAAAAAGGACGCGCCCAGCGGCACGGCCCTGCGCCTGGCCGAGGCCATGCTGGCGGCCCGGGACCGGACTATGAAGGACGCCGTCTGCTGCCGCGAAGGCATTGTGGGCGAGCGCACGCATAAGGAAATGGGTTTGCAGGCCATTCGGGGCGGCGATGTGGTGGGCATACATACCGCATATTTTTTGGGACCCGGCGAACGCATTGAAGTGAGCCACCATGCCCATTCACGCGAGAATTTCGCGCAGGGGGCCTTGCGGGCGGCCAAATGGCTGGCGGTTCAGAAACCGGGCAAATTGTATTCCATGTCCGACATGTTTTGAGAATGGGGTTCCGCCCCGCATGGTGCGAAAATGGGGCTCCGCCCCAAACCCCGCAAGGGGCTTGGCCCCTTGACCCCGGTTTGGGGGGGCAGGGGCATCTGGCCCTGCCCGGGGGCGGGGGGACCGCGTCCCCCGACGGGCTATCGTTGATTGCCGGAGGCGTTCATCAGGAAAATAGGCATCCTTCAG
>JAVBRE010000051.1:0-17449 GCA_031548325.1 Desulfovibrionaceae bacterium
GAGCGGCGCGGCTGTCACGCGCAGCGCGCGGGTCAGTCCGGATGAAGCCGCGCCCAAACCCCTGCCCCTGACCCCCGGCAACATCGCCAGGGTGGGCAACGACATGATGGGCCAGCCTTACGGCTGGGGCGGGCTGTTCGGAGACCGCGACTGCTCTTCATTGACCAAGGATATTTTTACGCCTTTCGGCATCTGGCTGCCGCGCAATTCCGCCAATCAGAACCGCCTGGGCAGGCCGCTCACGGTTACCGGACTTTCGCCGGACGAAAAGGAACGCCGCATCATGGAGGGGGGGATTCCCTTTTTCTCTCTGGTGACCATGAAGGGCCACGTGGGGCTGTACCTTGGTTCCTATCCGCTGAAAGGCAAAGAAACGCCGGTCATGTTTCACAACATCTGGGGCGTGCGGGTCACGGACCCTCTGCGCCTGACCCTTGACGGCGCGCATCCGATGGGCCGTGCCGTCATCGGCAAGGCCGTGGTCACCAGCTTGCGGCCCGGCGCGGAGCATGCGACGCTTTCCAGCCCGGCCGGCATTCTGGACCGTATTGACGGGCTGAGCATTTTGCCGGAGCAGCCGCGCTGACGGTGAAAAGCCGCGTTCGGGTCCCGCGGGAACTTGTCCGCAAATTCTTGTCGTGAAATGCTTGCAGACGGGCTTTGCCGGCACAGCCTGATTCACTCCTGCGATGCGTGCAGGCCCAAGGTTTTCAGCTTGCGGTGCAGGTAGCTGCGTTCCAGCCCCACCGCCTCGGCCATGCGGGTGATGTTGCCGCCGTACTCGGCCAGTTTGGCGGCCAGATAGCGGTTTTCAAACAAAGCGCGAGCCGCCTTGAAGTCGGCGCCGCTCAGGTCGGCCAACGAGACCAGGGTTGCGCCCCGGGTTTGCGCTTCGCCGCCGGCCGCTTTTTCAAGGGCTTCTTCGCCGTCTTTTTGGAACTCGGCGGGCAGCATCTCCGGGGTCATGGACTGGCCGCCGTACAAAATCAGACTGCGCTCCACAAAGTTGCGCAATTCACGCACGTTGCCCGGCCAGGCATAAGAACGCAGGCAGGCCAGGGTTTCCGGCAGGAGAATGAAAGGCGACAGGCCGTGTTCACGGCTGATGTCTGCGATGAATTCGGACAGCAACAGGGGAATATCGTCGCCGCGCTCGCGCAGGGGCGGCACCTTGAGGGGAAAAACCCGCAGCCGGTAATACAGATCTTCGCGAAAGGAACCGTCGGCGATGGCGGTTTCCAGATTCTTGTTGGTGGCGGCGATGACCCGCACGTCCACGTGGACGGTACGATTGCCCCCCACCCGCTCGAAGCGCTGCTCTTGCAGGATGCGTAGTATCTTGGCCTGGGTCTTCAGGCTCATGTCGCCGATTTCGTCCAGAAACAGGGTGCCCTGGTGGGCCAGTTCGAACTTGCCGGTCTTGGCCGAGTCTGCGCCGGTGAAGGCCCCTTTTTCATGGCCGAAGAGCTCGGACTCGATAAGCTCTTCGGGTATGGCGGCGCAGTTGACCTCCACCAGGATTTTGTCGTTGCGCCGGCTCCTCGCATGCAGGGCGCGGGCGGTTATTTCTTTGCCCGTGCCGTTTTCGCCGGTGATCAGCACCCAGGTGTCCAGCGGCGCGACCTTGGCGACCTGCTCGCGCAGAGCCTCGGCGGCGGCGGACACGCCGGTGAAGCTCACCCTGCCCGGAGCGCGGCTTTTCAGGGCCTGGTTTTCCCGCTTCAGAGCGTGAAATTCCAGAGCGCGCTGGGTGGACAGCACGACCTTTTCAAGAGACAGGGGCTTTTCAATATAGTCGTAAGCCCCTTTTTTGATGGCGGAAACCGCCGTCTCAATAGTGCCGTGGCCGGAAATCATCAACACGGGCAACGCGGGGTAAGTCTGGTGAATGCGGTCCAGCGCGGTCAGCCCGTCCATGCCGGGCAGCCAGATGTCCAGAAAAACCAGGGACGCCGCTTCCGTCGCCAGCATGGCGATACCTTCTTCGGCGCTTTCGGCCTCCAGCACCTGGTAGCCTTCGTCTTCCAGAATGCCGCGCAGAGAAAAGCGGATGCCCTGCTCGTCGTCGACGATCAGAATGCGGGCGGGCTGCTCGGATACATTCTGGACGGTCATGGCTGTTCCTGCGGAAAGGCCGCACGTTCGGCGCTTGCGGCCCGGATCAAACTGTTCGGGACGCCGGGCTGTGTCTTCGCATCAATTTACCGTCAGGCGCAAAAAACGCTTTTTGCCCAGCTTGACCACATAGGAGCCGGGAGCAAAAGGAGTCAGGGCGTCGGCGCACACCGTTCCATCCACGCTGAAGGCGTTCTGGGCGACGAGCCGCCGCGCTTCGCCACGCGAAGCGGTCAGGCCGGAATCGGACAGAAAAGCCACCGGGCTGGAAGCTTCGCCGTGAGCGCAACTGTGTTCCGTCGCGTCGTCGGGCACGCCGCCATCGGCAAACACGGCGGAAAATCCGGCCCTGGCCGCTTTGGCGGCGTCCGGGCCGTGATAGCGCAGCACCATTTCAAAGGCCAGGTCTTCCTTGGCCGCCTTTGGATGCGCGCGGCCACTCGCCACGTCGGCCTTCATGGTCGCGATCTCGTCCAGCGTTTTGCTGGAAAGCAGCTCGTAATAGCGCCACATGAGATCATCGGAAATGGACATGACCTTGCCGAAAATTTCCGGCGCGGGTTCGTCGATGCCGATATAGTTGCCGTATGATTTTGACATTTTGCGCACGCCGTCCGTGCCTTCAAGCAGGGGTACGGTCAGCACGCACTGGGGTTCCTGCCCGAACTGGCCCTGCAAATGGCGCCCCACCAGCAGATTAAACTTCTGGTCCGTGCCGCCCAGTTCCACATCGGCTTTCAGAGCCACGGAATCATAGCCCTGGGCCAGGGGGTAAAGAAACTCGTGCACGGAAATGGGCACGTTGCCCGTATAGCGCTTTTCAAAATCATCGCGCTCGAGCATGCGGGCCACGGTATAGCGCGAAGCCAGGCGCAGCACGTCCGCGAAGCTCATGGCGCCCAGCCATTTGGAGTTGAATTCCACCACGGTTTTTTCCGCGTCCAGAATCTTGAAAACCTGCTTTTTGTAAGTCTCGGCATTGGTCATGATCTGTTCGCGGGTCAGGGGCGGACGGGTTTCCGAGCGGCCCGAAGGGTCGCCGATCATGCCCGTGAAATCGCCGATCAGAAAAACCACGGTGTGGCCCAGTTCCTGAAAGTGGCGCAACTTGTGGATGAGCACCGTATGCCCCAGGTGCAGGTCGGGGGCCGTGGGGTCAAAGCCGGCCTTGACGATCAGGGGCCTGCCCCGCGCGATTTTTTCGCGCAATTCCTGTTCGTCGATCAGTTCGGCCATGCCGCGCTTGATCTGGGCCATTTGCCGGTCGATTTCCGCCGCGGGCACAGCCGCGTTCGTTTGCTTGTCCGTCATGTTCGTTCCTCGAAGTGATGCGATATCGATACCCTGTCGCAGAGAAGGAGCGGGGCTGTCAACACCGGGCCGCCGGGTTAATACCCCGCGTTTTCAAGAATGGCGGCCGCATCAGCCACAAAATCCACGCAACGCGTGGTGAACAGCTTGTCGCGCATGGCCTGTTCCCTGCCCTCGGGGCTTGTGATGTCGCAACCCAGCAGACTCCGACAGGAAATATGCCCGTGTTTTTCTTTGAAGGCGCGCAAAAATTCTTCGGTCTTCAAGGAACAGAGCCGCCGGGCGTCCTTGTCCGCCGCGCTGGTCTGGCCGTATTTCAGACCGACCACCAGCACCGCGCCGCTTACGGCCCCGCAGACGTCGCCGCTTTTGACGCCGCCGCCCAGGCCGCAGGACAGTTTCAGGGCCGTTTCCCGGTCCAGGCCGTAGTTTTCGCAAAAAGCCGCCAGAATCGCCTGCGAACAAGCGAAACCTTCTGCGAACAAGCCTTTCGCATGTTCTGCTTTCACACCCATGTACGCGCCCCTTGTTCCTGGAACAACTTTGCTTTGAAATTTCCGCCAATCCCGCGGCGTTGCCGCTTCGGGTTTCACGCGGCGGGAACATTGCACCGACAAGATTTTCGCCTGTCCGCCGTCAATACGTTTTTCCCGTATTTCAGTCCACTCGCGATTTATGGTTCAACGTTCCATATTTTTCCTTCGACATTCCGAAATATGGAATATTCCCCCGCTATATTTTGTCCATGCGCGACACAACGCAAATACATACCCGCATTTTACTGCTGGACCCCTTTCTGGACGGCCTGTTCGCACCCTTCATCGTGCCGGTGATAAAATTCTGGGTGGACCAGAAGGTGGACGCCATCCTGTTCGGCTATGCCGTGGGCGCGGGAGCGCTGCTGACCCTGGCCTTTTACCAGGGCCTTGACTGGTGGCAGGAACGCAGGCGCAAAGTCCTGAACAACCCGGCGCATATCACCGTCATCACCTATCCGGTGGTGATTGCGGCCTCCGCCCTGGGCTATGTGCCGGTCCTTCTGTATGCCGGACTCGGAGCCGACGGCTACTTCATCGTCGCCATTTTCACCGGAAGTTTCTACCATTTCTGCGTGCGCAACCATCTGCGCTACCTGAAACGTCGCCTCTTCACGCTTGAGGAACGCGAACTTTTCGACCGCAAGGCGGACAAGGTCAGCCACGCATCCGCCATCTGCTCCATGCTGCTGCTGGCCTGCTTCATGATCGACCCGGCCAAGATGAACCCGGCGACCGCCCTGGTCGGCTGCTTTTTGCTGTCGGATATCGGCCTGCTTGGGGCCTTCACATATTTTTTTATCAGACTTGAAAAGCGGCATGGCGGAAAAAACGACGCCCGAAGCGAGCGGCGCCCCGGGCAAACACGTACATGAGGGCAAAAAAATGAAAAAAGATACCCAAAAGCAGACTGTGGAATATGATGCAATAATGGCAGAGATTACATCCGGACTCACGGGAAATTCGGAAAATGACCGCAAATACCTTGATGGACAAGCCGAACACTACAAGTCACACGCATTGAGCGAAGAAATACTTCGGGGCATCGGGAGAATATGGGCGGCAACATTGCCGAAAGAAATGATCGGTAAACTTGAGAACGCCCTGCAGAATCACGAGTTGAGCGTCAATGTTGCACTGGATGAGGCTGTTTTTCAGGCGCACAGCAAGAAAGACTATGTCCGGGCAGTCAGAATAGTGGAATCCTTGCTCGAAGAAGTGGAAACCGGCGATGGAACGCTCCTAATGTATCAGGATGACGCTGTAAATGAATACCACCAGTTTCAGAATATTTTTGAAGAGATTCTGTACTGCCATCTGCGCAAGCCTCAGCGCGCCGTCAGACGTATGACCGGGAATTTTTTTGCCATATACGCGGTATATGGAGGCTTGCTTTTTGAGTTGAAACGTTTTGATGATGCGCGCAAAGCCCTCACGAAGGCCGCCGGAATAAATCCGGTCAACTCCAAGGTGTTGTTCGAGCTTGCGGAAATCGATAAACTGCAAAGAAACTGGGATGGATTCCTGGCGCTTACAAAACAATGTCTGGCTATTGCCTATACAGGAGAAGATCTTGGCCGTTGCTACAGGAATCTTGGATTTTACCACATAGAACAAAAAAATTATAACACGGCAATTGCTCTTTTCCATTTCAGCATGGTTTTTGATCCATATTCCGAGATGGCCAATGCTGAATTGCAGTATATACACCAAATCACCGGAAAATCGACGCAAAGACCGGCAATGAGTGAAGTCGAAAAAATACTTGCAGAAAACAACATAGCGCTTGGGCCAAGTGAACCGGTTGTCGGGCTGTCCGCCGCTCTCGGAGAAAAAGCGGAGCAACAAAAAAACTACGCGGCCGCGAAATTTTTTTACTCTATTCTCTATGATGTGACACACGACAGCGATATCAAAACACGGATTGAATCGTTGCCGCAGTAAAGGAAAACACATGCCCGAAAAATGGAATAAAAACTCCGGCCCCGGCGAGAAGCTGCTCCGCCTTTTTTCGTTGCTGTTGTTTTCGTATGAGCGCTATTCGCTGACCGCCCTTACGGAAATTCTGGAATGCTCAAAACAGACCGTATTGCGGCTTGTCGACCAGTTGGAAGCTTCCGGCTGGGCCAAGGTGCTGCGGGAGGAGGACGGGCGGCGGGCCTTTTTCCGCATTGAGCGGCCCGGCGCCCTGCCCAAGGTCAGCCTGAACGCCGCAGGAGTGCAGGAACTTATGCTCTGCCGGGCTTTTTTGGAACACATGCTGCCCCGAACCATCGATTCCGGGGCGGATACCGCGCTACGGCAGGCTTCCGCCTATGTTCCGCAGGGCGATGCCGTGCATGTCGCGGGCACGAATACCGCCGGCGGCGCGATATCCAAAGGGCGCATCGATTATTCCGCCTTTCGGAAATTTCTGGACCCGCTCCTCCGCGCGATCGCGGCAAAGAACGTCTGCGAAATCGCCTACAAATCCCCCCGCGCCGCAGAGTCCCGCGTTTTCGACTTCGCCCCCATACGCCTCTTGGCGCACGGCGAATCCCTCTACGTCGCCGGGTGGGAAGTCGCGCCCAAAGGCACGCCCCGGCCCGTACATGAAGATGCGACCACCCTGCTGGCGCACCGTATCCGGCATGTGCGATTAACCCGCAGAATCTGGCGCGACCTGCCGGAACCGGCGGATACCGGCGCCTTCGGCATCATGCGTGGGCAGCCTTTTTCCATCAGCGCCAGAATCAGCACGCCCGAAGCGGTGGCCTACGTCGCCGAACGCATCTGGAGCGGGGACCAGAAATTGGACTTTCAGGCAGACGGCGGCCTGATCCTGACCATGACCGCCCAAAGCGTTCCGGAAACGCTTTCATGGCTGCTCAGCCTGGGAAGCGCGGCGGAAGTGCTGGAACCGGGTTGGCTGCGCGATGAAATCGCCGGAGAAATAGCGCTGCTGCATGGGCGGTATGCGAAATAACGCGAAGGCTTGCCTTCCGTGGCCGCACTTGATTTGCCGCTCGCGGCAAGGATGAATGCGCCCTCCGGGATACCGATCCCTTTTTGTCTAAAATTTTTCCTCCGCCGCTCCAAAATCTGGAACATATATCTGCCATGCTGCACAAACAGCAAGGCTGGAAGGGGCAATACAGCACCAGTTGCCTCTTGATATGCGGACATTCGACAGAAAGGAGCAGAAACATGGAGCGAATGCCGAACGCCGACGGACGCATAGACGACCGGGAACGGGTTGCGCCTTTGATCGTCGGCCTAGGCGCAGCTGGAATCAGCGCCGCCAACGCCGTCATCCGTTCCGGCATGCCCTGTGCCGACTTTGCGGCCATGGACAGTGACCTGCAACGGTTGAAAAGCTCTCTTGCCGCCCGCACGATCCATATGCCTCCGGAGTGCGTTACATATACGGCATGCGCGGACGCCCTGTTCGCGCGGGGAGCCCGGCAGGGATTTTGTGATCTGAAGTGGTGCATCATCGTCGCGGACATGGCTGACGAAACCAGCGTCATCCACGCGTCCGCCCTTGCCCGAACAGCCAAAGACCGCGGCTGGCATGTTTTCGGCCTGTCTCCCGCGCCCGTTCGCAAAAAGGCGCAGCCCGCCGGGCTTGAGATGGGGCTTGTTGCAAAGAATCTGCGCAAGCATATGGACGCTCTTCTTGTCTTTCCCTGCGACCTGCCCGGCGAGAAGGGCTTTGCACAAACGGATGCGCTGTTATCAAGCGCCGTCAAAGGCCTGGCCGAGCCCTTTGCGCATATGAACCTGATTTCTCTCGATCTGGCGGACCTGACGGCAGCGTTCGGCAACCCCGGCCTTGTCGATATCGGCGCGGGAACGGCCCGCGGCGAAGGCAGAGCCTTGAGAGCGGCGAAACAGGCCCTTGCCGCTTTGCCGCGTTCCCGCCTCCGTTTCCATACCGATGTGTTCATCAATATCACCGGATGGAATATGAGCCCTCATGAGCTAAGCGATATAATCAATGCCGTGCAAAGGGTTTGCCGCAAGAGCGTCCGTCTTCTTGTTGTCGATTCATATGAAAAGCATGGGGGAAAACTTGCGGGTCACGATTTTTACTGTAACCGATGGCGGGTTGGCGGAATAGATTCCGAATTTTTCATATGAGGGACGGTACTCGTTTCCAACGAGGGATATCGCGAAATGAAAGAAAAAATACTCGGCGCCGTCATGGGTCTGTGCGTCGGCGACGCGCTGGGCGTGCCGGTTGAATTTATGAGCCGTGAAGCGCTTCGCGCGGACCCGGTCACCGGCATGCGCGGGCACGGCGTACACGACCAGCCGCCCGGAACCTGGTCCGACGATTCGAGCATGGCCCTTTGTTTGCTAGACAGTCTGGCGCGCGGCCTTGATTATACAGACGTCATGCAGCGCTTCGTGTCCTGGATGTACGAGGGAGAATACACGCCCCAAGGCGAGTTGTTCGATATCGGGGGAATAACGAAAAAAGCACTGTTCCGCTTCGGCAGGGGAGCCGACCCCCTCCTGTGCGGCGGCAGGGCGGAACACGACAACGGCAACGGCTCGCTGATGCGCGTTCTGCCGCTTGTCTTCCACCTCCATTCCCGTTTCGGCTATCCGCTCTCGTGTCTGGCGGGCACCGTGGAAAAACGTGAGCGCGCCAAAGAGGAATTCTTCGGCATAATCCATAATGTTTCCTCACTGACGCACGCCCATCCGAGAAGCCGAATCGCCTGCGGCATGTACCTGTGCATTGCCGGAGCCATTATAGGCGACTATCGACCGTCCGCCGTCGGAGCGGGGCTCTATGAGGCGAAAAGATATTATGAAAAAAGGGAAGGCTATGCCGAGGAACTGCGGCATTTTGAACGCATGTACAGCGGCAATTCCGTTCGTGATTTCATGAACCTGCCGGAAGAGGAAATCAGAAGCGGCGGCTATGTCGTGGACACTTTGGAAGCGGCGCTCTGGTGTTTTCTGAATACGAACAGCTATGAAAGCTGCGTTCTGAAGGCCGTCAACCTCGGCGGCGACACGGACACCACCGCCGCCGTCGCCGGAGGGCTTGCGGGCATGGCGTACGGGCTGAACGCCATTCCGGAGGCCTGGCTGCGACAGCTCGCCCGGCGTGACTATATCGAGGGGCTTTGTTCGGCGTTCCATGTATCTCTCTGCACATACACCGCGGAAAGGCTGCGTTCGTATATTCCCTATCTTGAAACCGTTGACCCTGCCGCGGCCTGTGAATTGCGGGGCGGCGAAGATCTTGGCGACGGAACCATAGAGTTTCCGTACTATTGTTACAACAAAACGATCTTGCGATTCATGCGAGAAGTGTATGCGGGTTTTTTGGGATATTCCTGCGGCCGCCTGACGCGCGAACAAATGAAAAAAGTATGGTCAAAAGCATTCATAGAATCCGCCGATATGGAAACTGTACAATCGATCTTGAGCTATTTCGCGCGCAAGGAACGTATCTGCGAAGGCATGTGGGCCGAGGCCGTCAAGCATGGTATTTTTCTGGCCCTGACGCGCAGGCTGGAGCGTTTGCTGCTGACCGCTCCGAAGGGTCGCTCTGTGGAATAAACGCCGCCTGCTCTGGCAGGCGAAACGGTATTCAGCTATCTTTGCGCCGACAAGAGGAAGAGGATGGCGGAGCAGTCCGTCATGCGGCTGTTTTCGATGCGCCGCTGCCGACGAGGAGCCTTGCCGTGAGTGACCGTAAAGGCCTTTCCAACAAAGAGCGCTTTCCCAGGCAAAAAAATGCCGGAGGAAAACTGCTGTGCCGCATGTGCGGAGAACCGACCTTTGCCCGCCATACATTCTGCGGGCCGCGCTGCTTGCGGGACTTTTTCATGCGCACCGACTGGAACCGCGTACGTCAGGTCGTGTACATCCGCGATGGCGGCATCTGCATGAAATGCGGCAGAAAAGTCCACAAAACCCGCTTTCATGTCGACCATATCGTGCCTCTGGCCGCCGGAGGCGATGAATGGGATCTCTCCAACCTTGAGCTATCCTGCCCGGAATGCAATCTGCAAAAGGGAACGCGAAAAGAAATCGAATATGTTGTCCTGCCGCAGGATTGCAAAAAGTAACTTCGCATAGGAAGGCGCCATGACCGATTCAATTTACATCGTAGACCAATGCATTCATAGAGGCCTGCAATATCTTGAAGAACCATTGCAATTCTATTGGCCTGCAAAGATCGACCCCAGCGGCAGATTTAATCCGGTTGCAGAAAACAACATCGCATTGCATCTGGCCCGCTCGTTTACTGAAGCGGGGTTTGCGGTGTGGGCGGAAGTTCCGTCCAATAAAAACAATGACAGGCTCGATTTTCTTGCATATTGCGGCAAAGAGAAAGTCTCTGTGGCGCTGGAACTGAAAAGAAGCATCGACATGCCGCCGGAAGGGAGCAACAAGGATCTTGTAAAACTTGCCGGCCTTCGTGGCGACAACGGCGTAGGTCTGGCCAATGCCGGCGACGCGATCAATGGCGCGAAATGGATATATGGAATCGTCACCATGTTTTACGCAACCGAATTCGTCAATTGGTGGAAAAATCCGGAAGACTATGACTATGGGCGAAAAAGCAAATATTTACGTTCTGATACCTATAAGCAAATCGGCAGGAAAATCGCAAAAGCGCATCGCAAAATAATGCCGATCACAAAATGGGAAAATGTTAACGCGGCATATGCCTTATATGACGAGAACCTCATTGGCGAACTCAAAAAAATGATATTGGAGAACGCCTGAGATTTCAGTTCCGTCAGAACAGATACGCTTTTTAAAAGCTAATCTGTCCAGTGTCAAATTGCAAAAAATAAGAGGACTTATTTTTACTAAGATCGCTACGCCGAAAAACGTCGTTTTACGCAAGGGGCCTCATTTTTTTGCCCACAAAATGAAAGACACCATAGAAGCGAAAGGTAATTCAGCCCTATTATCTTGGTGAGGGATAGAAGAGGTAGGCGAGGCCTCAGAAACGAGAAAGGGAACCTACTTTCGTAAGTTCCCTTTGGGGTAGATCTCGTAAATTTTAGCTGGTCGGGATGAAAGGATTTGAACCTTCGACCCCTTGAACCCCATTCAAGTGCGCTCCCAGACTGCGCTACATCCCGAATCCGACCAACACGCCTTCGCGTGAGAAGGAACTTTTATGTGGTTACAGGGGGGAAGTCAACGAAAATTAAGCTTAGCTTTTGTCCGGCGGGAGCTAAAAATTTAGCGGCTAAAATTCAGCGGCTGAATTTTTGTTGGGCCTGAATTAGAGAAGTGCTCCCCAAAATTTGGACAGGTGTAATCCGGACTATGCGGCCGGCAGGCATATTCGTATCTATCTCCGAAGTAAGCCTTCCCGATTATAGCCGTCGATTAGGTTGAACACCCGTTACCCCGAGACCGCCCTCAATCGCCATAATGGCGGCTTGCTGCTTCAATTCCTGTGGATAACGCGCTCGCAATAATTTCGTCATAGAACCTCCTCAAGTGGATATGACCTATGGCGTCCGTTTTTTCCCAGCCTATCTCAAAATTGCGTGGGATAAAAAGGGGCTCTCCCTCAAAGACGGCTCTCCCTCAAAGACAGGGGCAGGAGTAAAAAGAAAAGGGCACTTAGAAGAAATCCTTCTAAGTGCCTGTAATCTCTGGTTGCGGGAGCAGGATTTGAACCTGCGGCCTTCGGGTTATGAGCCCGACGAGCTACCGAACTGCTCCATCCCGCGACATGACCGGCCGTTTCAGCCGGGAGTGAATAGATAGGCCATGCCTTTCTGCATGTCAACAGCTTAATTGCTTCAGCCGCGGTTTTCCAGATATCTTTCCAGACGACTCATGGCTTCTTCAATATTTTCCACGGAGTTGGCGTAGCTGAAGCGTATATACCCTTCCGCGCCCGGGCCGAAATCGATGCCCGGCGCGACCCCGACGCCGGCCTTTTCCAAAATGTCGTAAGCCAGGGACAGGCTGTCGTTCGACAGATGTCGCGCGTTGACCAGCACGTAAAAAGCCCCGACCGGTTCCGACCGGACGTTGAAGCCCAGTTTGCGCAAACCTGCCAGCAGCACATGGCGGCGGCGGTTATACTCGGCAGCCATGCGTTTGACGTCCGCTTCTCCCTCGTTCAGGGCGGTGATGCCCGCCCACTGGGCCACGGAATTGGCGCAGATGAAGAAATTTTGCTGCAAGCGCTGCACAGCCGGCATCAGACAGGCGGGTATGACCATCCAACCCAGACGCCAGCCGGTCATGGCATAACGCTTGGAAAAGCCGTCCAGCACACAGGCTTCATCATTAAATTCCAACGCCGTGGCGGCCCGGCCTTCGTACACCAGACCGTGGTAAATCTCGTCGGAGATAAGCGTGGGGCCCATGCCCGCCAGAGCTTTAAGGTCGGCCGGCGAAATCAGCGTGCCCGCCGGGTTGGAAGGCGAATTGACCAGCACGGCGCGGGCGCTTTTGTCGATCAGCCCGGCCACGTCCGCCACTTTCAATTGAAAGCCGTTCTCTTCCAGGGTGGGCGCGGGCCGTACCTCCGCCCCGCTGTATTTCACAAAGCTGGCATAGCAAGCATAGGTGGGGTCGGGCATGACCACTGTGTCGCCGGGGTCGAACATGGCGGAAAAAAGCAGCAGCATGGCCGGAGAGGTGCCGTTGGTGACCACGATGCGCTCGGGCGACACGCTGACCCCGTATTCGCGCTGGTAATAGGCCGCAATGGCTTCACGCAGGGGCAAAATGCCCAGGCTGTGCGTGTAAGCGGTCTTGCCGTCGCGCAGGGCCTTGATCGCGGCTTCGGTAATGCAGGCCGGGGTGTCGAAATCCGGCTGGCCGATCTCCAGGTGGATGATGTGGCGGCCGGCCTTTTCCAGCTCCTGAGCCTTTTCCAGAACGTCCATCACCAGAAACGAAGTAATGCTGTCGCAGACTGTCCGTGCCATAGCTGTCCCTTTGTGTTAAAATACCAAAGGGGCGCTGCCCCTTTGAAACCCCGGCAGATGACACGCCGGCGTGGCCGGTTCAAGTCCCCTGCACCCGCGTACGGGGCGTTTTCTGTTTTCCTCAGGCGAAAATCAGAAAACACCTGATGCGAGGCCAAGGGGGCAGAGCCCTCTTGCGGGAGAGTTTCAGAGAGAGCGGAGCCCTCTTTGAATTGCTAACTTTCTACCTGCTGAATGCCGTCCAGCTTCCAGCTCTCTTTACCGCCGGCCGGACGCGTGAAATGCCAGATCTCACGCACCTGGGTCGGGGCTTCGGCTTTGGGGTCCTCGCGCAGCAGCACGTCGAAATAGACGGAAGCCACTTCATCCCTGCCCTCGTTCTTTACGGAAAGCAAACTGGCATTGACCAGCAAAACGTCCGTGCGTGACGGGCGGGGGTCGGCCTTGGCCTGTTCGCGCACCTCACGCAGGATGGCTTCGGTGGAAAAGCGCGCGATGTCGTCCAGGTCACGCTTGTCCCAGGATTCCTGCAAACGCGTGAAGGCCATTTTGGCCCCTCGCAGAAAATCGCCCTGGTCGAAGTTCGGGGGAAGGGGTCCGCCGGGCATGGGGCCGCCGCCCCGGCGTTCATCCTGTCCCCGGCTGTCGGGCGGTATGCCGAAACCGCCGGGACCGTTCTGGGAGGTGCTGCGCATGCGCTGCCAGGGATCGTTGTCCGGCCTTTGCGCGGCATGAGCGTCGGGGGCGGCGCTTTGCGGCCGGCCGCCTGCTGCGGAAGCCGGCTGCTGTCCGCGGTTGCGCAGAACGCGCAACAGTTTCAGACCCGCGAAGGCCAGAACGGCGAAAAGCAGAATGTCGGTCACGCCAAAGCCGGAATAGGGCCCGCCGAAGAACAGCGCGCCCAGCAGGCTGCCCGCCAGCAGACCGCCCATCAGTCCGCCGAAACCAGAACGAGGAGCGGATGCGCCCATGCCGGGTTGTTGTTGCTGCTGGGAGTAACCCTGCCGGCCCGGAGCGGGCTGCGCGGTTTTGGGCGCGGCAGGGGCGGGGACCGGACGGGAATAGGAAGAAGAACCCCCAAAGGACTTGCCGCCGCCCACGCGGGCGGCCCCGGCGTCCGTAGCGCTCATGAGCTGGGGTATGCACAGGACTGCTGCCAGCAGCAGGGCTGTGATGATTGTGCGGTAAGGGGTCACAAAGGGCTCCTTTTGTTTCAGGTGCAATACAGTAATACATCCGATCCTGATTGCAAAGGGTTCGGATTTGGGCGGATATTCCCCGCCGGCGCAGAAGACTGAGTTGCTAAACTATTAAATATATGCGATACGGTATCCCCTGTCATGTATTTGCGTACACTATTTTTACAAGGGGAATTCTATGACGCGGCTGAGTGTGATCATGCTCATTCTGGCTTTGAGCGTTTCACTTGGACTTACTGGCTGCATTCCTCCTCCGCATGACTCGTATCCTCGCGACGACAGACGCTATGACGACGAATATGACCGCCGCGAGTGGGAGCGTTATCAGCACGAGCGCGAGGCGCGTCTGGAACGTGAGCGCAGGGCCGCGCAGGCCGAGCGCCAACGGATGGAGCGCGAGCGCCTGGAGTGGGAGCGGCAGGAGCAACGGCGCATGCAGGCTGAACGCGAGCGCCGCGATCAGCAACGGCATGAACAGGAACGCCGCGATCAACAGCGCCAGGACCAGAAGCGGCAGGATCAACAGAGGCAGGATCAGCAACGCCGCGATCAACAGCGGCAGGACCAGCAACGCCAGGACCAGAAGCGGCAGGACCAGCAACGCCGCGATCAACAGCGGCAGGACCAGCAACGCCAGGACCAGAAGCGGCAGGACCAGCAACGCCAGGACCAGAAGCGGCAGGACCAGCAACGCCAGGACGCGGGCAAGACCCGGCCGGACAGACAGCAACAACAGCCACAGCAGCAATAGTCGTTTTACGAACGCATACCGACTTGAAGCAAAAATCCCCTCCGTCACATACGACAGAGGGGATTTTTGCGTTCATGGGCCTTTTTTATTTCTTTTTGGCTTTCTTCGCAGCCGGCTTGGCGATTTTTGCGGCCGGTTTCGCGGCGGCTTTCGCCACGGGCTTGACGACCTTAGCGGACACGGCAGCCGTTTCCGGAGCTTTGGCGGCCTTTTTCAGGTCGGCCGCGGCGTCGGTCTTTTCCCAGGTGAATTCGGGCAGTTCGCGGCCGAAATGACCGTAGCAGGATGCCTTGCCGTAGATAGGGCGCTTGAGATTCAGACGCTTGATGATGTGGTGGGGGCGCAGGTCAAAAACTTCGGTTACGGCGCGGGTCAGTATTTCGTCGGAGATGCTGCCGGTGCCCAGAGAGGAGCAGAGCACGGACACGGGCTTGGCCACGCCGATGCAATATGCGATCTGCACCTCACATTGGGGCGCGAGCCCGGACGCCACCACGTTTTTCGCGATATAGCGGGCCATGTACGCGCCGGAACGGTCCACTTTGGAAGGATCCTTGCCGGAAAAAGCGCCGCCGCCGTGACGGCCCATGCCGCCGTAGGTGTCGTTGATAATTTTGCGCCCGGTCAGGCCGCAGTCGCCCATGGGGCCGCCGATGACAAAACGACCTGTGGTGTTGATAAAAATCTCGCAGCTTTTGGGATCAAACAAATTTTTGGGCAGAGTGGGAATGATGACGTGCTTCGTCACATCGGCGATAATTTTTTTCTGGCCGGCGCTGTCCGCATGCTGGGTAGAAACCACCACGTTGTTGATGCGCACGGGCTTGCCGTCCACGTACTCAAAAGAAACCTGGGTCTTGCCGTCGGGGCGCAGATAAGGCAGCACACCCTCCTTGCGCACGGCGGTCAGGCGTTCGGACAGACGGTGAGCCCAATAAATGGGGGCGGGCATCAGGGTAGGGGTTTCATTGCAGGCGTAGCCGAACATCATGCCCTGGTCGCCCGCGCCCTGGTCTTCGTCGCTTTTGCGGTCAACACCCTGGGCGATGTCGGCCGACTGCTTGTCAATAGTGGAAATCACCGCGCAGGTGTTGGCGTCAAAGCCCATGTCGGAATGGGTATAGCCGATGTCCCTGATGGTTTTGCGCACCAGAGCCGGCAGGTCGGCATAGGCCTTGGTGGTGATTTCGCCGGCGATGACGGCCAGACCCGTGGTGACCAGGGTTTCGCAGGCCACGCGGGAGTCGGGGTCCTGGGTGAGCAGGCAGTCCAGCACGGCGTCGGAAATCTGATCCGCGATCTTGTCGGGGTGCCCTTCGGTGACGGATTCCGAGGTGAAATAATATTTTCCTTTGGCAGGGATCATGTTTCCTCCAGACCATGTGGTCATGTGGTTTTGCGCTGTGATTATCAGCGAAGCTCAATGTTGTCTATCAGCCGGCTCTTGCCCAGACGCACGGCCGTGGCCATGACGGCGGGGCCGTCGACGCGCGCAAGGGGTTGCAGGTCGCTTTTGTCCACAATGGACAGGTAATCCACCCGGCCCGGAGCCAGATTTTTTTCCCAATGCCGCCGTACGGCGGCTTCCAGGGCGGCTGCGTCTGTCTCACCTTGATCAAACAGATTTTTTGCCAGGCGCAGCCCGGCATAAATCTGCGGGGCAACGGCGCGTTCTGCGGGGGTCAGATAGGCGTTGCGCGAGGAAAGGGCCAGGCCGTCGGCCTCGCGCACCGTGGGGCAGCCGACGATGGTCACGGGCATGTTCAGGTCGCGAACCATGCGGCGCAAAATGGTGATCTGCTGACAGTCCTTTTCGCCGAAAAAGGCGAAGGTGGGCAACACGAGTTGAAACAGTTTGGCGACCACGGTACAGACCCCGCGAAAGTGGACGGGCCTGTCACGGCCGCACAGGCCCTGCGCCAGGTGCGGCGCCTCGACCCAGGTAGCGTGGTCCGGGGCGTACATGGAGTCCGCTGCCGGAGCAAAGAGCAAATCCGCGCCAAGAGATGCCGCAATAGTGACATCCCGCTTGAAGTCTCGGGGATAGGCGGCCAGATCTTCGTTGGGACCGAACTGCGAAGGGTTGACGAACAAACTGACGATGACCCTGTCGCCCATCTCTCTGGCCTTGCGGATCAAACTTTCGTGCCCGGCGTGCAGATAGCCCATGGTGGGCGCCAGCGCCGTACGCTGCCCGGCAAAACGCCAGGCGTGGCACAGGCTCTGAACCGCCTGGGGATCAGCAATAATTTGCATATCAATATATCCTGATATTATTCAAAGAACCTTTTACCCGGCCAGACCGCCTTTGTCCAGCATTTTCAAGAAAAGACCAACAACTTGACAGGCGGCCCCGTATTTTACTATAAGGCGGGTCCGGTCAACGGGCAGTTAGCTCAGCTGGTAGAGCACCGCCTTCACACGGCGGGGGCCACAGGTTCAAGTCCTGTACTGCCCACCATTTCAAAAAGTTATAAAGTGCGACAATGTCCGAAAAGGCTTGTCGCACTTAACTTTTCTAGCAATCACCATCCATATAAGTCCGTCTCGGGGTGCTTGCAGCCGACAGAATTGTTGGTATACTTGTTGGTAATTAGCCAATTGAAAAAGGCGATA
>JAVBRE010000090.1:0-24298 GCA_031548325.1 Desulfovibrionaceae bacterium
TCGCGCCAACCGCGGATTTCCGGAAAAATGGCAGGACATGGGGGCCAGCCCCCTTGCGGGGCCGGGGGCAGTGCCCCGCTTCCCAAAGGGCCATCCTATGATCCCCTGCCATATTTGCGGCGCTGACGCGGGAACCGGCTGGATAACCGGCTACCCGCCCGCGCCGGACAGCCAGAAGATGGCCCTCTGCCCGAAACATGACACTCAGGACAACCGCAAACAGGTTCGCGTCGCCTGGCACCTGGCCATGATCAAGGCCATCCGGGCCGCGGAAAAAAACGCCGCGTACTTCGCGGCGCGCGGCGTCATGCATCTTTTGACCATCCATTTTTCCGCCGGCGGAAGCCTTTCCATGCCCTGCGCCGCCGCGTCCATTGCCGAACACAACGCGCTCAGGGTACTGGACCCTGACGGTACGGTCAGCTTCTTTCCTTTGCAGCATATACGCCGTTACGAACTGTCTCCCTTGCGGGCTGAAGACGAGGCCGCGCAGTCCAAAGCCTGATCCGCCCTCACCTTCCGATTCCGGATTGCTTTTATTTGCGTCTGAAGCGGAATGCGAAACATTCCGGAAACAAGGCGGGAGCACACTCCCGCCCCGGTCGGCAAATATAAATTACAGGAAGCAATTTTATCCAGTGTTTACTTGCAAAAGTAAACACAAAAAATCCGTCAGGATTTTGCGCCGCCGCAGGCGGCGGAGCAAGCCGAAAACGACGTTTTTCGGCGTAGCGATCTTAGCAAAAATAAATCCTCTTATTTTTGCAATTTGACACTGGAATCTGAATCAGACGGCCTGGTTTTCCAGCGCCGGTGCATCCAGAACCATTGTTCCGGCGCGTCAAGAACTTGTTTTTCCATGGCTTTGGTATAAAAGAAGGCCGCTTCGCGCACACGGTCGGCAAGAGGCCCTTCCAGCGTCGCGGTATCCAAAGGCTCTTCCATGCGCAAAAGATACCGGCCGTTTTCTTCGCGCCGCAAAAAAATGGGAAAGATCAGGGCTTTTGCTCGCAGGGCCAACATGGCCGGCCCCATGTTCACGGCGGCTGTTTCGCCCAGAAAAGGCAGAAACACGGCTTCCCTGCTGCGGGTATTGTGATCCACCAGAAAACAGGTGATGCCGCCCTTGCGCAAACAGGCCAGCAACGCGCCGGCGGATTCCCGATGATCGATGCTGAGCAGATTTCCCTGCGCCCGAAGTTCCTGGATAATATCCGACATGACGGGATCTTTCTGTTTTCTGGCCACGGTCACCATCGGCTGGCCGGTCGCCCTGCCCACCAGCGAACCCAGCAGTTCCCAGGCGCCGAAATGGCCCGAAATGAACACCATGGGGCGCTCGTTGTTGACCATGGCGTGAAAAAGCCGCCAGTCCTCTTCCCGTTCCACCCGGACGCGTTCGGGGCCGAAGCGGTCATTATAAAAAATTTCCATGAACGACATGGCGATATTGTAAAAACTGGCTTTGGCCACGGCCTGAGCCTTGTTTTCCGGTAAAGAGAGACGCTCCTTGACCCGCTTCACCGCCTCCATGCGGCGCCGACGCAGAAAAGTCCACATGACGAAGCCCACCAGACCGGCGACGAGGCGTATGCCGCTCAGGCCCAGACGGCGCAGAGCCAGAATCAGGGTTTGGTAAAAAAGCCGTTTCATCGCAGAGCCCTCGAAGGGGACGCAAGAACTTCAAGTTTTCCTTTCAATATCTGTCTTTCACGTTCCAGCGCGTCCGGCGTCAACTCCCCTTCCGTGACCCGGTACGGATCGCCGTACCGCATATGCACCCGGGAAAAGGGCCAGGGCAGCTGAAACCTGTCCCAGGAGCGAAAAACTTTGGCTTTGGAATAATGCACCCGTACCGGCACGATATATGACGAAACCCGGTGAGCCAGAAAAATCGCGCCGTCCTTGACCTCGTGGCGCGGCCCGCGCGGCCCGTCAATGGTAATGCAGGCGTGTTGTTTCTCTTCCTGCATCAATTTCGCCGCGCGCAGGAGAGCCGCCAGGCCGCCCCGCGAACTGGACCCTCTGACCGTGCCCAGCCCCTGGCTGGCCAGCAGCTTCGAGAGGTATTCTCCGTCCCGGCTGCGGCTGACAATGGTAAAAATGGGCCAGCCGTCGCGCTTGTACGGCACGGCGAACAGTTCATCATGCCACAAGGCGAAAACCAGAGGGAAATCCCGCTGTATTTGTGCGCAGGCCTCGCGGTTGACTTCGGCATATCGCAGGGTCGCGCACCACAAAGAATACAGGCCGCCGATAAAAGGCCCTGCAAGGTCTGGGGAAATCTTCATATTTTTTCCGCCGCGTTGTTCCGGCCGTGCCTGAACTGCATTTCATACAATCTGGCGTACAGGGGCGAAGATTCGAGCAGGTGCGCGTGGCTGCCCTCGGCAATGATCCTGCCTTTTTCCATAACAAGAATTCTGTCGGCATGCAGCACAGTGGAAAGGCGATGGGCAATGACGATGCTGGTCCGATTTTGCATAAGATTTTCCAGGGCTTTTTGTACTATGCCCTCGGATTCGGAATCAAGGGCGCTGGTCGCTTCGTCCAGAATGAGCAGCGGCGCATCCTTGACGATAGCCCTGGCAATAGTCAGGCGTTGTTTTTGGCCGCCCGAAAGCTTGGTTCCGCGCTCCCCCACCATAGTCTCATACCCTTCGGCCAGTTCCGCAATAAATTTGTCCGCATACGCGGCGCGGGCGGCGCTTTCCATCGCGCCTTCGGGGATATCGCTCCGACCGTACAGGATGTTTTCCCGTACCGACAGGTTGAAAAGGAAACTGTCCTGCGAAACCATGGCGATAGCGGCGCGCAGGCTTTTTAGCGTATATCCCGTAAGAGGCCTGCCGTTCAGGGTGATACGGCCGGACTGCGGCTCGTAAAAACGGGGGATCATGCTTACGAAAGTGCTCTTTCCTCCGCCGGAAGGCCCCACAAGGGCCACGCGCTCTCCTTTTTTCACGCGCAGGCTGATGTTGTCCAAGGCCCTGGTGCCGTCCTGGTAGGCAAAACTGACGTTCTCAAAGGCCAGTTCTTCAAAAAGCTCGTCAAAGGGTAAGGTTCCGTCTTCTTCCACCCGGATTTCCGGAGAGTCCAGAATTTCGAAAACCCGCTCCGCTCCAGCCAGGGCCTTTTGTATTTCGTTGTTGGAGTTGGATATTTTTTTTATCGGGTCATAGAGCATGATGATGGAGGTCAAAAAGGAAAAAAAGGTGCCGGGGGTGGATCGCCCTTCGATGACTTCCATGCCGCCGAACCAGATGACCAGAGCGGCGGCCACGGCGCCCATGAATTCCATGACCGAGGACGACAATTCGCTGGCCATCGCCTGTTTCAGTGAAAAAGAAAGCAGGCGGCGGTTTTCTTTGTCAAAACGCAGGCCCTCGCTCTGCTCGGTGGAAAAGGCCTTGACCACCCGGATGCCGCTGAAAATTTCTTGCAGCAGTACTGAAATATCCGCCAGCTTGGCCTGGCCCTTGCGGCTGAGCTTGCGCATTCGCCGCCCGAAATACACAAAAGGAAACAGCGCGGCAGGCAGCACCACCACAGCCCAGAAAGCCAGAAACGCGTTCTGGTAAAAAGCGACGCCCACCAGAAAGATAATGGTGAAAACCTGCCTGACCAACATAATGAGCGCGGGAAGGCTGGCCCGGATCAACACCACGTCGTTGATGACGCGGCTCATCAGCATGCCGACCTGGGCTTCTTCATAAAAGCGCATGGGCAGGTAGATGATTTTGCGATACAGTTCTTCACGCAGCCGTTCCAGCACTTTAAGCCCGCAAGACTGCATCACGTAGTTCTGGACCACGCGAAAAGTCGCCTTGGTAAATTCCAGCAGCAAAAAAGCCAGCGGAATCAGCAGCAAAAACTGGGCGTCCTTCTCAATGAAAATTTTATCCAGAGTGGGTTTCACCAGATAAGCCACGGCGGGCTGGCTGCCCGCCACGATCATCATGGCGACGGTCGCCAGAGTGATGCGCAGCCAGTAAGGGGAGAAATATCCAAGGCAGCGCTTGAGCAAAGCGCGGTTGCCAATGCTGCGTTCGGGAATGGGTTGCGAAACGGAAGTGGACATACGGGCAGGACTATGCCAGAAAACAGCCTGAACCACCACCAAGAAAAATCCTGTTGAGCCGCCGTCTCTTTCGGTCCACTGATGAAAAAAACGCCTTCTTCCCCATCGGCTCCGGATTGCGCCGGGCTGCGCCTGAACAAAGCCCTGGCTCTTGCCGGCGTCGCCTCCCGCCGTGGAGCGGACGAACTTATTCTGGCCGGGCGCGTCGCCGTCAACGGTCTGCCGACCGTGAAACCCGGCACGCGCGTCGATGTCCAAAGGGACCGCATCAGCGTGGACGGCGCGGCCGTTACGCTTCCCGGTTCTTCAGGTTCGCCGGAGTTTACCTATCTTCTGCTTCACAAGCCCGTGCAGGTGGTCTCCACCGTTAAAGACCCCCAGGGCAGGAGCACGGTGCTTGATCTGGTGCCCGCGCGGTACAAGGACAAGCGCCTGTTCCCCGTGGGGCGTCTTGATTACTTTTCCGAAGGGCTGCTGCTGCTCACGGACGACGGGGAACTGACCCTGCGCCTGACCCATCCCCGCTACCATCTGCCCAAAGTTTACCATGTGCGGGTCAAAGAACACCCTTCCGCGCGGGTTCTGGACGCCATCCGGCGCGGCATGACCCTGGTCGAAGGGGAAAAGCTGGCGCCCATGGATGTGCGGATGCTGCCCGGCTTTGATCCGGTCATGGAAGTTACGCTGCACCAGGGGATCAACCGCCAGATACGACGCATGTGCCGTGATCTCGGCCTGACCATCCTGAGTCTGCGCCGGGTCCGCTCCGGCCCTATCGATCTGGGCGACCTGCCCAAGGGAAAAACCCGGGACCTGACCGCCGAAGAAACCGTCGCCCTGCGAAATGCCGTGGGGTTATGAGCAACCGTTCGGCTTTTCTGCTGTTCGTGCTGGTCATTCTGGTCTGGGGGCTGAACTGGACGGTCACCAAAATCATCGTCCTGCACCTCAGCCCCTGGTGGACGGCGTCCCTGCGCTGTCTCGTAGCGCTCACGGTGCTTTTTGCCGTGCAGGTCGCAAGCCGGCAGTTCATCATCCCCAGGCGGGGCGATATTCCCGTCGTTCTTTCCGTCGGCGTCCTGCATATGACCAGCGCGGCCGTTTTCATGGCTCTGGGCTTGCAGTTCGTCCCCGTCGGGCGTTCGGCCGTGCTGGGTTACACCACGCCGCTCTGGGTCGCGCCGGGGGCCTGGCTGCTGCTCAAAGAACCCATGGGCGCCATGCGTGGAGCCGGAATCGCGCTCGGGCTCGCAGGACTCGCGGTGCTTCTGAACCCGCTGGCCCTGAATTGGAACGATAGCCGCAGCGTGGCGGGCAACGGGTTTTTGTTGCTTTCCGCCCTGTCCTGGGCTTGCAGCATTCTCTACGTGCGCAGGCATCGCTGGCTGGCAACCCCTTTTCAGCTCATTTTCTGGCAATGCCTGCTGGCGGCCTGCATCACCACAACGGCGGCGCTGGCTTTGGAGGGGATTCCTTCCGTGACCTGGACAGGGGAACTGGTCTGGGCCGTGCTGTATTGCGGAGTGCCGGGAACGGCCTTCGGATTTTGGGCCATGACCAAGATAAATCGAAGTCTTCCGGCCACAGTAACCGCTCTGGGCAGCCTTGGGGTGCCCCTTGTCGGCGCGACCAGTTCGCTCGTCATGCTCGGCGAGCCCATTGATCTGCCCTTGGTCGCGGCCGGCGTCCTGATTCTCGGCGGCATTGCCCTGGGAATCCTCGGAAAGCGCTGAACTACATAGCCGGAGGTCAAAATCCGGCTTGGTAAAAACCGCCTAACGCAGCAAGGGTTTTTGCATCACCCCGCCGCTCGTCCTGTCTTCAATTTTCATCTTCGCGGGCGGGGTAAAGGCGAATACATCGGGGGCCAGAACCGGGTCCAGCTTTTGACTCGTAAAGCTGATGTCATTCTGGTTGTTGTAAAAATCAATGAGCAGCACCCGTTTGATCAGCCCTGTGCTCTGCTCCACCCATAGCACCGCTTCCGTCAGCGACTGGCTGGGTTCTTTGGGGTACAGCCTCAGTTTGACCAGGCCCTTGTCCGTGCCTTCGCGCTCGATGGTGAAATCCTGGGTCAGCTTTGTCTGGCCGGTGACCACCCGCACGATGCCGCGTGAATCTTCGGCCAGAGCCGACGGGTATTTGTAAGCCACATTCTCGTCGGGAAACACGTTCCAGATAACCTCAGGAGTTACCACCAGCAGTTCCGGGGCCGGGGTTCTGGTTTCCCAGCGCACCCGCAAGGGTTTTGCAAAATACAGCACCCCGCTCCGTTCTTCTTTGGTGCCGCTTTCTTTATGCAACAAAGTCTGGGTAAAATTCGCCTCCATGCTTTTCAGCTTGTCGTAGCGGGCCTGTACGGCGTTCACCACGACGTCGGCCCCGGCCGCGAAGGCGGCAGCGCACAACATCTGCGAAAAAACCACCGCGAAACATATGCAAAAAATGCGACGCATACTTGCTCCTGAAAATTCGTATTTGTGGGCCAGGGGAACCGGCCATGCCGGCAATCCCCCCGTCGGGGGTTTTCAAAGAGGCAAAGCCCTTTGACCGCGGGAGACATTCTGCCGGAATATTTGCCTGCTCTACCTGACAGCCCTGGGCTTGCTGCCGTCCTGCGGCCCGATAATGCCGTCCTGTTCCATCTGTTCGATAAAACGGGCCGCGCGGTTGAACCCGATGCGAAAACGCCGTTGAAGAAGCGAGATGGAAGCTTTGCCCTGCTCGCGCACAAAGGTCACGGCCTCGGCGTACATGGGGTCGGATGCCACGTCGTCGCCGCCGCCGCCGGAAAAACCGTTGCCTGCATCCGCGCCCCAGTCGGAAAAATCGACCTGGTAGGAAGGCTTCTGCCGTTCACGCCAATACCCGACCACCGTCGCCACATCGTCGTCACGCACAAAGCCGCCGTGCAGCCGTTGCAGCCTGCCGCCCGTGGGCTTGTACAGCATATCCCCTTTGCCGAGCAGGCATTCGGCTCCTGTTTCATCCAGAATAATGCGCGAGTTCGAGGAAGAACTGACGTAAAAAGCGATTCTGCTGGGCAGGTTGGACTTGATAAGGCCGGTTATGACGTCGGCGCTGGGGCGCTGGGTGGCCAGGATCAAATGAATGCCCGCGGCGCGGGCCACGGCGGCCAGGCGGATTATATAGCCCTCCACTTCCTTGGCGGCGGTCATCATCAGATCGCCGAACTCGTCGATGATAACGACAAGGTAGGGAATGACTTCCAAATCCGCCAGATGCGGGAGTTTCTCCTTGTCCAGGGCGGCGACCTTCTCGTTGTACCCCGTAATGTTGCGTGCGCCGACGCGGGTAAAACAGCCAAGGCGGCGGTCCATTTCCGACGAAGCCCATTTCAGCGCATTTTTGGCCAGTTCCATGTCAGTAATCACGGGGTGAGCCAGATGCGGCAGATCGGCGTATACGGCCAGTTCCACCTGCTTGGGGTCCACCAGCAGCAGTTGCACCTCTTCCGGTCTGGCTTTGTACAAAAGCGAAAGTAAAATGGTGTTCAGGCAGACGCTCTTGCCCGAGCCGGTCGCGCCGGCCACCAGCAGGTGGGGCATACGGGCCAGATCGGCCATGACGGGAGCGCCCTGGATATCTTTGCCCAGCGCCATGGTCAGCAGAGACTCGGAACGTGCGAAGGCCGCCGAACCGAAAAGCTCTTTCAAGCAAACTATTTCGCGGATATCATTGGGGATTTCGACGCCCACGGTATTCGTGCCCGGGATGGGCGCCTGAATGCGCACGGATTCGGCTTTGAGAGCCAGCGCCAGATCATAGCTGAGATTTTCAATGCGCGCCACCCGAACCCCGGCGGCGGGACGCACTTCAAACATCGTGATCACCGGGCCGGGTGAAATGCCTACAAGCTCTCCCTGAATTCCGAAATCAGAGAGGCAGGTCATAAGGGTTCTGCCCTTGGCTTCCAGTTCCTCGCGGGGGGTTTTCTGCGCGGCGGAAGCGACGGTGTGCAAAAGGTCCAGCGCAGGCAAAGGGATGCGCCGGTCTTTGGGCTGTGTTGCCATCGGCGTTGCGGGCGTGGTTTTCACCGCTTCGCTGATCACCACCCGCGAGCCCGCGCTTTCCGCCGCAACGGGCTGGGGTTGCGCAACTGAAGCCCGGGCCGGGGATGGAACGCTTCCCCGTCTGTCCCGCACGGCCCGTTCAGCAATATTATCCGTTTCCAGATCATGCACCCAGGGCGGGTCCGTAATATCCGCCGGGGAATCCAAAAAGCCCAGGTCCGTTCCCGGCAGGGCTTTGCCGGGAACGCCGGGCAAAATGTCGGATGCGGGCACGGCATCACCGTCTGCACCGGCTGTGGCGGCAGGCGGGCGGAAAACGACGGGAGCGGCCGTATCAGACGCCTTTCGCTCCGAAGCCGAAGAAGTCATTTGAACGGCAAGGGCTTTGTCCGGACCGGAAGCGGCCTTGTTGTCTTCGGCAAGGATCAGGGGCGGACCGCTTTGTTCGGGCTTGCGTTTGGCGGCTATGGACCGGGCCAGGACGGCGAACAGGTCGCGAATGCACCGGCGGGCAAGCGCCAGCCAGGAAAACCCCAGCAAAACCTGCACGGCCAGCAGAAAAAGAAAACCCCAGACCAGAGCCGTGCCGACATTGCCGAAATAGCCGTTGGAAAAACCGTACAGCGCGTTTCCCAGAAGACCGCCGCCCCGTATGCCGGCGATGCCCATGCGCCAGGCCTGCCCGGCCACGGTGAGGCTGCATCCGAGAAAAAAGAACGCACACCAGCGCCACCAGGGCCATTCGGCGGCGCCGAGTACCCGTCTGGCCCCGGTCAGCAGAAAAAGCGCGGGAATGAGGTACGCGACAATACCCAGAAGATCGGCGAAAAAGCCGCTGCAGTATGCGCCGAACAGTCCGGCTTTATTACGCACGGAAGCGGCGGAACTGACCACGTGGTTCAGGCTGGGGTCACGAGGGTCATAGGTTCCGAGGCTGAGCAGCAAAAGCAATCCCGCAAAAAGCAGGAAAAGCCCAAAAAGTTCGCGGGTAAGTTTCGTGGTGTCCGTGTCCGTATCCTCTGCTGTTTGTCTTGCTATAGTCAAAAGAACCCCCGGCCGCAAGGCCGGGGGTTCTGGAGACTGTTGACAAAGTTCCCTTTGGCGACAGTCCGGCACGAAGGCGCAGGCGGCATTCATTGCCGCCGGTAAGCGCCGCAGTGAACGTGCCGTTACAAACACCGGCTTTGCGGGGTTTGTCATCACGCTGAGAACCCCCGGCCTTGCGGCCGGGGGTTCTGGCGAACTTGGCCGCCGCCAAAACTCCGAGGGGAAGGCTTTGCCTTTCCGCCGGAACGTATTTTATATGGGCATGACTTTCAGGTCCGGCGCGATGTCGTAATTCGCATCGGTCGCTTCGCGCACCTGGGCCTCGGTCACGTCGGGGGCCAGTTCCACCAATGTGAGTTTGGGCAGATACTTGAAGACAGCCAGTTCCGTCACGATCATGTCCACTTCTTTGGCGGCCGTCAGCGGCAGGGTGCATTTTTTCAGGATCTTCGGGCGGCCCTTGGCCGTGTGCTCCATGGCCAGAATAACCCTGCGGGCGCCCACGACAAGATCCATGGCCCCGCCCATGCCGGGCACCATCTTGCCGGGAATGATCCAGTTGGCCAGGTTGCCTTCTTCGTCCACTTCAAGCGCGCCGAGCACTGTGGCCGCGATGTGGCCGCCCCGGATGATGGCAAAAGAAGTGGCGCTGTCAAAGGTTGCGCCGCCGGGCAGAATGGTGACGGGCTGGCCGCCCGCGTTGACCAGATCCATGTCCGCATTTTCCGGCACCGGCGCCGGGCCGAGGCCGAGAAAGCCGTTTTCCGACTGCAAAATGACGGTCACGCCCTTGGGCAGATAGTTGCCGACCATGGTGGGAATGCCGATGCCCAGGTTGACGTAGTCGCCGTTTTTGAATTCCTGTCCCACTCGCGTGGCTATGAGTACTTTCGCGTCCATTACTTGCCCCCTTTCTGCTACTGAACCAGATACTGAACAAAAACGCCGGGAGTATGAACAGTATCAGGATCAATCTGGCCGATTTCAACGATTTCGTCGACTTCCGCGATAACGAGGTCAGCGGCCATGGCCATCAATGGGTTGAAGTTCCTGGTGGAAAAGCGGTAAATCAGGTTGCCTGCCTTGTCCGCTTTGTGGGCTTTCAGCAGAGCGATGTCGGCGCGCAGGGGTTTTTCAAGCAGATAGTCACGACCATCCACATTGATGACCTTTTTGCCTTCGGCCACCGTGGTGCCGACGCCGGTCGGGGTCAGAAAACCCCCAAGCCCCGCGCCCGCGGAACGGATGCGTTCGGCCATGGTGCCCTGAGGAATGAGCTCCACTTCCATTTCGCCGGCATTCATCTGCCGCCCGGTTTCCGGGTTCAGGCCGATGTGGGTGGCGATGGTTTTCTTGATCTGTTTCGCCACGACCAATTTGCCCGTGCCGTATTCCGGCAGGCCGGTATCGTTGCAAATGAGGGTAAGGTCTTTCACGCCGTTGGCGAGCAGCGCTTCCACAATAGAATGCGGCGTGCCGCAGCCCATGAACCCGCCGAACATGACGACGGACCCGTTTTTCACCATATCAGCGGCCTGGGCCGGAGAAATAATCGGTCGCATAAAAATCCTCCTTACATCCGTTCCACAAGCATGCTTACCCCTTGCCCGCCGCCGATGCAGAGCGTGGCCAGACCCCGTTTGCCGCCGCGATTCTTCAGAATATGCAGCAGGCTGACGAGAATACGGGCGCCGCTGGCCCCGATGGGGTGACCCAGTGCGATGGCCCCGCCGTTGACGTTGACCTTTTCCATGGGAAATTTGAGTTCGCGCGCCACGGACAAGGCCTGGGCTGCAAAAGCTTCGTTGGCTTCAATGAAATCCAGGTCCTGAACGGTCCATCCGGCTTTTTTCAAAGCCAGTTGGGTGGCGGGCACAGGGCCGATGCCCATGATGGAAGGGTCAACCCCGGCCGAAGCGAAAGAAACGATGCGCGCCAGGGGCTTGAGCCCCTTCTGCTCCGCCCTTTCCCGGGTCATGAGCAGCACGGCGGCCGCGCCGTCGTTGATGCCCGAGGCGTTGCCCGCTGTAACTGTGCCGTCTTTTTTAAAGGCGGCCCGCAATTTGCCGAGACCTTCCGCACTGGCATCGCGGCGCGGAAATTCGTCCTGATCAAGAATTTTATCTCCTTTGCGGTCTTTGACCACAACAGGGCAGATTTCCTCTTTGAACAGGCCCGCGTCCATGGCGGCGACGGCTTTTTGTTGCGAGGCCAAAGAGACGGCGTCCTGATCCTCGCGGCTGATATTATATTTTTCAGCCAGATTTTCTGCAGTTATTCCCATATGATAGTGATTGAATATGTCGGTCAGCCCGTCGTGCACCATCATGTCGATCAGCGAAGCGTCGCCCATGCGCAGCCCCTGGCGCGCCTTGGGCAGTATATACGGCGCGTTGGACATGCTTTCAGTGCCGCCGGCCACCACGCAGCTCGCTTCACCCAGTTGCAGGGACATGGCGCCGAGGCACACCGCTTTCAACCCGGAACCGCACACGTGGTTGATGGTGTAGCTGGAGGTTTCAACAGGAACGCCCGCATGCACGGCAGCCTGTCGGGCAGGGTTCTGCCCGAGACCCGCCTGCAAGACGTTGCCCATGATGACTTCATCCACATCGGCCGGAGCCACGCCCGCCCGAGCGCATGCTTCTTTGATGACCACGGCGCCCAGTTCAACGGCGCCGCAAGGCAGCAGGGCTCCGTTGAAGTTGCCGATCATGGTCCGAGTGGCCGATACAATCACTATTTCTTTCATACAGACCTCCGGAATGGGTTACACTATCACTATGCGCGCAAAAAAACACAACCCGATCAATATCTCAGCAACTTACTGTAAAAATTCACACACGCGAAGTACGCACACAGAATTAAGCAAATACCGTGCCTGCCGTTCTTGGTGATTGCAGAAAAATATACTTTGTGAATATGCAAAAATATGATAAAGAAGTATATGAAATAGTAGCATATTATGCACCGATCGAAATCCGTGCGGCCGCCTCTGCGCTGTCGCGTGCGATCAAATACTCCTGCTCGTGTCTCTTTTTAGAGACTCGCGAAAGTATCTTCGGGAAAAAACAAGTATGGTGACGGGAGATTACCGTCGATCTCTATTTTGAGACTAATCTCTGATTCGAGACAATCCGCTTCCAGCAGCAAGGAAGGTCCCATGGAAACGAGACTCTTCGGCAACACCGGCGACAGGCTTTCCTTGCTGGGTTTCGGCTGCATGCGTTTGCCCCTTGCGCCCGCGGACGGCGCTCCCGATCCTTCCCGCATCGACGAAGCCCTGGCCACGGCCATGATCCGAAAAGCCGTTGATCGGGGCGTCACGTACCTGGATACGGCCTGGCCGTATCACGGAAGCGGCGGTTTTCACGAGCCCGGCGCCAGCGAACCCCTGGTCGGCCGCGCCTTGCGCGACGGATACCGGAACAAAGTAAAACTGGCCACCAAGCTGCCCACCTGGGCCGTCAAAGGCCACGCCGACATGGAGCGCATTCTGACGGCGCAGTTGCGCCGACTGGAAACCGCTCATATTGATTATTACCTTGCGCACAACCTGAACAGCACATCCTGGCCGGCCATGCGCGAACTGCGCATGCTCGATTTTCTGGAAGAGGCAAAAAAGGCCGGCCGCATCCGGCATATCGGCTTTTCATTTCATGACCGCTTTGCTGTTTTTGAAGAAATACTGGGCGCCTACGACTGGGATTTCACCCAGATTCAATACAACTATCTGGACCAGCATTACCAGGCGGGACGCCGGGGCCTGAAACTGGCAAAACAGCGGGGTCTGGGCATCGTCATCATGGAACCGTTGCGCGGCGGCTTTCTGGTCAACCAGATGCCGCAGGAAATGCGCGTCGTCCTGGCGGCCGTCAGGCCGGAATGGTCGCTCGCGGACTGGGCCTTGCGCTGGCTGTGGAATCATCCGGAAATTCATGTGGTTTTAAGCGGCATGAGCAGCATGGCCCAGACAGATGAAAACCTGAAAATCGCGGATGAGGCCAAAGCGGACACCTTGACCGCCGCGGACCTGGACGCCCTGGATCATGTGCGTCGTTATTTCACGGGCCGCCTGAAAGTGCATTGCACTGCCTGCGGCTACTGCCTGCCCTGCCCGGCCGGGGTCAATATTCCCAAAAACTTCATGAACTACAACGACTACCATCTGACTGACGACCAAAAGCTGCGCGCATTCCTTAAAGTAATTTATTCGACGCAGGTTCCGGCGGACGAACGTGCCGACCGCTGCATTCACTGCAAGGAGTGCGAAACCAAATGTCCGCAAACGCTGCCCATTGACGCGACCATGGGGGAAGTGGCCGCCACGTTCCGCTCTTGAATCACGCGCGGCGCCCGCATGCGAACCGAAAACTCCCGGCTTTCGCCGGGAGTTTTCGTTGCAAGACAAAAAACGGGCGTTATTTCCAGAGATACAGGCCGACACCCATGATCAGCCCGGACCAGAGCAGAACGACCACGCAATATCCCATGATGTCCTTAGCGCCCAACTTGGCGATGCCCAGCATCGGCAGCGCCCAAAACGGCTGGATCATGTTGGTCCACTGGTCGCCGTAGGCGATGCTCATGGCCACCTTGGCCGGAGAAACGCCCAACTCAACCGCGGCAGGAATGTTGATCGGCCCCTGCACCACCCACTGGCCGCCGCCCGAAGGCACAAAGAAGTTGATGACGCCGCCCGCGATGAAAGTAAACAGGGCAAAGGTGTCCACCGTGGAAAAAGAAATGAACCATTGGGCAATGATGCCGGCAAGGCCGGACGACACCATCAGACCCTGGATGCCGCCGTACAGGGGGAACTGCACTGCTATGCCGGCGCAGCCCTTGATGGCTTCGTTCACGGCGCGGACATAGGCGATGGGCGTGCCGTGCAGAATAATGCCGGCCCACATAAACAGACAGATCACGATGTTCAGGGACAGATTCAGGAATCCGTTGTTAATGAAGTAATTGCCAAGGAAGATCACGCCCATGGCGCCCAGAACCCAGGTGATAACGCGGGAATATTCCAGCTTTTCCGCAGGCGTTTTGTTCACCGGCTCCTTGATTTCTTCCGGTTCCACCAGAAGTTCGGGGTCAACGACCCGGATTTCGCTGTCGGCCGGGCAGATGGCTTTCATCACGAACGGCAGGGTAATAATGATCAAAAAGATGATCAGCAGGTTCTGCATGGCGAAAATCGTGGATGTGGTGGGAATGATGCCCGTCAGCTTTTCCACGATATGGCCTTTTGTGGCCACCGCAAGGGGAATGGACCCGGATATGCCGCCGTGCCAGATGACAAAGCCGCCGTATCCCGCGGCCACGACATAGCTGTAGTCCATGCGCGGCACCTTGCGGGCCAGTTCACGGGCAAGCAGCGCCCCGACGACCAGGCCAAAGCCCCAGTTCAGAAAGGAAGCCAGCCCCACCACAAAGCAGCACAGCATGGCTGCGGATCCGGAATCCTTGGGAATACCGGCCAGCATCGACAAAAAACGTTTAATGGGTTTGCTGCTGGCCATGGTGTGGCCGGTGACCACGATCAAAATCATTTGCATGGCAAAGCCCAAAATGCCCCACAGACCGTTACCCCAAAAGTTGATAAGCTGTATAAAGGATTTGTCCGTCAAGCACCAGGCGCCGATAAACGCGATAAAGGTCAGAATGACGGCGAACAGAAAGGCATCGGGAAGATAACGCTGCATGATGGCGACAAAGAACCGGACAATTGCTTTCATATCAACTCCTGATTCTTAAAGTAGTGAGATAGATACAGTTATAGAAAAGGTTTGCTGTCCATGACTACGCCGTTTTATCGAAATTGTCCACCCGACTGGAACAAAAAAGAACACGCGCGTGCAAGACAGCACACGCGCGTGTTCTTTTTTGTTCCAGTCGGGCGGCGTCACCCGCAGCGGTCATTCCCGTCCCAGATATTCGTTGGTGCGGGTGTCGACTTTGACCCTGTCCCCGATGTTCACGAACAAAGGCACCTGGATCACGGCGCCGGTTTCCAACGTGGCGGGTTTGGTCACGTTGGAGACCGTGTCGCCCTTGGCGCCGGGCTCGGTTTCCTTCACTTCCAGAACCAGTGAAAGCGGCAGTTCGAGATCCAGGGGCGAGCCGCGATACAGCAGCACCTGCACGATCTGGCTTTCTTTCAGGTAATCGCCCTTGGCGCCGACCACGTCGTGCGCCAGGTGCAACTGCTCGTAGCTGGAAAGATCCATGAACACGAGATCCTCGCCTTCGCGGTACAAAAACTGCATTTCTCGCGTTTCAAGGTCCGGGCGGCCGACTTTTTCTCCCGCACGAAAGGTTATGTCCTGCGTGCGGCCGGTCAAAATGTTGCGCAACTTGGTGCGCACCATGGCGCCGCCCTTGCCGGGCTTGAAATGCTGATAATCGACGACTTCGTAAGGGGTGTCGTCAACTTCGATCTTCAGGCCTTTCCTGAAGTCTGTGGTGGAATACATGAAGCCTCCTGGTGAAATGCCGGCAACGGCCGCGTTGCCGCGTTAACGTATCCTGTCGCAATGTTCCAACAGAGCCTGTACGGCCAGCGCATAGCCCATGATGCCGAATCCGGCGATAAGGCCAACGCTTTGCGCGCCGATGTAGCTTTGCCGCCGGATCGGTTCCGGACGGGCCAGCACGTTGCTGATATGCACTTCAACAACCGGAAGGCCGATCCAGGCCAGGCAATCGGCCAGGGCAAGGCTGGTGTGGGTGTATGCGCCGGCGTTCAAAGCGACGCCGTGCGTTCCTTCGGACCTGGCCCGCTCCAGACGATCGATCAGCGTACCTTCGCAGTTGCTCTGAAAAAAAGAAAGTTTGACCCTGTTCGCCCTGTCGCCCAACAACCGGGCCACCAGAGCGGGAACCGCATCCATGCCCTCATTGCCGTAAATTTCCGGCTGCCGCACTCCCAGCGAGCCCAGGTTGGGACCGTTGAGCACCAAAAAATCGTAAGTGGCGGACATGGCTTTCCTTCCGTACAGCTATGGAGTATGAATGTGAATCGTATATATTTTGCCAAGCAGGCCCTCTTGTCAAGCAGTGAATCCATGAACCCCACCCTTGTTCTTGAAACAACCGCCTATACCCTGGAGCAGCTGCAGCACGATTCCAGGCCTCAGGTCGCCCTTGCCGGTCGTTCCAATGTAGGCAAGTCCTCGCTGGTCAATGCGCTGGCCGGCAGAAAGCAACTGGCCAAAACCAGCGGAACCCCCGGCAAGACCCGTAGCGTCAACTACTATCTGGCCGATCCGGACAATTTTCTTCTGGTGGACCTGCCGGGCTACGGGTATGCCCGCGCGGCCAAAACAGAACGAGAAAACTGGGGCCGCCTTATCGAGCGTTACCTCGTTTCCGCTCCGTCCCTGCGAGGCCTGCTTCTTCTGCTCGACTGCCGCCTGCCGCCGCAGCAGTCCGATCTGGCCCTGCTGGCCTTTGCGGCCGCCAATGCTATCCCCGTGCTGCCCGTTCTGACCAAGGCCGACAAATGTTCCCGCAAGGAACAACTGTCCCGGCAGCGTGAATGGGCAGTTCATCTGCCGCGGCTTCCCCTGCTCACGTCCAGCCTCAAACGCGCGGGCATGGACGCTTTATGGCAGGCGCTGCGCGATTTCGCGCTTATCCGTGATAACAAAAACTGCGTAAATAAAATTTTATTAACGCCGAGTATGGTTCGTACGATGTGAAAGTTATACGTTATTCTTCTTCACCGGGTCTCATGGCATACTCCTTCACGTATTTTCCGCTTCCGCGGGGAATGTATTTCTTCCATTAACGTGAGTTTCGGTTTTACACTGTGTTTGTATACCTCTTGTCCGTGATCTACAAATAAGTATCAACCGCGCGCTGTCCAGAGGAAGAAGAAAAAAAACTGCCGAGCAATTTCAAAGTGAAATTGCCCTACATCTAGGGAATCAGCACTGTTGCGCCGGTAAGACGGCGCGATTCCAGCGCCCTGTGCGCTTCCACGGCATCCGCCAGCGCAAAGACGTTCGCGGGGGCGGCCCTGATTATGCCACTGCCGACCAGATCGAAGAGCTCGGCGCTCATGGCGAGCAACTCGGGCCGGGTTGCGGCGTAGGCCGTCAAATTCGGCCTGGTGGCGAACAGCGAGCCTTTCTGCATGAGCAAGGCCATGGTAAAAGGCGGCACCGGCCCCGAGGCGTTGCCGAAACTGACCCACAACCCGCGCGGCGAGATGCAGTCAAGGGTCGCAGGAAAGGTGTCCTTGCCCACGGAATCGTAGGCCACGGCAACGCCTTTGCCTGCGGTGATCTCTTTCACCCGCTCCACAAAATTTTCCGTGCGATAGTTGATGACATGGGCACACCCGTGGGCCCTCGCTATTTCAGCTTTTTCCGGACTGCCCACTGTGCCTATCATGATCGCGCCGAGCGCTTTCGCCCACTGGCAGGCTATCAGTCCCACCCCGCCGGCGGCGGCATGGAACAAAAATAACTCTCCGGCCCGCAAAACGTGAATGCGGCGGAACAGGTACTGGACGGTCAAACCTTTCAGCATGCAGGCGGCCGCGGTGGCGTCATCCATGGTCGGCGGCAGGGGCACCAGTTCCGAAGCCGGCATGAGACGTTCGTCGCTGTATGCGCCCAGAGGCCCGCCGCAATAAGCGACTCTGTCGCCGACGGCCAGGTCCGTCACGCCGGGGCCCAATTCTTCCACCACGCCGGCCCCTTCTCGGCCTATGCGACCGGGAAGGGGCTGCTCGTACAATCCGCTACGAAAGTAGACATCAATAAAATTGACGCCGATGGCCGTCTGGCGCAGGCGCACCTGGCCGGGCCCCGGCCTGCCTAAATTCTCGGTTTCCAGACGCATGACTTCCGGGCCGCCGGTGACGGCTATTGTAATGACTTTCGCCATAGAACCTCCTTGTCCGGATTTTTACCGTTCCGCTTTCAAAAAAAACTTGAAACGTGGTTTGACAAGCGCGACAACAGCCACGATTCCCATCAGAAAAAAAAGGACAACAGCCAGCCAGCCTGCGATGAAGGGAAGCAAAAAACCTTTTTCGCCCAAACTGTTGCAGACTGTGGATACAGCGAAAAAAATGAAAGTAAAAAGCAACCCCAGGCCTATGGCCTGATAGAGGTTGCTGCGCCAGAGCACTATGGCCAGAGCCAGCACGCCCATGACCACGATGGACGCGGCATAGGCGAAACGCGCGTGCATGACGGTGCGGAGATGCTCCACGTTGGACCCTGAACGCTCAAGGTTGCGAATGGCGTCGCGCAGTTCCCACAAAGGCAGTTGCGACGGCCTGGAGCCGGGATCAATGGCCAGAAAAACGGAAAGATCCTGACGCAAAGAAAGCGTGTATTCCGGCCTGACCTCGTACCCGTAAGTCTGGGGCGTGATGATCGTGGCGTTGTGCAGCGTCCACTGTCTGGACTTGACCGTGAACGAATCCGCCCGGATCATCTGTTCAAGGTCGTTGCCGTCTCTGGACAGACGGTAGGCCAGAAAGTCCCGTCCCTGGCCCTGCGCCGGATCGGCAAGCCCCAAGTGCACCACATAGGCGCGGTCAATGAACCAGATGCCGTGCAATTGCGTCGCCTCAGCACCCTTGCCGCGCACCTGTTCCCTCCAGATGCGGTTGGCCATGCGTTCGCCCTGCACACCCAGAAACTGCGAAAAAGCCAACTGCGCGGCGGCCCAGATCAACCCATATACGATAATGAACCGCAAAAAAGCGAAAGGAGACACCCCGCCCGATTGCAGCGCCATCATTTCTCTGGATTTGATCATCAAACTGAACTGAGCGATGGCCGCGATCAGAAAGACGGCGGGCAGAATCTGAGAAATGATCATCGGCAGTTTTACCGCGTAATACCAAAGCACCGCCGTCAAGCCCAGGCCGGAGTCCAAAAAGGCGTCCAGCCGGTCAAAAAGCTCTGTCAGTACATACAGTCCCGTGCCGATGAGCAAAATACTGAAAAGCAAAAAAAGATTGCCGCGAATGAGATAACGGGTCAGCAGCCTCACGGGCAGCCTCCTGCGCGGCGGCCGTCTTTTCTTTCAGCGTCTCCCCGGCCGGCGGTCAGCCGTATCTCTTCCCGCCGGCGGTAATAGGGAATGCGCAGCAACAGAGAATGCATGGTGGGAAAACGCTCGTTTACGGTCAGGTAAAACCCGACGCAGCCCAAAAATAGAAACAGCAGGTTGGGAAACCATAAACTGGCGACCGGAGACAGCTTACCCGATTCCCCGATGGACAGCCCCAAAGACAGCAGGCTGTAATAGACCAGAAACATGACCAGCGACAAAACGACGCCCATCTGCCGCCGCACGCCTTCAAAGGCGCAGGCCAGCGGCATGGCAAAAAAACCCAGTACCAGGCAGGCAGCAGGCAAGGCCATGCGCTTTTGTATCTCCACCGCCACTTTCAACTGAAAACGCAGGCTGGGAGCTGTTTTGTCCGCGTTCATCCTTTCAAGGTCGCCCCATCCCATTTCTTTGGGCCGTATGTCTCCCAAGTCGACCCCGGCGAAGACCTTGGAAAGATCCAGCCTGATGATATATTCGCCAAAACCCAGAATGCCGAACTGCTCGCCGTCCGCCCGGTAGATATGCCCGTTTTGCAGTTTGAAAAGGATGCTGCCGGTGGCTGTTTCCGTGGTGATGGACCCGGTAGGCGCGAGAATGGTCAGCCGGTTCTTTTTATCGCGGGTCCTGTCCTCGAAAATGATATGTTTCATTACGCCGCTGTCCGGATCCACCTGGCGGGCAAACAGGGTCAGTCCGAAAAGATCCTGGTTGAACACCCCCGGCTGCACCACCACACGGGCTCTGGTATTGGCGATCTCAAGAATGGTCGAGCGAAAGTGGTTCATACCCCAGGCCACTCCGAACAGAGAAATATACAGATTCATCAACCCGCACAGGGTGCAGAAAATGACCGGCGCGGCCAGCATTTGCCACAGACTGACGCCTCCGGCTTTGAGGGCGACGAGTTCCCGGTCGGTGCTCATGCGCAGAAAGGTTAAAAAAACGCTGAGCATACAGGCAAGCGGCACCACGACCAGCATGAACAGGGGCACCATATACAGAAACAGCATGACCATGTCCCAGGCGCCGAGATCAAGGCCCAGAAACAGATCGCGTAACTGCAGCCCCCGACCTATCAGGATCAGGGTCAGCATCGACACCGTGCACAAAACGAAGCTTTGCGCAAGTTCGCGGGTGATATACCGCTGAAGGAGCGGAAAACGAAGAAAATTCAGTCAGGCCTCCTGACATCGTCCTGGGCCGGCGGGGCGGCGGATGCGGCAAAAAGATCCGACAGCATCCGACATTCCTTGGGGCTGAGATTGAAACGCATTCCCGCCTCGTCAAGCAGTTTCGTTTGCGAAACATGCGGTCTGGCGGCCAGTTCAGCGCAGATCCAGCTGGCCGCGCGGCGGACAAGCTCGCCGCAAGGCATAATTGCCGACATGACATACCCTCCTGCCGGGGAAAGATTTTTTACACCAAGGCCGTATGCCTTGCAACAAGGATAAGACGGCGATGAAAAAACCCTTGCCAAGCGGTGCGCTCTTGGGTAAACAAGCGTTCTCCGAACGGCAAGGTAGCTCAGTTGGTTAGAGCATGCGGTTCATACCCGCAGTGTCGGGGGTTCAAGTCCCTCCCTTGCTACCATTGATAATAAATTCAGCATGTTAGCTGAATTTTAATGGTTCTGCCCCTCAAAGAAGTCCAATGTACACAATAGCTGTACATAATGCCATCAACGGCGGGGCTTCTTTGAGGGGCAACTATGTTTGCAGCCACAAGCGCCGCTCTCCCCACTGCCGCCGTTGCCGTCCGTTCTCCCAGGATCTCCGGCCGTAGAGCCTCCAGCCATTCCCCCTATCTTCTTTCAGGCGGGGGAAACTCCCTGATCTTCCGTGTTCGTGTTCCCAATGATCTACGGCCATGCCTCGGAAAGACCGAGTACCGCCGCAGCCTTGGCCCGTGCTATGCCGCAGAAGCCAAGGTCCGAGCGCTCAGGCTCGCCACGGCGGCGCTTGAGGTCTTTTCGTTCGCCCGAGAGGTTATTCGTGCTCGAGGATGTTCTTTACTCTCCCATGGTTCAAAAATTGGGGGCCACTTAGGAACCACCCTATCAAATTTTGGCGGTGGGCGATCCATACACAGACACCCCAACACGGAGAAAAGGCAAGTGGCACAAGGCATAATAACACATAAAACCAAGTACACAACCTCTGATTTCCAAGGCCGGGCACTGAGCAGCCTGACCGATGGCGAGATACGCGCCGTAGCGGACGAGCTTCTTTTGTCCGCGCTCAAAGCGTCCAGCCTTTTTTCTGTCGAGGCCACCTTTACCAAGCTCCTCAGCTCTGGCGGCAATTTCAGCGATCTCCCAAAGGCCGGGGGGATTGAGGCAAATGAATTTGTGACCCGCCTTGAGGAACAACTTGATGAAGAGGACGCCCAAAAGGAAGGGCTATCTGCGGATGAGATTTTGGACCGGCGCACACAGACCAGGGCAGAGAACCACCAAGCCATGCATGCACAGCGCCAGCGTTTATTACTGAGCGGCGCGGCGGATGAAGATGTCGCCTTTATGGCTGATCAGACTTTGAAAGAGCAAGGCGTCAAGGTGGACCCGGAGACAGAAACCCTCAAGGCCATCCTCGCCACACCGCCGAAAGCCTCCATTCCCTACATTAAAGTGTACCATGAAGTTCTGAAGGCCGCCGCCACATACCACGGCATCAGGGCACAGACAGCACAGGGCGATTACACAGCCCATGACGCCGAAGTCGAACGCCTTGAAGCAAAGCAGGAAGCGCGGCGGGAGAAACGGCGAATCAAGGTGCAGCCCCAGACGGCGATAGCGTCGCAGCCACCTCAGCAGAACACCAACAGGGACAGCACCGGAGCGGGCCGCAAGCTCTCCGAAGCCATAGCGGAGATGATTCAGGAAAAGACACGGGACGGCTCATGGAAACCGAAGGTGGCCCGCATGGAGCGGGTAAAGTTCGATCTCTTCCAGGCCGTTGTTGACCCGGAGGATTGCCTCCCGGTTGCCAGTCTGAGCGCGACACATTTGAAGCGATACAAGGAGATCATACTTCAACTGCCCCGCAACAGAAGCAAAGACCCAGCGTACCGGACCCTCAAGGCACCCGCCTTAATCAAGCTCATTGAATCCGGCGGCATTCCGGCAGAGAACAGAATTGAGGTCAACACCATCAAGACCTATTTCCAGTCTCCCACGGCTTTCCTCAACTGGGCCGCGAAGTACGAGTACCACACCAACCCCAACATTACCGCCATATTGGAGATCAAGTCCGATAAACAACCCCATGAATACAGAGACCCGTTCACGAACCAGGATATTACCAAGCTGTTCAACGCCAAGGCTCTGACTGAAGGCACGACAGAGCGGGAACAAGCCAGGACGGCCCGCATGGAACGGCCCGACTCAGGCGGTAAGGCTTCCCGGTTCTGGGTTCCCTTGCTCGGCTTGTTCACAGGGGCACGCCTGGAAGAGTTGGCCCAGCTGCACACTGACGATCTTGTCTTGGTCAACCGGCAGGGGGATGCACGGCGCGTCTTTGTGCCCTCTCAAGGGGTGAGATCAGACCCCACCCTTTCCGCCCTGGTGACGGCAGCACAGAAGGAAGGCGGCGAGACCCTGTGCCTGTTCATCAATCAGGACAAACCCTACCAGCGTCTTAAAAACGCAGCTTCCCGCCGCTATGTTCCGCTGTCCCCGGTCCTGGCGGATGATCTGGGCTTTCTCAGCTATGCGGCCTGGATTTTCCAGAACGCCGAACAGGCACGGGCAAAAGGTGAAGCACCACGGGGAGACGGGCGCTTGTTCCCTGAACTGACCCGCAACAAAGAGCACGACAACTTTGCCCATGAGCTTTCCAAGTGGTTCAACAAGTACAGGAAGGCCGTAGGGGTCGAGCAACAGGCGGGCAGCGGGAAAAAGGACTTCCACAGCTTCCGGCACACTATGGCCCGCTGGTGCGAACAGAACGATGTGGCAGAGAAAAGCGCGGCCCGCCACCTTGGGCACAGCCACGACACCATGACCTTCGGGCGGTACTCCACGGACACGGCACCGCATATGCTTTACGAGGCCATAACCAAGGGGTTCAGTGAGTATGTCCGTTCGTTGCTGGACATCGACGGACTGAAGTCCGGGCATTGGGCGCAGAAGAATGGCCCACTCTCACAGGGCCTTTGAATTGGGGACCACTCTGGAGGGAAGGGCAGGAAAAAGATTACTTTAGTATACTATAGTGTAACTAAAGTGTTTCCTTGGGCTACCATGAGGTAAACACTGGTGTCTCTCTTGATGAGAGGGGATGCCAGTGGCTACCTCATGGATTCTTTATGTGTGGTATGGGTTATGACCATCATAGCCACCACCTAAAGAGACACCTTAAGGACAACCAGAGTCTCCCCTGAGCCTCCCCCATTGGCGGCCATTGTTTTGTAATGGTCCCCCCCAATGCCTCTGCGCTCAGGCGTCCCTCTGCCCGCTCCTTGATGGGGTGTCTGTGATGAGGGGCGATAATGATCAGGGGGGTTTTCTCGGGGGACCGTCCCCCCCCGGATGATCTCTGGCCCATCCTGAAGGCGTTCCGTGAAAATTGTGCCTGAGCATAGGGCTTCCACCGTCAAAAATGACCATCCTCCCCGTTCTTTGTTCTGACCGCCCTGGTTCCAGCAATAGAATCTGACGCGATCGTTGCCGGGATGACCTTCTGACCCATCCTGATAAAAAACGTTGATCGTGAGGCATCCTGTAGGGTTTTCCCTGGAATAGGGTCTAAGGAAAGAAACTGTTCAGGGATGACCTATGACCCACCCCGAAGGCGTTCCCTAAAAATTCCCTTTGAGGAATAAGGCCGTGCCATCAAAAATAGGCATCTCCGTCTTGACCTTCCTGCCATTCTCTAGGTACTGTTCACCCCACGGTGCTGAACACACCTAAAGGCGGTCATACGCCACCCCGTCAGACAGTGGCTTTTCTTTTGCCCTGTGATCAGATTTTGTGCGGTTCATCTTCTCTGCACTCGTTCTCGTGTGCCGGGTGTGGTGCGCTATGTCCAGTGAAGGTAACCCCTTCTAAAGG
>JAVBRE010000120.1:0-12744 GCA_031548325.1 Desulfovibrionaceae bacterium
GATGCGGGGTCAAGGGGACTCAGTCCCCTTGCGGGGTGCGGGGCAGCGCCCCGCGTCCCGTTAAATATCCAAATCTTGAACGCTCAAGGCGTTTCTTTCGATAAACTCGCGGCGCGGCTCCACGCGGTCGCCCATCAGTTCTTCAAAGGCTTCGGACGCTTCTTCGGCGTCATCAATGGTCACTTGCAGAAACACGCGGTTTTCAGGGTTCATGGTGGTGACCCAGAGCTGTTCGGGATCCATCTCGCCCAGACCTTTGTAACGCTGAATGTTGATGCCCTTTCTGGCTTCTTCCAGAATCAGGCTGTTCAGGCTGAAAAGATCCGGAGCGCTGCTTTTGCTTTCTTTGCGTTCCACGATGAAATTGTTTTTGCCGCAACGGGCCTGCAGCTGGGCCAGGGTCTTCCAGGCCTGGTTGTAGATGCGGGAGTTGAAAAACTCGGCGCCCACGCGGGTTCTGTGGCCGTTCGCGTTTTCAAAGACAACCAGGTGCCGCTGTTCCATGTCCGTTTCTTCGACCCTGATTTCAAAGGTCCAGCCCCTCTCTTCCAGCCAGTTTTCGAAAGAGGACAAGCTGCCGTTGGCTTCTTCGGTGAACCATTCGGGCAGCAGCTTTTCGCCGTATTCCAGAAAGGCCAGAAAGAGGTCCGGGCCGATGCCGGCTATTTCCGCGTCTTTCATGCGGGAAGTCACGGTGTCGATGTCTTTGTACAGGCCGAGAATGGCGCGGCCTTCAAAAACCGCGTTTTCAGTGCGCACGGTGGCGTCCTTGCTGATGCGGTCCAGCAAAAAGGCGTTGAGCGACGGGTCGTCCTTGATGAAGCGTTCAAACTTCTGCGAATGAGCCCGATACAGGGGCGGCTGGGCGATGTACAGATGCCCCTGCTCGATAAGCTCGCGGTACTGACGAAAAAAGAAGGTCAGCAGCAGGGTGCGGATATGCGCGCCGTCCACGTCGGCGTCGGTCATGATGACGATGGTATGGTAGCGCAGTTTGGCCAGGTCGATGTCGCTTTCGCCGCCCACCGTGCCGATGCCGGCGCCCATGGCGGTGATCAGGGCCTTTATTTCTTTGTTGGCCAACATTTTGTCGAAACGGGTGCGTTCAACGTTCAGGATCTTGCCGCGCAGAGGCAAAATGGCCTGGGTCGTAGGGTTGCGGCCCTGTTTGGCGGAACCGCCGGCGGAATCGCCTTCCACGATGTACAGTTCCGATTCGGCCGGGTCTTTGCTCTGGCAATCAGCCAGTTTGCCGGGCAGGGAGTTGTCGGAAAGCGCCCCCTTACGCCGCACCAGGTCTTTGGCCTTTCTGGCCGCTTCGCGAGCCCGGGCCGCGTCCACGGCCTTATCGATGATCAACTTGATATCTTTGGGATTTTCCTCAAAGAAGGTGTTCAGTTTTTCATACACGACCCCGGCCACCAGGCCGGCCACTTCGGAGTTGCCCAGCTTGGTCTTGGTCTGGCCTTCAAATTGCGGATTCTGCAACTTGACGGACACGACGGCGGTCAGGCCTTCGCGCACGTCGTCGCCGGACAGCGTGATTTTATACTTTTTGGCTTCGGCCGAATTTTTGAGGTACACGTTGATGGCCCGGGTCAGGGCGGTCTTGAATCCCACAAGATGGGTGCCGCCTTCTTTGGTCCGGATATTGTTGGCGAAGGTCAGCACGTTTTCCTTATAGCCCGCGTTGTACTGCAGGGCAAATTCGACCGTGATGCCGGCGGATTCGCCTTCGCCGTACACGATGGAATGGATGCCGCCTTCGCCGGAATTGAGATCCTTGACGAACTGATAAATGCCGCCTTCGAAACAAAAAAGTTCAGAAGTATCGCTGCGTTCGTCGATAAATTCTATTTCCAGGCCTTTGTTCAGATAAGCAAGCTCTTCCAGGCGTTTGCGCAGAATTTCGTATGAAAAAACGACCGTCTCAAATATTTCCTCGTCCGGCTTGAAGCGTACGGTGGTGCCGTGCTTGTCCGATTCGCCGAGGTTCTGCACCGTCTCTTGCGGAAGCCCCCGGGAATAGCGCTGTCGGTAACGAAACCCGTCGCGGCGGATGATTACTTCCAGGCTTTCGGACAGGGCGTTGACGCAGGATACGCCCACCCCGTGCAAGCCGCCGGAAACTTTGTAGCTCGTGTTGTCAAATTTGCCGCCGGCATGCAGTTTGGTCATGACCACCTGCACGGCCGGAACGCCTTCTTTGGGATGCATGTCTACCGGTATGCCCCGGCCGTTGTCGGACACGGAACAAGTGCCGTCCACATGCAAACGCACGGTTATTTTCGTGCAAAAGCCGGCCATAGCCTCGTCAATGGAGTTATCCACAACTTCATACACCAGGTGGTGCAGACCACGGGCGTCCGTGCTGCCCACATACATCGCGGGACGGACCCGCACGGCGGACAAGCCCTCAAGAACCGTAATACTGTCTGCGGTATACCCGCCGTTGGTCTGGGGGCCGGCCCCTGTCATGCCCTGTGTCATTAGGCTTTTTCCTCTTGATAATACGTCTCTTCCACAATCTTCATGGGCATGATGATCACAGTATAATCAGGATCATCCGTTCCCTTGATGCCGCAGGGCCCTTCGGAACCGGTCAGAACCATATTCATCTTGGCGGACTGGTAATGGTCCATGATATCAAGCAAGTTTCTGGTCGGAAAAGCTATCTTGCTGATAGACCCGCTATATTCCGCATCCAGGCTTTCAGTGGCCGAACCTACATCCATGCCTGTGGCGGAAAGCACCACTTCATTTCCGGAAAGGTCAAAATAGGTGCAACGGTTGTTGTCCGTGGTAAAAATAAGCAAACGTTCCAGAGCGTCCTGGGTTTCTTTACGTGAAACAGTCAGATTTGAAGCGTCATTTCCTTCGACTTTAGACAAAAAATTCAGATAATCCGGATACTGATAGGTAGAAAGAGGCAGGCTGAGCATTTCCTTTTTATCTTTGGCCCGCAAAAACAGCCGTTTTTCGCTGATGTTCAGATCTATTTCATCGGCGCCCAGCCATTTCCTCAGTTCTCCCAGATATTTTTTCTGAATCAGGACACCGTTTTTTGGGAGCAGGCCGTGCAGTTCGTCGTTCAGAAAACGCTGCAACGCAAACTGATGCCCGTTCAACCCGCAAGCGTCTATTTTGCCCGATTCCGTGGGTTTCATCAGCAGGCAGCCGATGGCGTCTTTGCTTTCGTCATCCGCGATGCAATAAGCTATCTTATCAATGAGTTCGGCAAGATAATCGCCGGACCAAACCACAGAACCCGCCTCGGGAAAGGTCGAAAAACTCTGGAACCAAACCGGATCGTTGGTGGGCAGTTTATACTTTCTACGCCCCTGTTCGATAAGCAGGTTGCCGGATTCGCCGTCCACAGAAAGACTGATCTGCCCGGAAGGCAGTTTGCGCAAAAGATCGACAAAAGCCCTTCCCTGTACTCCAACCAGGCCTTTGGCGCTTATCTCCGCCGTGTAGGCGCCGCTGAACTCGATATTTGAATCCGTAGCCAGCACCTGCAAAATTCCGCCTTCGGCCTTCAGCCAGATAGACCGCAGATAGGCCGCTCCGGTTTTGGCGGGGATGATGTTCGCCGCTTTTTGCAAACCCTCGATGACGTCTTCTTTAAATACTTTTAAAAACATGTGTATATCCTCGTAATAGTAGTAGAGGGTGTATCTATCACACTAAGTGGCATATTGCCTTATTTTTCTTGCAAAAAATTTGATAAAGAAAGCGACGAAAGCTTGTTTCCAAACTTCTTTCGCGAGTTCTTTCCGGTCAATTTTCCGCCAGAGCGCACTTTTTCCGTATCTGTGTAACCAACCTGTGCATATCTTTGTTACTATCCTGTAATTTTTTTATTTTTTTATAGGCATACAACACTGTGGCGTGGTTTTTACCGCTGAAATATTCACCGAGGGCGGACAAGGATGTGCCGAGCAGGTCACGGCACAAGTACATGCCGATTTGTCGGGCTCGAACCACCTCCGCCTTGCGGTCGTTTCCCAATATGTCCTCGCGGGTCAGCGAGAACTGTTCGGCGACTTTGTCGACAATGGCTTCGGGCGTCAGTCGTTTGCCGGAAAGAGCGCCGGCGTGCAGCAAAACCTTGTCCAGATCCCCCTGGTTGATGGGACGGCCGCTTTTGTTCTGAAAAGCGGCCAACTTGGTCAGGATGCCCTCAAGGTGGCGAAAATCGTCAAAACGTTGAACCAGAGTCAACATATATTCTTTTTTAAGCTGCAGCCGCGATGCTTCCGCTTGCGCCCTGGCATAGCGCAGCCGTACATCCAGGTCCGGTTTTTTCAAAGCCACTATAAGGCCGGACTCCAGACGGGAGCGCAGTTTTTCATGCAATCCGGCCCGGGCCAGGCTTTCGTCCAGGGCCAGCACCAGCGGCTTTTTTGTATCTCGAAACAGATCCGCGATATCCATGATGTCCTGTTGCAGCTCGGGATGGTTGGCCAGATGTTGGGCGTTATCAAGGCACACGGCCCGGCGCTTGAGAAGCATGGCGCGTATGCCGCCGTTGTTTCCGGCAATTTCCGCCAGATCCTGAACGGTTCCCAGAAAGACGTTTTCCCAGCGCAGGCTCTGAGCCATGGCCCGGGCGACGGCTTTGAGCAAATGGCTTTTACCGCAGGTGCCCTTGCCGCAGATGACAAAAGGGTTGTATGCCGGATTTTTGGGCGTGCCGGCTACCTCTTTGGCCATGGAAACGGGAAATTCGTTTTTGCTGTTGATAATGAAATTTTCAAAAGAGCAATGGCCCGCGGCTTCAGGCGATCCGGGCTGGGGCGGCGTGGTTTCGAGCGTGGCGGAGCCCGGCCGGGCCGGATCAGAAATGCGCGCCGGAATGCTTTTTTTCGGCCTTTCCGGCCGCAGCGAGGCGGTTTTATAAAGAATGGGCGTCTGCGCCCCGAACAGGGCGCGCACGGAGCATTCAAACAACTCCTGGCGTTCGGCGGTGAACCATTCGGCGAAAAGGAGGTGTGGAAAACAGACTTCAAGGCCGGAGACGTCGGCGAAATGCAGAACAAGGGGCTCGAACCATGTTTTCAGATCAGCATCCGTGTGCACGGTTCGCAGATGTTCGCGGATGCGTTGTTTGATCACGTGGAAAAAACCTTGAGTTAATCGATACGTCAAAAGGATTGAAAACAGCGCATGTCCGGGCGGCTGCCGCGTTCCCGAAATCATGCGCTGCCATTCAAAAAAACGCTAGCACAAACGCCCTTCGAATTCAAGTAATGCCTTGGCCTCAGAGGAAAAAACCCCCTTCGCCGGGCAAGGCTCCGGCGGGTTGGCAAACAGGGCTTTTGCCATGTATAGCCATAGGCATGCGTTTCTCTCGAAGGAAGAACAGGGCAGGGGTTTTGTATGTAGTGCTTGTAGCGGTCATTGTGGCGGCCGGAGCCGCCCTGTGGACCGCGAACCGGAATTTGGAAGACGGAGAGGTCGCCCGCCGGGCGGCAAACGCGCAGGCGGAACCGGCTTCGCCCCCGGCCGGGGAAGAACGCGCGGCACACGGGCCGCAAGAGCCCGAAGATCCCGCGGACGAAGCGCTTTCGGTTTTCCGGGGCACGGTGAAAGCCGGGGATACGGCGGGCAGCATGCTGCAGCAGTGGCTGAGCATGGCGGAAATTCAGGAGCTTTCCGACGCCTGCGCCGATGTTTTTCATCTGCGGCGTCTGCGTGAAGGCAGGCCTTACGCCGTCACCGTGACCGCCGGGTCGCTCAGCCGTTTTGAATACGAGATCGACAACGACCAGCGCCTTGTCGCCGACCGTTCCACAGGGCAATTCAGGGCCAGACTGGAAGATATCGCCCACGACGTCATTGTGGAACTCGTCCGGGGCACTATCGAATCCAACTTGTTTCAGGCCGTGGCCGACGCCGGCGAAGGCCCGACCCTGGCCATAGCCCTGGCTGACGTTTTCGCGTGGGAAATCAACTTCATCCGCGACCTGCAACCCGGAGACAGCTTTTGCCTGCTGGTGGAAAAGCGCTTTCGCGAGGGCAGGTTCCGCAACTACGGGGCAATGTACGCCGCCACTTTCACCAACGAGGGCACAACCTTTGAGGCTTATCGCTTCAAGGATGCGGCCGGACAGCCCCATTATTATACCGGCAAGGGCGAAAGCGTGAAGCGGGCCTTTCTCAAAGCGCCGCTGGCCTTTAACCGCATTTCCTCGACTTTCAGCAAAAATCGGATGCACCCTGTGCTGCATGTCTGGCGGGCGCACCCGGGCGTGGACTACGCCGCGCCTACCGGCACGCCGGTCAAAGCCGTGGGCGCCGGCGAAGTAACCTATCGCGGCTGGGGCCAGGGCGCGGGCAACTATGTGGCCCTGCGCCACGGACGCGGCTACGAGACCATGTACCTGCACCTTTCCGCCTTTGCCTCGGGCCTGAAAAAGGGCAAAAGCGTGCGCCAGGGCGAGGTCGTCGGCTTCGTGGGCAGCACGGGCTACGCTACCGGGCCGCACCTGGATTTTCGCATGAAAAAGGATGGGGTGTACATCAACCCCCTGAAGACCCTCAGCCCTCGCACCGATCCGGTCAGCAAGAAGGATTTTTCTGAATTTCAAAGAGTTATGGATAAATGGCAGGATTATCTCAGCGGCAAGCGCGATCCTTTGCTGGACGCGCCTTGACCCTTCTTGTCAGATAGATTATCGATAGCTTAATTGTTTTTTTCGTTATCCCGCAAGGAACAGCCATGGCCGAACAGACTCTGACGCACAAAGACCTGGCCAAAGCCCTCAACGTTTCGGAAACCACCATCAAGAGCTACCGCCGCAAGTTCGCGGACTGCATACCCGTGGCCAGCAAAGGCAAGCCCATTCGCTTTACCGCGGACGCTCTCCCTGTGGCTTTGCGCATTCGGGATATGTTCGAGGCGGGTATGTCGGTGGCCGAGGCGCGCGCACGCCTGGCTCAGGAGTTTTCCTGGATAGCCCTAGTCGCGTCGAAACCGGAGCCCGTCGGCCGGCCGGTGGCCCTGCCGCCGGAATTCACTCTGTCGCTGAGCAATCTGGCCAAAAGTATGGTCACCCTGACCCGGCAGCAAAGCGCGATTATCGACCGTATCCGGGTTCTGGAAAGCGCGCTGAAAGGGGCTGCGGCCGGGGGAGTGGGGCTTTTTGCCGACGCCGCGTCCGCTTCTGCCGCGCCGGATTCTTTGGCCGAAAGTCTGCGGGAATTTTTACGTCAGGAACTCGCGCCTCTACGCTGCCTGGACGAAGTACGGGAACTGGTCGCGGCCCTGCGCCAGGCCGGAGACAAGATGAGCCTCGCGGCCCAGGCCCTGCGCGACGTGGCCGCCTGGCCCGCTTCCATTTTGGGTCAGGCCGGATTTATCCAGACCGGTGCGGGGGCGAGCGCCTGCGGTGCGGAAAGTGAACAGAGCCCGGCTTTGTCGCGGGTTATTCCCTTTCATGCTCACGGCGCGGCTGGTGCGACCGCTGTGGCCGGCGCCGCTTTCGCGGGACAGTCCGGGCCGGCGGAAGTCGGCCCCGCGTCGGCGCAGCAGGACCCGCCGCGCGATTTTTTGCTCATACCTCTAGTGGCGCGCACGGCGGGCGGCACATACATCAGCGCGGGCGGAAAATCGGGCGGCCGCTTCACTCTAAGCGATCTCAAAGCCCTGTTGGCTTACGGCAGACGCCCGCCCGAGCACTATACACTGCACTGGGAACAGATCGCGGCCAGTGCGACCGGCGCGGGAACGAGTTCCCCCGGCGCGGGCGGCCAGTGGCGGCTGACGCTTGACCAGCCGCAGGCGGAAAACCCCAGACCCCTGCGCTTGTTGATCAAAGAAGAAATCAGCCAGCGCGGCGCAAAAGTTGCCGAGATCGTGCAGCTTTTTGACTCGGACCAAGTCCTGCACCCGGCGGAATTCTGCGCTTTTGTGGCCGGCTTGAGCGGCTGAGGCGGGCGCTATGGGTCTGGTCGTGCTCATGGTCTATGGCCCCTTCCTTTTATTGCTCCTCCTGCTGTTGCTTTTCGGCGGGCCGGGCCGGCGGCGCGTCTGTTTGTTCGCGCTTCTGGCGGGGATTGTCGCAAGCGGCGTTTTTCATCTGGCAACGCCGCAACTGTACCCGCAGGCGCGGCCTTTTGAACGGACCTGGGTGGAAATACTGGCTTTTCCTTTCTTGGTGTGCGGCGCCTGGCTGCTGTTGAATCTGGCCGCATTTCTGCGCAGGCGCTGAAGACGACCCGCTGTGAACGAAAAGCGCCCTGAAAAGGGCGCTTTTTTTTGACGTCACGGTCCCGTCAGGAGTTTTGTTCGAAGAGCGAGGCATCCGACCTTTTTTGCGCCGGGAGCGTATTCCTTTGGTGCTCGATCGGGGCAAAAGGGTCGGAATGGCGAAGTTATTTGGGCAAAAGATTAATTCAGAAACAGCTCCTACTGCAGGACCGGGGCAACATAGGGCAGAGTTTCCGCCATAGCCCAGAGCATGAACAAAACCACGGGCGTGTGAAAGATAAGCTGCAGAATGGAAAAGCCGGCCAGGTCGCGGGCCTTGATGCCGGTCAGGCCGAGCAGGGGCAGCATCCAGAAGGGGTTGATAAAGTTGGGCAGGGCTTCGGCCGCATTGTACACCTGCACCATCCAGCCCAGGTTCACATGCAGCTGGTTGGCCGCCTGAAGGATGTAGGGAGCTTCCACCACCCACTTGCCGCCGCCGGAGGGCAGCAGCAGGCCGAGAATGGCGGAATAAACGCCGCCGACCACCGGCAGGGTGTCTTTGGTGGAGATGGCCACAAAGAAATGGGCCAGCACTTCATTCAGGCCCGAACCCATCAGCATGCCGAAAATGCCCGCGTATAGGGGGAACTGGATCAGCACGCCGCCAGTCATGGGCACGGACTTGGCGACGGCCTTCAGAAAGGAATGGGGCGTCCAGTGCAACAACAGGCCCGCGCATAAAAACATGATGTTGTATACGTTCAGGTCAAGGGCCGCGAGACCGCCCTGGGTAATGAAGGTGTCGATCAGGTAGATCAGCAGAACGCCGCCCACGATCAGGTTCAGGATGGGCGAATATTCAGCCCATTCGCCGGGGCGGGTGGGCCGTTCGCTTTTTTCGATCACATCGTCCTGCTGCTTGATGCCGGCGTCCTCAAGGGTTTTGGCCCTGTTCCCGGTGGGGCAGGACGCATAGCAGATCCAGGTGGACAGCACCAGCAGCACCACGATCATCACCAGGTTCTGCCAGTTGAGCAGGGTCTTTTCCAGGGAGATGTAGCCGCTGATCTGAAAGAGAGCGGGCGGAATGGCGGACTTGGTTGCCATCAGCAGAGCCGCGGAAGACGAAAGCCCCAAGGCCCAGATGCTGCCCAGGCCCAGGTAGCCGGCTGCGCCCATGGCCCGGTAGTCCACCTTGATGCGCCTGCTGATTTCTTTCATCAGCATGCCCGCGAAGATCATGCTGAAACCCCAGCTGAGCAGCGAGGCCAACATGGCCATGAAGCCCACGTAAGCCACGGCGACTTTCGGCGTTTTGGGGAAGCGGGCCAGAAAGACGATAAGTCTGCGCACGGGCGGCGATACGGCCACCACATAGCCGCCGATCACGACAAAGGCCATCTGCATGGTGAAGGGCACCAGGCTCCAGAAAGCCTTGCCGAAGTCGACGGAAACCTCGACCGGAGTGCGGCCCATGGCCAGAGCCGCCAGTCCCACGATAAGCACGGCCGCCGCGGCAAAGACATAGGCGTCGGGAAACCAGCGTTCGCTCCAGTCGGCAAGGCCGGTGCCGACTCGTTCCATCAGGCTGCGGGTTTCTTTGAAGGGCGCGGGTTTTTTCATCAACGCCGGCCCCATGGTTGGATTCATCTGTGCCATAACGCACCTCCGATACTGTAATACGTTGCACTCTATATGAATAAAAAAATCCCGTTTATTTGCGGGCAAAGTAATGCAACGCATGTGCCATTGCGATTATGCTGGCAAGAAGAGTGAACGCAATGCTGCAAGTATCGGAAATAATCCGCTTGTTACGGGGAGATATGCTTATATATGAAAAGAAATATGGAGAATATTATTTTACTTGTGTGCGGAAAAAGAGCTTAAAACTGTCCTTTTTTTGCGCAACATGCGCATAAAGTGGACGCTCACAGACTGTTTTTGTCCGGAAAGTATTTTTCCAGTTTGTGCAGCAAAGCCCCCCGGCTCATGCCCAGTTCACGCGCGGTTCCGGCCTTGTTGCCCCTGTTGCGGGCCAGGGCTTCGGCAAGCAGCTCTTTTTCCACGGCCCGCAATCCCTCGCGCAGGGGATGTTCCGGCGCGTCTTGTCGTTCCGTACAATGCGCGACGGGCAAAGGCCGCGTCAGGTTCGCGGGCAGGCTTTCCGGGCGCAGCAGCGGCCCGGTATTCATGATCACGGCCCGTTCGATGACGTTGGACAGTTCGCGGACATTGCCGGGCCAGGCGTAGCCTTCCAGAAGGCGGACCGCTTCGGGGGCGATGTCTTCCACGGGCGTCGCGCCTTCGCCTGCGAAGTGCCGCATGAAGAAGCGGGCCAGGGGGATGATGTCCTCGCGCCGCGCGCGCAAAGGCGGCATTTCAAGCACCACGACGGCCAGACGGTAATAGAGGTCTTCGCGCAGGCGTCCCTCGACCGTCAGTTCCGCAAGCGGGCGATTGGCGGCGGCCAGAACGCGCACGTCGGCCCTGAGGGTGGCGCTGCCGCCCAGGCGTTCGAACTCGTGGTTCTGCAGCACGCGCAACAGCCGTACCTGGGCGGAAAGGGGCATGTCGCCGATTTCGTCAAGAAACAGCGTGCCCTTGTCCGCGCGTTCGTAATGCCCCAGATAGCGGTCGCCCGCGTTGGTAAAGGCTCCTTTTTCATGGCCGAACAGTTCGTTGTCCGTCAGACCGTCGGACATGCCGCCGCAGTTCATGCGGATAAAAGGGCCGCCTGCGCGGAGGCTGTGAAAATGGATATAGTGGGCCAAGATCTCTTTGCCGGAACCGCTCTCGCCGGTGATCAGCACGGTGGCGTCGAAGGGCGCGGCGTGGTCTGCTTCGGACAGTATGGCGCGGATGGCCGGGGAGCGGTTGGTGTCCGGATTCAGCAGCAGAACGGCATGGTCCTGCGGGCTTGGGGACGGATGTTCATTCATAAGGACTCCCGGGCAAATGCCTTGCGCCGGAAAGGCTCGTAATGCCGCCTTTCGCGGCCCTTACAAAAAAGGGGGGAGCCTGCGGCCCCCCCTGAGGTTACGGCAAGGGGCACAGGGCCACTTGCGGGATGCAGGGCAGAGCCCCGCAAACGCTTACAGTTTCATGGGCTTCAGCGTGGGGGAAACGGTGAAGTCCGCTTCGGTGGCTTCGCGCACGGTTTCGACCGTGGCGTCGGGGCCCAGTTCCGTCAGCACCAGGCCGCATTTGGTCACTTCAAAGACGGCCAGCTCGGTGATGATGAGGTTTACTTCCTGCTTGGCGGTCAGCGGCAGGGTGCACTTGTTGAGAATTTTGTGCTTGCCCTTGTTGGTGTGTTCCATGGCCACGATGACGCGGCGCGCGCCCACAACCAGGTCCATGGCGCCGCCCATGCCGGGCACCAGCTTGCCGGGGATGATCCAGTTGGCCAGGTTGCCTTCCTTGTCCACTTCCAGCGCGCCCAGTACGGTGGCTTCGATGTGCCCGCCTCGGATCATGCCGAAAGAGGTGCAACTGTCAAAGCAGGCTCCGCCGGGGATGATGGTCACGGGCTGGCCGCCCGCGTTGACGATGTCGGGATCTTCACTGCCGGCTTGCGGCGCGGGGCCGACGCCCAGAAAGCCGTTTTCCGACTGCATGACGATGGTCACGCCTTTGGGCAGATGGTTGGCGACGAGAGTGGGAATGCCGATACCCAGGTTGACGAAGTCTCCGTCTTTGAATTCCTGTCCGGCGCGCGTGGCGATGATTTCCTTGATATCCATCTCGAATCTCCTCTGTGCTACCGTTGCACAAGATAGTCGACAAAAATGCCGGGGGTGACCACCACATCGGGATCCATGCGGCCGATATCCACAATTTCGCTCACTTCGGCGATGACAATGTCCGCGGCTGTGGCCATGGGCACGTTGAAGTTGCGGGTGGCGCCGCGATAGATGAGGTTGCCGGCTTTGTCGGCCACATGGGCCCGGATCAGGGCGACCTTGGCCCGGAGAGGTTCTTCGAGCAGGTATTCCATGCCGTTTCTGCTGATTTTCTGTTTGCCTTCTTCAGCCTGGGTGCCGACCCCGGTGGGGGTCAGAAAGCCGCCCAGCCCGGCGCCGCCGGCGCGAATGCGCTCGGCCAGGGTGCCCTGGGGCACGAGGTCGATCTTCATTTCTCCGGCGTTCATCTGCGCGCCGGCTTCCTTGTTGGTGCCGATGTGCGACGCGATCATGTGCTTGACGCGCTTTTCGCAAATCAGCCTGCCGGTGCCCTTGCCGGGCAGCCCGGCGTCGTTGGTGATCAGGGTGAAGCCGTCAAGGCCCTTGTCGCAGATGGCGTCGACCAGCGTCAGCGGGGTCCCGGCCATGATGAAACCGCCCACCATGAGGCTGTCGCCGCTCTTGATCAGTTCGGCGGCCTGCGCGGCGGTGATGATTTTTGCCATGGTACTATGCCTCCCAGCATACGGTAGATGTGGTTCCAGGCCGCCCGGAAGGGCGGCCCGGCGGCCTAAGCCGCCGGGGCGAGCTGAACACCACGGTTTTCGGCGCCGCGATCCAGCCGGAGCGTCCGAGCGGACGCTC
>JAVBRE010000015.1:0-4884 GCA_031548325.1 Desulfovibrionaceae bacterium
TATCTCGTCGTCGCGGATGGCTTTGAACACGTTGCCCACATTGCTTTTGAGCAGGCTGATCACGCAATACAGGGTGATCAGCAGCCAGCCGAAATTCCACCATATGGTGGCGTATTGCGGAATGCCCTTGATGCCCAGCGAGCCGTTGGTCAACGGAATGGCGTTGACAATAAGCACCCGGATGATCTCGGCAAAGCCCAGAGTGGCGATGCCCAGATAATCTCCGCCCAGACGCAGCACCGGCAGGGCGATGAGCAGGCCGGCAAAAGCCGCGGCCAGCCCTCCGGCCAGCACGGCGAAAAAGAACGGCAGCGAAAGGTCCGCCAGCCAGGGGTGTATTTCTTCCAGTATCCACATGGCTGTTTTCTGGTCCACGTCCAGAATGCACAAGGTGCAGACATAGGCGCCGACAGCCATGAACCCGGCGTGGCCCAAAGAAAACATGCCCGTGAACCCGTAAACCAGGTTCAGGGAAACGGCCAGTATGGCGTTGATGGCGACCAGATTCATCACCTGAATGCTGTAGGGGTCAAAGCTTGTTTCCGCGACGTGAAGAAAGGCCGCCAGCAGCAGCACGGCAAAGGCCGTCAGTCCGATGTCGCGCGCCCCGGCGCTCATATCTTTTCCTCCAGCTTTTCGCCCATCAGGCCGGAAGGTTTCCAGAGCAGGATGACTATGAGCAGGACGAAGGCAAAGGCGTCGCGATACCCCGAAAGCTGCGGGTAAAAAGCCACGATGAGGATTTCGATGAAGCCCAGAATGAGCCCGCCCACCATGGCCCCCTGAATGGAGCCGATACCGCCGAAGACAGCGGCGATAAAGGCTTTGAACCCCGGCATGATGCCCATGTACGGATGAATTTGCGGATAGCGCAGGGCCCACATGATGCCCGCGGCAGCGGCCAGGGCCGACCCTAAGCCGAAGGTCAGGGCGATGACCTTGTCCACGGGCACGCCCATCAGGCGGGTGGTCTCAATGTCCTTGGAAATGGAACGCATGGCCAGGCCAGGCTTGGTGCGATAAATGATCCAGAGCAGCATGCCCACCAGTACAAAAGAAACCAGCGGCACAATAAGGGCGGCGGGCACGACGCGCACGACGCTTTCAGCCTTCCCGGTCAACCCGGACAGGCTGAACAGAATGGGTTTGACCAAAATTTCCGGCTGGGCCACGGGCCGGGGCAGTCCGGTAAATATGACCACGCCCAGGCTTTCCATGAGAAAAGATACGCCGATGGCGCTGATGAGGGCTGAAATGCGGGGCGCTTCGCGCAAGGGCCGGTAGGCCACCCGGTCGATAAGGATGCCGCAGGCGCTGGTCACCACGATGGCGAACACGGCGGCCAGAGCCCAGGGCGGCCGGAAGTCGCCGGCGTCGGCGAAGGCGGCCCAAAGGGCCGCGATGCAGAGAAGCGCCTCCAGAGCCCAGAACCAGCCGGGCGTCTTTACATCCGTCGCGCCGAAAGTCCTGAACAACACGAGCAAAACGGCCGCCGCCAACAGCGCCGCCACCCACAAAGGCATGAAAGAGATCGTGCCGAAAAACACCATGTATGCGCCCAGCATAAATATATCGCCGTGCGCAAAGTTGATCAGGCGCAAAATGCCGTAGACCATGGTGTAGCCGATGGCGATAAGCCCATACAACGACCCCAGCGCCAGGGCGTTGAACAGGTGTTGTATGAACATCTCCAGACTCATCGCTTTTCCTTTATGAGAGGGACGCCGCCCCTCGGCCGTTCCAAATCGGCCCCCTGAAGAGAGCGCAGCAAATCAGACGAGAAAAAGGAGCCGGGGGGCCGGCTCCTTTTGGGGTGAATTGGATTACATTTGCGGAGTGACTTCGCCCATATACTGGCGCTTGCCGCCTTTGATTTCAATTATCCCGATGGGCATTTCGGCATCGTGGGTTTTGTTGATGGTCAGGGGGCCGAAGATGCTGGGCATATCCTTGGTCTTGGCCAGAGCGGCGGTTACGGCTTCGGAATCCGTCTTGCCCGTGCTCTCGAAGGCCCGCATGAACATCATGTAGCAGGTATAGCCCAGAGCGGCGTTCATGTTGGATTCTTTGGCGGGGAACATTTTGGTCCAGTCCTCGGTGAACTTTTTGGCTTGCGGGTTCATGTTGGGCATGGACGCCGCGTAGGGGAAGGCGGTGATCACAAAACCCTCGACGGCCTTGCCGCCGATGCTGACCACTTCGGGGTTGTCCATGGCGTCGCCGCCCATGATGCGGAACGTGGCGCCCTGTTCGCGGGCTTGGCGCATGATGATGGCCCCTTCGGCAAAATAGGCGGGAATGAACAGCACGTCGGGCTTCTTGCTGATGATTTCCGTCAACTGGGCGGAAAAGTCCTGGTCTCCGGAACTGTAGTTGAGGTTGGCGACCACGGTGCCGCCCAGCTTTTTGAAAGAGCCGTTAAAGAAGTTGGCCAGACCCACCGCGTAGTCGTTGGCCACGTCTTTCAGAATAGCGGCCTTTTTGGCGCCCAGAGTCTTGACGGCATAGGTGGCCGCGCCAGCGCCCTGGTAGGGGTCGATGAAGCAGGCGCGGAAATAATATTTTTTGCCCGTGGTCACCAGGGGGTTGGTGCAGGACGTGCCGATAACCGGCGTTTTGGCTTTTTCGGCCACTTCGCCGCCGGCCATGGCCAGGGAAGAACCATAGGTGCCGATGATGCCGACGACTTTTTCCTTGGCCGTCAGGCGGGTTACGGCATTGGCGGCTTCCACCTTGTCGGACTTGTTGTCCACGACAATAAGCTCCACGGGCCGGCCGAGCACTGTGGGTTTTTCTTTGTGGGCCAGTTGGATGCCTTCCAGTTCAAGCTGCCCGCCGAAAGCGTTCTGGCCGGTGAGGGGCAGATAGACGCCCAGCTTGATCGGCTGCGCGGCAAAGGCGCAGGCTGCCGTGCCGAGCACCATGACGAGAACGGCCAAAAATTTTTTCATGCCCATGAAAACTGCCTCCTGGCAAAAAAGTTACCAAAATGGAAGTGTATTTTGTCAAATAATGAGCATTTCGTCCAGAGCCGCGCCGGGCGGCACGATGGGCGAGACATTTTCCCGCCGTTTGACCTCCACCTCGATCAGCGCCGCGCCTGGTTCCTGCAGCGCCTTTTGCAGCAGGCCTTCCAGTTCCTCGTCTCTAGTGATGCGATAGCCCGCGACTCCGTAAGCTTTGGCGATGGTCATAAAGTCGGGTTGCAGACTGTCGACGCTGGCCACGTAATTTTTGTTGTAAAAAAGCTCCTGCCACTGGCGCACCATGCCCAGAGCATGGTTGTTGAGCAGCAGGATCTTGACGGGCAGTTTGTTCTCCATGACCGTGGCCAGCTCCTGCATGTTCATCTGAAAAGAACCGTCGCCGCTGACAGCCACGACCTTGCTGTCCGGAAAAGCCATCTGCGCGCCCACGGCCGCGGGCAACCCGTAGCCCATGGTGCCGAGCCCGCCGGAAGAAAGAAAACTGCGCGGCCGGGTGTAGGAGAAGAACTGCCCCGCCCACATCTGGTGCTGGCCCACGTCCGTGGTCACCAGAATGTCGCCGCGGGTCAGCTTGTACAGCATCTCAATGACCTTCTGCGGGCTGATGCCCTCGCCCGCTTCCTGGTACGATGCGGGATGCTCTTTGGAAATGCCCGCAAGACGGCTCAGCCAGGGCTGGTGATCCGCTTCCCAGTCCCTGCCCTCTCCTTTGGCCTCAAGCACCGCGCGCAGTTCGGTCACGGCCTGCAGGCAGTCGGCTACCAGAGGAATCTGCACCGGCACGTTCTTGCGGATGGACGTGGGGTCTATGTCGATCTGGATGATGGCCGCATTGGCCGCGAACTTGCAAATTTCACAGGTGGATCGGTCTGAAAAGCGCGTGCCCACGGCCACGATGCAGTCAGCCTCGCTTGCCGCCTTGTTGGCCGCCACCGTGCCGTGCATGCCGATCATGCCCAGCCACAGCGGGTCGTTGCCCGGAAAGCCGCTGAGCCCCATAAAAGTTGATGTCACGGGAATGCGGAATTTGCGGGCGACCTCAGTCAAAACTTCGCTGGCCCCGCCCATGACCAGCCCCCCGCCGACGATGAAAAGCGGGCGTTTGGATTTCAAAAGCCGTTCCGCCGTGCGCTGCAGCTGAAGTTTGTTGGGCTTGTAGTTGGGCTTGTAGGAACGCATCTCCACTATTTCCGGCCACACGAACTTCGTGGAACGGCGCACCATATCTCGAGGCAGATCAACCAGCACCGGGCCGGGCCGGCCGCTGCGGGCCAGATAAAAAGCCTTGCGCATGACTTCCGCAAGGTCCTTCACGTCCTTGACCAGAAAATTATGTTTGGTGCAGGGCCTGGTGATGCCCACTATATCCACTTCCTGAAAGGCGTCGTTGCCGATGAGCGCCGTGGGCACCTGGCCGGTCAGCACTACCAGGGGCACGGAATCCATATACGCCGTGGCGATGCCGGTAACAGTATTGGTGGCGCCGGGGCCGGAGGTCACGAGACAGACGCCCGCGCGGCCCGAAGCCCTGGCGTAGCCGTCCGCCGCGTGTACGGCGGCCTGCTCGTGCCGGACCAGGACATGCCGGATATCCGTGCGGGAAAGCTCGTCGTAAATATCGTACAAGGCCCCGCCGGGAAAGCCGAAAATAATCTCGACCCCCTCCCGCTTGAGGCATTCCATCAGAATTTGCGCGCCGGTCAGCTGCATGAAAATCTCCGCCTGCCGTAAAAAATTGAGCAGCGCAGAGCTTAGGGCCTTTTGCCGCGAAGAGCAAGAGCGGAACAAACCCCGGAAGGCTCCGCCTCCCGGACCCTCCGGCCGCCGCGCGCGGGCCCCCGGCCCCCCCCACAGGGGCAGGCCGAATGTGGACCCCCCGCCAAGCACCGACCCCCAG
>JAVBRE010000207.1:0-37012 GCA_031548325.1 Desulfovibrionaceae bacterium
TCCTCGCCGTACATGGCCGGTGCATCGGACCAAAGGGGATCAAACAGAACATGGACCATACTGCGGGCATTGCGCGTTTTGGCGTCCGCCGGATTGCCGCAAGGGCGTCCATCGCCGTGAGCGCTCATGAGGCCACGGCACTGGGGCCGATTTTCGCACAGGTACACATACCGCGATCCGCCGCGCCAGGATTCAGGCTTGGGCTGAAGGTGCAACATGCCGTTGCAGTCCGGGCAGGGGATCGGGGGATGCATGGCTACTCAATCCAGGCCAAACAGCCAGCTTTTTCACAGGAAGCCCGTATATGACCGTTACATCCCGACACAACATACGAGAGTTTTCCTCGGCAGAGAGGGCATTCGATCTGGCCCGAATCACCACGCTTTGCCCCTGTGTCCACGATTGTCTTTCTGGCCGCCATGGTTGCCTTAAAATGTTCGTCAAATTTCTTATCCTCTGCCTCTATTTCCGCCTGGGTCTTTCGTTCCAGGTCGGCACATGGCTTCGGGTTCTCGTTGCGGAGGATGCAGGGAATGATATTGGCTATTCCAAATTCCGGGCCGAAGTTTGAATAACGGTGGCCCTTAGAGCATGTTTTGTTGTGAAGTCCCGTGTAATGTTTGCACCAGTAACCCATGGCGTTACTCCTTTTAGTTGCCGGTCTCTCCCGGCTGTCACGCTTGGCTTTCAGCGGCGTTCCCTCTCCGACAATCCGCAGGTCGGTTCTGCCCTCCACCGGCTCCGCAATGCCCCCGCCAGAACTTCAACGGCCAACCTGGGCCTCTGTCCTGGGACTGCATTGCATCAACGCCAGCTTCGGCTATGGGTTTTTGTGAGCGGAGGCGCGGCCCCCTTATGCGTCCGGACTGTACACGGTTGGGTGCCCGCCTTGCGGCGACCTGCTTCCCCCGCGCTCTCCGCTCTATGCCGCTCACGTCCAGGGACGCGAGCGGGAAGAGGGAAAGGCTACAGGCCGGAAATCATATTTTTGAAGAGATTCCAGAAGGCTTTAGCGACGTACCTCAGGGCGTCGCCGTCTTCTTCCACGGCCTTCAGGCAGTGTAATTCATCGGTCCAGATTTCGAGTTCTTTGATGGAAATTTTCATTTTTTCCTCGCGTAGATGATGGTTGAAAAACTATTGCACTGCTCCCGCTGTTGCCTGTTGGCCATCACCCGCGGTCGGGATGTCGGTGCCGGCCGTCCAGTTCGGAAGTTCGGGATCCTGGCCGCACTCGGTGCACGGTGAGTGTTCGTCGCCCTCGGGCGTGTCATGGATGCGGGCGCAGGTGCCGCAGCAGCGTTCCTCGGTGGTGTCCAGGGGAGTGGCTTCAGCCTGCTCCCATGCGGAAAGGTTCACGCAGGGCGGCAGCGCGGTATCAAGCATGCAAAGCTGCTCTTCGCCGTCATGCCCATGTTTGCAGGTTTCGCAGGAGCGGTATTCGGGGTCGCCCGGGGCGGGGATCATACCCGCCTCAGTGGCGTAGGCGCGGGATAACGTGATGGAGGCCGCTTCCGGCGTTTCCACATGCAGGTTAATGATCTGACTGAAGGGTATGGAGTAATCTATGTTTGCGTCTTCATACTCAACAGTAAAGACAATATGCCCCTTGCCCTGGTCTTTTGCATCGTCATGGCAAGAACCGTAAAGCGTCACGACATCCGCTTCCGCCTGGGCCTCGGCGGGAACTTCCGCAGGCGCAGCGGCTTCTTCCGGCTGCGGGCCAGTGGTGGGGGCCGTGTCCATGGGAAGGGGTAGCTGCCGCTCTTTCTCGGTCATCTGGCGGCGCTTCATTTCCTTGTAGGGGTAATAGCGCTCGCACCAGACGATTTCGCCGGTATTGTAGTCGGCAATCACGTCGCAGTTGACTTCCCGCTCTTCCCTTTTCTGGTGCCACAGCCTGGACGCCGCGCGGAGATCCTTTTCAGCTTCCTTGATTTCCGCGTTGATGCTTTTGCGGTAGGTATCAAGGTCCTCTTCCAGTTCCTCTATTTTGGCCGTAGCGTCGGCCATGCGCTGACCGACCGCTTCGCGCTCTGTCGGGTCAAGGTGCACGGTGACGGTGATCGTTTCCGAGCGGAGCCTTTTACGGTTCGGCGCGGCCTGGGGCCCGCCCTCTTCGTCCTGATCCGGGGAAAGTGCCGTTTCAACCGGAGTGACGGGGGCCGGGGCCATCACGCCCATGAATTCGGGAAGGTGCCGCTCAACAGCGTCTTTGAAGGAAACCGCGAAGCCGATGCCCTTGTACCCTTCCTGCAGGTCCGTGGCGTCCTGGCCTTCATACGAAACCGCGTCCTTGGGAAATTCAAGAGAGGCGGTCCCGCCCTGGTCGTTGCTGACGGTCAGAACGTATTTGTCGGCGTAGACCTTCTCCACGTCCGCGCGGAAACTGAAAGATTCGGGCTGCTCGGGGGCAGGGTCTTCGGCGGAGGCTTCCGGGGCATCTTCCGCCGCCGCTTCACCAGCGGGGGGCGCTTCTTCCGGCGCGGCCCCGGTCTGTTCCGCCTCGGAAGCCTGGGGCTGATCCTTTGCGGGCAAGCCGTGCGCTGCCACGTAGGAAGCGGGAAAGCAGGCTTGAACCTGGTCGCCCACCTGCAGGTCGTTAGTGTCGGCCAGAAATTCGCGGCTGAAAGTCCTGCTTCCGCCGGAAGGGACGGAAATCGTGATCTCGGTGTCAGTCATACTCAGGACTTCGCCGAGCAGATGAACCATAATCTCTTTCGGTCCGCCATCCTGCGCGGGTTCGGCGGCGGTGGCTGCGCCCTCGGTCTGTTCCGGGGCGTCACTGGGCACGGCTGCATTCTTCTTGCGGGACATGGTTACTCCTTTTTATTCCCAGGACGGGCAGCCCTGGCGGGTCTGGCATTGCTCGTTGCAGTAGGCGACGAACATGTCTTTTTGCTTCTCTTCACAGTAGATCGTGTTCTCAACGACGAATTGAGCCGGAGCAGCCGCGGGGGGCGTCGGCTTACTCGCAGGTGCCGTTGTGGAGGTGGACGCAGCTTCCGCATTCGCCGGAGCAGTCGCGCCAGGTGTGGGATTCGGAGCGGGCTTCTTCGCCGTCCCCGTGGAAGGCTTTTTTTCGGGAGCAGACTCCGCAGCCTGGGGCGCTTCCGGGGTCGGAATGTCGGCGCTGGTGATGCTGTACACACCGTTAGCGTCCTGGCCCATGTCGTAGGCGTCCTCAATCTCTTCGCGAGTCTGGAAGCCCATGCCGATTTCAGGGGCGCAGGTGCGAATCATCCACGACGCGGCGCGGTAGCGGAGCATTTGCTCCGGCATGGTCTGCCACTTGGAGCCGTTCTTGCCGTACCAGCCCTCTTTTTTGGCGATGCCGATGGTGATCTTGGAGCCTTCGACCCTGGCGCCGCTGGACCTGGACATGGCAAAGGCCCGGCAGCCCCATTCGTCCGTGCCTTCCTGGCCGGAAAATTCGTACTGTATCGGATCGAACCGCCCGCACTGGTTGAAGCAGGAAATCAGGAATTGCGCTGACCAGCCGGGAGTACCATGCACGATGTACAGGTTTTGCATGACCATGAGCGGATCGGCCTGCATGCGGACGGCCATGTTCACGGCGATCATGCAGTTGGCCGCTTTGCCCTGAAAGCGCTGCGGAACGATGTCCGAAGAGGCGAAGTCCTTGGCGATGTCGCGCAGGAGCGCGTAACTCGGCCCGTTGTAAAAGCCTATGGCCGTCGCCTGTTCCGCCGGGCGCACCGCCGGAGCGGCATTCGTGCGCAGTTCGGCAAGCGTCGTGTTGGCCTGGGCCTGGGGTGCTGTTTGAGCCATGTGGTCCTCTCCTTACCCGCGAAAGCGGCACGCGCCGTATGCGGGACAGTATTTCGCGCTGCACAGTTGCGAACGCGGGTTGCCGTAGAAAACGCCGGAGTGCAGCAGCTTCGCCGCGATCTCCAAAATTCCGGGGGCAAAATCGTCGCCGACCAGGGCCAGGGACGCGCCCTGTACATCAGCGCAGGCAACGCGCTGGGCCTTTTCCGTCTTGCCGGTCTGCATGCCGACGATCTGAGCCGGGGCGGTCATGGGTTGGCCGATGGCCTGGGAGGCGAGAAGTTCGTAAACGGCGAGTTGCGCCATGTGCGCGCCGGTCTTTACCGTGCCGTCAGCGGCCACGGCGGTGGAGCCGGTTTTGATGTCCACAACGCCGATCTCGCCTTTATCAGTGGCGCGCACTCTGTCTGTGGTGCCGGTCAGGGCAATGCCGAGGTCTGATATTTCCAAACGGTCGCAAGGGACTTCAACGCCGAGGTAATGTTGCGTCGGTGCGATTTCCGCGCAGTACCGGCCATGCAGACCAAGGGCTATCTTTTCAGCCGTGGCCGGGCGCAATTCATCATCCCATGCGACCTCGCCTTTCGGCTTGTGGATGGTGTCAACCGCAGCGCCCGCCGCTTCGTCTGCCGTGACGGGGTTGCCCCGCAGGGCGGCAACGTCGAAAACCGCCGTGCTGGCATGGACCGCCTTGCCGAGTTGGGACACCCCGGAACTCGGCAGACGCAACCCCCGAACGTGCTTCGCTTCCCAGCGGGCCGGGCAGTCGAAGAGTTCGGGCAGAGAGGACGCGCGCAGGGTGATCATGACCGCTCCACCAAATGACGCGTATCGTGCAGGAGGTCGTTGATCCGCTCTTGAAAAGCGAGCGCCTGCGATCCGACTGCGCACTCGTCAAACCAGTCGTGCAATTCGACCAAGAGCCTGTACATATCCGGAGCCATGCAGGTCAGGGCAACGTCGGCTTTCGTTCCCATGGATTCACAAACCAGGTGCCCGCCGTAATACCGAACGGTTCTATCTTCCTCATGACCATGGAGGGGCCGGAACGGGCGCACCGTGGCGCATACGCCACCGCCGCAGCGGGACGGATACCAGGGGCCGGGGGTGTGCTTCACCTTTTGGTCGTCGGGAAATTTCACGCCGCCACCCCCGCCGCTTCGCGGATGCGTTCCAGGGTGCCGCGCAGGGTATCGGCCTGGGCCCGCACGTTCTGATATGCGTCTTCGGCGTTCTGCTTTTCACGGACGAGGAAAGCCATCAACGCCGTGTATGCGCGCGAAAGCTCGGTTTCCGTCCATTGGTGAAGGCATTCCCGGCAGAAATATTTACCGCTCTCGCCCGACTTCCAGAGAGCAACGTCAAGTTCTTCTTTCTGGCATTCCGGGCACAGCCATTCCGTTGCGGTGTTGGCCGCGCATTCCGTGGGCGCGTCGCCGCGAACGTTGCCGCAGGCCTCGCCGGTCAGGCGGCAGTGCGTGCCGGGTTCGTCGCCGGGAAAGTATGCACCTTGGGCAAATCCGGGGATGTCGCCGCCGAAAGATTGGTGCCCGGCGTAGTCGTATTGATGTCTACACATGGTCACACTCTCCTCATCATCTTGAGCCAGCGGAGCAGCCAGAAAAGGCGCTCGGGACTGCTGGCGTGCCACTGGTGGCCGGTGTTGTCGCGGAAGATGATCATGGCTGAGGCTCAACTTCGACGCCAAGCGCCTTGAGTTCAGACAAGATGGCCCGTTCCATTTCCTTCCGCTTGGCGTTGAGGACGGGGGCAAAGACCTCGTCGCTGAATTTGTTCATGTCGATAAGGAACTGTTCCCTTCTGGGATAATGGCGGGCCCCATCTATGCGGACAGACACATTAAAGTTGCTGTCTTTGCGTATCCATTCCAGCACGGTTACGAGCCGTTGCACCTGTTCAAAATTCTGAAGGTTCATTGATCGTGCTCCTTACGCTTCCAGAGTTTCCAAGATTCTTTGCATGGTTACAGACTTTTCAAGGCCCATGACGTGGCGGTTGTGTGTCCACAAAGCCTGATTGGTGATGACCTGTGTCTTGGTTGCAAGGCCATCTATCGACAGCCCAACGCTTGACTCGTAATCCTTCTTGCCGACTGCATTTTGTTGCACAGCAAGGCTACGGACTGCGGAAATTCTTGATTCGGCCTTTTCAAGAAGCCCCAACACAACGGACTCAACCAAGTGCTGGCGCTTCACGCGGGTGACAAACTCCGCCTTGGGCAAATTGTCCGCCATGTAGAGGCGTTCCAGCTCGTCGTAGACGCTCTGGGGGATTTCACGACCGTAAAGGTGTTCGAATTCCTGCTTCATCATGGCAGTGCTCCTTTTCCTGGCATTCCTTATCTTTTCTCCCCGCCTTCTCCTGGCTGCCTTTCCTCGGTTCCGGCGCTGTGTGCGTCGGCTTTGTCTCCGTACTCGGCTTCCCGGTCTCGTCGGGGCCTTCAGCGTGTCGCCTGGTCCTCGCTGCTCCCCCGGTGCCGTGGCGGTGGGGGTTGGTGAGGGGGTTCCTCGGTGTTGGTGATTGCAGAATATACCTATTGGTAAATTATGGTCAAGAAATATTTTACCAATAGGTACATATGCAGATACAAAAAAACCCGCCGAAGCGGGTAGCATGAAACTCCATGAAAAACGCTATCCAGGGGCTACATCTCCTGCCGCCCATTCATAGACCCGCATGTATTCGACGGTGCCTTTGATTCTCCAGTGATAGCTTTTTTTGAGCAAAGGGACCGGATCAGGAATATCGGGAAAGCATACTCGCAGCCAGTCTTGATAAATATCATCCACCTGCGGATATATTTTACCGAGCCTTCGTAGCAGGATGAGCCTGAGCGCCAAAGATCTGTCCATCCTATCTGCGTCTTTGGCGTCATCTATAAGCGGGGCAAAAAAACGAAATTGAACCTCTGCGGACTCTTCCGCATTTTTGGCTTCCTTAAATTGCACCATCGGAAGAACAATACCCTCAAGAGCATCCGCTATTGCAAGAGCGTACACGTATGGAACGCCAGAATTCTTATGTACATCGATAATGCTGCTTGAAAGCTCTAATGCGATTTGAATATAAAAACTAGCAGGCTTTGGTGGAACTTGCCTGGGTTTCAGCCAGCCAAACATGTGCCCCTCCTATCTGTCATAGGATTGCAACACCCACGACACCTGCCCATAGATAAAGGCATCCCCAGATTCAAATGGAAGATGGATATCAGGAAATTCGTTAATATCTTTTTTATTGTCGGACTTGAGAATAAAGCGTGCGTTCTCATGGTCCAGATAGAGCCGTTTGACAACGATCCCCTCATACGGGAGGCGGACGGCGTAAATTTTCCCCTGAACAACTTCCCGCTGCTCCCTGTTCACTCCCACAACGGCATTATCCAGAATCGTCGGCTCCATGGACGCGCCCTTGATGAACAGCGGCATTATGTGAGGTCGCAAATACTGTTTGGGAACCGCGATATGGAATATGGGTTCCGCCTGCTCCGCTTCCCAAGCTGGCCCTGCTCCTGCCACAGCGTATACCCCCAGCGCTGTCAAACCCTGCGCGGCAAGACTTTTTGCATCGTCTCCCCCCCGCACCGTTGCGCCGTCAATGGACGGCACATCCTTGATCGTCTTTCCCAGAAGGCCAGGAAAAACGAGCTTCGCGCCTAGCGCGTCGAGGACTTCTCCCATCCTTTCGGCCCTCGGAACCCTATCTTTGTTAAGCCAGCGAGTTATCAGATTTGGCTCAACGCCAAGATGCTCCGCCAGTTGAGCGGGGTTCCTGAATTGTTCGCGTGCGACCTTTTCCAGTCCAGCCAGAAAATCTTCGTAGAAGCCCATAACGCCCTCTTAACCTTTGGGTAAAAAATAGTCACATACCTATTGGTAAAATTATCTTGCTCCATTTTTTACCATTGGGTATTATTGTGACATGAACACACTCAAAACCCTTCTTGACGACCGGAACGTATCCGTTGCCGAAGCAGCCAAAAAGACGGGTATGGCCTACTTGTCCGTGCGGCGGCATGTTCTGGGCGAACGTCAAATCTCGGCAGAGTCCGCAATCGCTTATGAAAAAGCGGTTGGTATTCCCCGTCACCTGTTGCGCCCGGACCTGTTCCAGCCTCCCGAAGATCCCCCTCTGGTCAATCTCTGCTCAGAGGCCAGGGCATGAAGGACCGGTCAATCCGCATACCGGAGTGGATTCGGCCTTACGTGCCCGGTGAACTCCTGAACGATTCCCGGGAGCGGCGCTGCGCATCGCCAAAATGCGGCGCGGTGTTCATTCGACGCGGCCAATCCGCCGAGTCCTGGGCAAACAAAAAATACTGCTGCGGGGAATGCTACGCCTGCGGGGAACCGCCAATACCTTTGAGGCCGGTAATACAAAAGTAACACAAAATTCAGAGCGATTTCACGTAACTTATTGATTTTTCGTTCCGCGCTACCGCTCCACGTAATACGAAAATATTACCGACATGCCACCTCAAACCTGGGATTGTACCTATGAGCCGCAAGAAGCCTCTTGAGTACAAGGTCAACTGCAATCTTCCGCGCGAACTCATGGAAGATCTGGACGAAGCGGGAAAAAGAACCGGATGGCCCCAGGCGGATATTTTACGCGCCTGCATCCGTATGGCCCTGCCCATCCTTTGCGATCTCTCTGGGCTGGTTCCAATGCTACAGCCTGGCGTTCTTAATACAACTCGCAAACGGGAAGATGCGCCGAAGTAAGCGGACTCATAAAGATTCTCTAGAGTCCATGCAATGCAAATACAAAGCAGCATCTTGTATAATTTGCTGAAATAAAAGGGTTATTCTTAACATATCAACGTTAAATGCATTGCGGACAAAACAATGTGCATTGGTATTTTAAAACTTGCCCGGCGCGCCAGCCCTCCGGCTGCCCTGTCCGCCTTTGCACGGGACGGATCAGCGCGCCGGGCAAGCCTTAACCGCGAGGAGGCCATGCCATGACCCTTGCCGAGTTTGAACGCCTTTGCGAATCCGGGCCGCTGGATTCGATCAGGCCCGAGGACGTGATACAGGCGGCGAACCGCGTTTACACGCTGGCGGAAAAGTTTGAGGGGCGGCTCACGGCCCAGGCGGGGTTATGGAAGCCGAAGCCCCGCGAAAGGCGCGCTCCGGCACGGATGGCCCGCGCCGCGAAACCGGCGGGCATTGAAAAGGGTCTGCCGACTGGGGACAGGGAGGCGGCATGATCTGCGCACGGACTTCCCGCGCCGTCAGTCCGGTGGAATGCTGCACGATCATCGTGGCGACCACCGCCGCGGCTGATATCGCAACGTGCCAGGCGTGCGAAGCCGGACAGATGCTCATTGCTTCCGCCGAGTTCAGGCGGAAACAAAAGCCCGCAGAGGTTGTTCCTCCCGTCGAGGCTCCGCCGGTTCTGGAACCCATCGAGAAGCCAGCGCCGCCCGCGTACCTGCGCGACGCCCTGGCCTATCTTCTGCCCCGGCACAAACGGGACAAGAAGTTCGGACTCCGCTTTCTGGCAATGGTTTCCTCACAGTTCGGCTTTGTGGGGTCCGCGCTTGATTTTCAGGCGGCGTGCCTGTCCGCCGGATTGACGCTGATCGAAAAACCCTTGCTGGCCGTGGTGCATGATGACGCCATGCGCAAGCTGGCAAGGAACAAATAACGGCAACGCCGGAGGAAGATGGATGTTCAACTCAGGATTTTACCCCACACCCGCCGCTGTTGCCGCGCAGATGCTTTTCGGCATAGAGCCTGACGGCAAAACCATCCTCGAACCGAGCGCCGGGAAAGGCGATCTGTGCGATGCCGTCATCAAAAAGGGCTTCTGGCGTTACCCGGAAAAGGCCCGGCATAAAATCCACTGCTGCGAGATTGAGCCGGAGCTTCAGGCTACATTGCGCGGCAAAGGCTACACCCTGGTCGGCTCTGACTTCCTGACCTTCCAGCCGAATGCGCGCTACAACTTGATCGTGATGAATCCGCCGTTTCGGAACGGCGAGAAACATCTGCTCCACGCCTGGGACATCCTGCATGAAGGCGACCTTGTCTGTCTGCTCAATGCCGACTCTATGCGGAATACGCAGATTGAGCGGATTATCGAGCAGCACGGCGAGGTTGTGGAGCTTGGCCGTTGTTTCGAGGAGGCATTCCGGGAAACATCCGTCAACGTGGCGATGGTGCGGCTGCATAAAAAGGCGAAGCCAATTACCTTTGAAGTGTTCGGCGGCGCTGAAGATCAGGATGGAACATCCTTCACGAAGGGCGGATTTTCGAGCCAAGTGGCCACGCGCAACACCATCGGCAATCTTGTCACGATGTTCGACAGGGCGCGGGACATCTATGCCCGGATGCTCCCCCTGGCGGCGGAACTTAAGTTTTACGCGGCGCAGCTTGCCCCAAAGCATGACGTGCAGTGGCACAAGGCTGCTGAAGACGCGATTTTTACCACCGACCAGAACGCCGCCTACAACGGCTTTGTCGAAGCCCTGAAAACCGATGCCTGGCAAAAAGTCTTTGAACTGACCGGAGCGCGGAACCTGATGAGCGCCAAGGTCAAGGCAGACTTCGACAAGCAGAAGGCTGAGATGCTGCGCATGGCCTTTTCCGAGGAGAACATTTCCGGGGCCGTGTTCGCCCTGATGGAGAGTGGGCCGGAGATTTTGCGCCGCTGCGTTCTGGAAGCCTTCGAGTTGATGACCGGCTTTGACAAGAAAAACAAAATTCACGCCGAGGGCTGGAAAACCAACGACGCCTGGAAGGTCAACCGCAAGGTGATCGTGCCTGTTTCCGTCTGGGAAAGCTTCAACTGGTGGGCGGAGCGCGGCGACATCCCTTACAGCTACCAGGACAAACTTGACGATATAGACCGCGCCCTGGCCTACCTTGAAGGGCGCAAACTTGAGGATGTGCTGACGATCCGCCAGGCGGTCAAAGCCTTCGCCTATCCCGTCATTTCCGATCCTGGGGCCTTCACGGAGAAGCGGCAGGCAAATCTCGAATGGACGGGACAAAAGTTCTGTTCAGAGTACTTCGAGCTTGTCGGCTACAAAAAAGGCACCCTGCACATGACCTTCCGCGATTCGTCGCTCTGGGTGCGCTTCAACCTCGAGGCGGCCAAGGGCAAGAACTGGCTGCCGGATGATTACAAGCACACGGAGCGGGCGGCGAAAAAGGGCGCGGTGGTTCCGTATGTCTGAGCCGCTAATTCTCGATCCCTGCTGCGGCAGCCGCATGATGTGGTTTGACCGCGAGCACCCCGGCGCCATCTTCGGCGATAACCGCGCGGAAACGCTGATCGTGCCTGACCGTTCACATGGAAGGCTCGACGGCAAACGCACGATCCACATTCACCCTGACATGCTGATGGATTTCCGCGCCCTGCCGTTTCCGGACAAGGCATTCAAACTGGTGGCCTTTGACCCGCCGCATCTTGTGCGGGCGGGGGCGCAAAGTTGGATGGCCGCGAAATACGGCAAGCTCGGAAAAGACTGGCGTGAAGATTTATCCGCAGGCTTTTCAGAATGCTTCCGAGTCTTAGAGCCTGAAGGTGTTCTTGTTTTCAAGTGGAATGAAACCCAAGTGAAATTGCGAGAAATTTTATCGCTGACACCGCATCAGCCACTTTTCGGTAATACCAGCGGCAAGAAGGCCGGAACGCATTGGATAATTTTTATGAAGACGGCAACCGCCTCCGTGGGGGAATAACCGGTATGAACCGAGGCTATATCAAGGTCTGGCGCAAGCTGGAAGACAGCGGAATCATCGGCAACGCGGAAGTGTGCCAGATGCTGCTTTATCTCATGCTCAAAGCATCGCGAAAGGCGAGGAAGTACTCCGCCGGAACGCAGATACTTGAGCTTCAGCCTGGTCAGTTTGTCACCGGCAGAAAGCAGCTTGCCGCCGCTCTGAACAGCACAGAGCAGCGCATCAGAACCGCGCTGAAATTTCTCGAAAAACACGAAATTATCAACCAACAGCCAACCAACAAATTTACAATCATTTCTTTAATAAATTGGAACAAATACCAAGATGACGAGCAGGCTAGCAACCAGCAGTCTAACCAGCAATCAACCAGCATCCAACCAGCAGCTAACCAGCAGCTAACCACAAAACAAGAAGTTAAGAAGTTAAGAAGAGTAAAGACACAAGAAGAACCTAACGGTTCTTCTTCCCCGGAGCCCGGCGCTGCCGTCTCCGGGGCTCCACCTGCATCACCCGTTCTTGCCCCTGTCATTTCCCTGCCCCTGAACACGGGCGAGGAACACCCCGTCACGCAGGGTGAAATTGACCAGTGGAAAGACCTTTACCCTGCCGTGGATGTCATGCAGGCGCTTCGCAACATGCGCGGTTGGCTGCTGGGCACACCGAAGAAACGAAAAACAAAGGCGGGCGTCGGTCGCTTTATCCATACATGGCTTGCAAAAGATCAGGACCAGGGCGGGAACCTGCCCGCGAACGTCAGAAACGGCCCACCTGCGGCCAGGACGCAGTTTCAAAAAGGCAGGCAGGATCTGGAAGGCTGCGCGGCTGACGTGCTGACCGCTGACATGGAGGATTTCGCACATGGCTTCACCACAACGAATCGAAACGGAACTGAAACGCATGGCCATGCTTTACCGGCATCCGTTGGACAGGGAGAAAGAATTGCCGCCCATGGTTCTGGCATGGGCGGAGCTTTGCCGTGACCTGACGGACGAACAGTTTATCGAGGCATGCAAGGCGCATCTGCGGGAATCCCGCTATTTCCCTTGCCCGGCGGATATCCTGAAAGCGCATGCGGATATGCCGCCGCAGCGTAGCGAGATCCTCGCTATACCGGAGCAGACCCAAAGCCCGGAAGAGTATCACCGTGGCGCCGTCAGTTCGGCCATGATCCTGGCGGTCATGCAAAAGCACCCGCAAGCGAAGGATTTCTTCGCCGCTGAAAACTGGTCGGACAAAGAGCGCATCGCCCGGGGTGTCCTGGGCGCCAGGTATCCGGAAAGCGGCTATGCCATGGGGAGGGTTGTGCAGTGAAATTCGTCATCCCCATCATTCCCACGGCACAGATGCGGGCGCGGCATGCGGTGCGCGGCACTTTCGCCACCACGTACAAGGCCCCGGAGCAGCGCAGCCGGGAGGAAACGCTGAAAGCCTTTCTTGCGCAGGTCCAGCCGGTGGCGCCGCTGGAAGGGCCGCTTCTGCTCGGGGTCCGGGCGTATCTGCCCATGCCCAAGATGAACAGGCGGGACACTGAGGCGGCGCTGGCCGGGGATCTTCGCCCCGTCACGAAACCCGACCTGGACAACCTGCTGAAGCAGATCAAGGATTGTCTTTCGCAAATGCTGTTCTGGGGGGATGACAAGCAGGTGGTGGGCTATCTTCCGCACACCGGCAAATATTACAGCGACCGGCCCAGGTGGGAAATTGAGATCGTGCCGTGGAATCCCCCGCGGCTCCGCCCCGAGGGAACCATGTTGTCCCTGCTCTCGGGGTCGTGATGGCCGGGCAACAGGAACGGCTCGCAGGGGTCGCACCCCCAGCCCCGAAAACAACGGTAGTCGCCGTCGCTCCCTGGCCGCTGAACTCCCTGGCGGAGATATGCCGCGCTTTTGACCGCAGCCGCCGAACCGTTGTGGACTGGTATCACGCCGGAGCGCCCATTGCCGCCGAGGGCCAGGGATCGAAAAAGCGATACCAGGCCGAGTACAACGCCCTTATGGGCTGGCTGACATCCCGAAAAAGCCCCTCATAGAAAAACCTGTCAACCCTATCCCCAGCATATCCTCAGCATAGCGTCAGCCTATCCTCAGCTTACCAGCGAAAAAAACACCGTGTTATGGCCCCGGCAAACCAGGGGTCTTTTGCTGTCCTGCGGGTGTGGTTCGCTGATGCTGATCTCCCCGGACAGCCTCCTGGTCATCAGCGGCGGCGCGTCAGCGCGTGTTTGGAGCGTAGTAGGCGGTCTGGCTGGGTGGAGTAATGTATTGGCTTCATTTTCAGCCCACCGCCGAGGCGCGCAGCCGCTTGGAAAACTCAACAACGGGGAAAGTATGGCGCTCACATATTCGGACATCAAACAAGCCGCGGCGAGTCTCGGCGTCGATCCCTGCTTCATCACGGCTGTCGCGTCGAACGAGTCCGCGAACAAGGGCTTTCTGCCGGATGGCCGGGTCATCATCCGCTTTGAAAAACACGTTTTCGCGCGGGAACTGAAAAAGCGCGGCGCGCCGCAAAAGCACATCGACGTTGCCGCCAAGTTCACCGGCACATCCTGGGAAACCCTGAACGCCGCCATTTCCCTGAACGAGGAGGCGGCGCTCTGCTCCACGTCCTTCGGCATGTTCCAGATCATGGGCTTCAATTTCAGGAACGCCGGTTTCGGCAGCGTCTTTGAATTTGTGCAGGCCCAGAAGGAAAGCGAGGAAAGGCAGCTTGAAGCCTTTTGCACCTTCGCGCGCAACGAGGGCTTGCTGCTGTTCATGGTGGGCCTGGACTTCGCCGGGTTCGCACGGCGCTACAACGGCCCCGGCTACGCACAGAACCAGTACGATACGAAACTGCGGCGGGCTTTCGAGCGCTGCAAGCGGGAGGGAAAATGAACCCCATTTCCGCCATTGCCGGGCTGCTCGGCAAAGCCTTTGACCGCATCTTTCCTGACCGCTCCAAGATCAACGAAGCGCAAAGCCGCATCAATGAAGCGGAAGTCGCCGGGTCCGGGCCGTCCATCCTCAAAAACTGGCGCGGGTTCCTCGGCTGGGTTCTCTCCCTGGTGTTCGCCTGGGAAGTCATCGGGCGCACCGTCATTCTGACCTACTGGCCGGATGCGAATCTGCCTCAGTCCATGTTGAAGGAAATCCTGACGCTGCTCCTGGGCATGCTGGGTCTGTCATGAGCGCGCTCTCTTATGACGGCCCGGAACGGCGGCAAGAAACAGCGGGGGTCAGATTGGCGCGACTTCTCATACCGCTTCTGGTTTCCGTGCTGGTCGGCATCGGATCGGCGGCTATTACGGCAGTGACTACCACGGCGAGGCTCGAGGCGCGCGTGTCGCACCTGGAAACCAAGACAGCCAGCCTGGATAAGGAAAACGACATCATGCGTCTGCGCGATCACGAATTTGAGCGCCGCATTTCGAGGGTCGAGGGCGTTGTGGAGCAGTTGTCCCGCAGCCTGGCGGAAATCGGCGCTGACATCAAGACGCTGCTCAAACAGAGGTAGGCATGGCGAAGGAACTCACCACACGGCAAGCCCTGTTTGTGCAGGAATACCTTGTGGACGGCAACGCCACGCAAGCCGCCACTCGCGCGGGATACAGCCCGAACACCGCCAATGAGCAGGGCGCTCGGCTGTTAGCGAATGTTAGTGTCGCCGCCGCCGTTGAAGCGGCCATGATCGAGCGCGCGGAGCGCACCAAGATCACGCAGGACAGGGTTCTCAGGCAGTACGCCAACCTGGCGTTCTTCGATATCCGCAAGCTGTACCGCGAGGACGGCAGCCTGAAACCCATTCACGAGCTTGATGACGAAACAGCCGCGGCGCTGGCCGGGGTCGAGACTTCGGAGATCACCGGCCCCGAGGGGCAAAACCTGGGCATCGTGCGCAAGGTCAAGCTCACGGACCGCCGGGCCGCGCTGGCGGATATCGCCAAGCACCTGGGCATGTTCGTTGAGCGCCACAAGCACGAGCATTCCGGCAAGGTCGATCTGGCGGCGCTGATAAACGAGGCAAGGAAACGTGCGGGATAACAACCCTGAGATCGCCCTGGCCCGCGACATCGCGGCCTTTTTCCACAACCCCCTCGGGTTCGTGGTCTATGCGTTCCCGTGGGGAACGGGCGATCTTGCGGAACATGACGGCCCGGATGAATGGCAGCGTGATCTTTTGCGGGACATCGGCGACGGCACCAGGACCGTGGCCGAGGCGTTGCGGGTAGCCGTCTCTTCCGGTCACGGCATCGGGAAAACCGCGTTCGTGTCCTGGGTCATCCTGTGGGCCATGAGCACGCGGCCACACCTGGCCGGGGTGGTCACGGCCAACACCGGCACGCAGTTGAAAGACAAGACGTGGCGTGAGCTTTCCCTCTGGCACAAGCGGGCCATCAATTCCCACTGGTTCAAGTGGACGGCCACGAAATTCTATCAGGCGGACAACCCGGAAACCTGGTTCGTGTCCGCCGTGCCCTGGTCGAAAGAGCGACCGGAAGCCTTCGCGGGCCTGCACGCTGAACACGTCCTGATGATCTTTGACGAGGCCTCCGCCGTTGACGACGCCATATGGGAAACCGCCGAGGGAGCCATGACCACCCCCGGCGCGGTCTGGCTGGCGCTGGGCAACCCGACGCGGAACAGCGGGCGCTTTCACGCTTGCTTTCACCGTTTCCGGCATCGCTGGATAACAAAGCAGATCGACAGCCGCACCGCCAAGATGGCGAACAAGGCCCAGATCAACCAGTGGATCACCGACTACGGCGAGGACAGCGACTTCGCGCGGATCAGGGTCCGGGGCGTTTTCCCGCGCGCGGGCAGCAATCAGCTTATCTCCGTGGAAGTGGTGGATATGGCCGCTTCCATGTTGCTCCGGGCGGAAGCGTTCAGCCATGCCCCGAAGATACTGGGCGTTGACGTGGCCCGCTTCGGCGGGGACCAGAGCGCCCTTATCCGCCGCCAGGGCCTTGCGGCCTTTGGGCTTAAAGCCTGGCGCGAAATCGACCTGATGACTTTCGCCGGGCTCGTCGCCCAGGAGATCATGGAGTTCCTTCCGGACGCCGTGTTCATCGATCAGACCGGCATGGGCGCCGGGGTTGTGGATAGGCTCCGCCAGCTTGGGCATTCCGTGATCGGCGTCGATTTCGGCTCGTCCGCGCTGAAGAAAGACCTCTACGCCAACAAGCGCACGGAAATGTGGTGTCTCATGCGCGATTGGCTGGGCACCGGGGCCATGATCCCCCAGGACCAGGAGCTTCGCGACGACCTTACGGCCCCGGAATACGGGTTCACCGGCGACAAGGGCCAGATCATCCTTGAACGGAAAAAGGACATGAAGGCGCGCGGCCTGGCTTCCCCGGACAAGGGCGACGCCCTGGCCCTGACTTTCGCGGCCCCGGTGGTGAAAGCCAGCGAAGCCCGGCGCATGGCGATCACCGAGTACAACCCCGCAACCTACGGAATGGCCCTGACATGAGCGTGACCCTGCACAGATATTCCCAGCACCCCGCTCCCGGCGACCTGACCCGCAATGACCTCGGGATACTCTGGGGGCTGATGCTGGCCGAGGATCTGGTGGAGATCTTCTTTCACGATGGCTTTGTGCGGAGCTTCGCGGCCTTTGAAGCCTTCGCGGGCGACCCCGACACCTGGTTTTACGCGGCCAAGAAAGACGGCGTGTTTATCGGCATCGGGGTCGTCAACAACATCACGAACAGCGGCAACACGGCTTGCGCGCACCTGGCCTCTTTCATCTGCGGACGGGACGGCAGCTTTGCCGAGGCCGGGCGCATCTGGTTCGAGCTTTTGCGGACCGCTGGCGGGCTGGAAACCCTGATCGCGATTATTCCCCACTGTTACCGGGGAACACGCCGCTGGGCGGAAGCCTTCGGCTTTGTGGAAAAGATGCGCCTGCCGGGCGCGATGATCCTGTACCGGGCGAACGGCAAAACCCGGCGCGCTGATGAATGCGTGTACCTACTCAACCTCAACGATGGAGAATGACTATGGGCGGTGGCGGCGGAAAAAGCGGCTCTTCGGCGGCTTCGGCTCCGGCCCCTGTGGCTGAAGCCCCCAAGCCTTACCAGCAGGAGCAGACCATGGATGACGCGGCGCAGAGCGCGCGTGAGGCGCAGTTGAAAAAGGCGAAAGCCGCGCTCGGCCAGGAAGGCAGCATATTGACCAGCCCCTTCGGCAGTCAGGAAGCGGCGCAGCAACAGCAGGGGAAAACCCTGCTCGGCGGGTAATACGTGGCGGATTGGAAAGGGCCATACCCCCAGGTCGATTACGGCCAGGGGAGCGGGGCATGGATCCCGGCTTCACGCGCTCCGGTCTATCAGGCCATGGAGCGTGCGCGGCTGGAATCATATTTCGCCCGCATGTTCGCGGCGGACATCCTGTTTGGGCGGGAGGAAAGCGGCGGGCATACGTGGGGATATGAAACCGTGGATCAGGGCCATTACGACAACAACGGAGATTGGATACCGAATCCGGTTCCCGTGCTCACGCGGTTTTCCTGCAAGTGGCTCTACAACGAAAACACCCTCAACGCCTCGAAAACATGGGTCGCCCTGCTTTTCGGCCCGCCGTCCGTTCAATCCGGCTCCGCATGGTTCAAGGCTGGCGCGTTCTGGTCCGGTTCTGACTGGGGCTTTATCGCGGAAGATTCCCCCAGTGGCGATACGCTCCGCATGCTGCAAGAGGGCCATTGGGCCTTTTCCGCCACGGGCTGCAACGGCGTGACGGTCTGCGTGCCGTATGCTGAAGACTCCAAGCCCCTCAAAGAGGGCCGGGGCCGGATCGAATGCGGCAACAGCAAGAAAACTCCGCAAGGGAGATATTACCGATGATGGATGTAACGGAACTCGCTTCCCGCCGGGAGGCCCTGCTCACCAAGCGCACGTCCTGGGAACAGGATTGGAAGGTGCTGGCGAAGCACTTCCTGCCCCGCAAATGCCGCCTGGAAACAGAGGGCAGGAATGCCAACGAGGGCGGGCTTCGCGGCGGCGTGCTGGACTCCACGGGCGTTCTCGCCATGCGCGACCTGGCGGCGGGGCTGCACGGCGGCATGACCAGCCCGGCCCGGCCCTGGTTCAAGCTGGCGCTCGAAGATCACGCCCTTTCCGGCGCGAAACCCGTGCGGGATTGGCTGGACGAGGTGGAGAAGCGCATGCGCTCCGTGATGCACCGCTCCAACTTCTACAACGCGATTCACCACATCTACGGGGAGTTGGGCACCTTCGGCACGGCCTTCATGTTCGCGTTGGAGGACGAGCGCACGGCGGTCCGCTTCCTGCCCCTGACCATCGGGGAGTATTGCCTTGACGTTGACGAGCATAGCCGGGTGGACACTATTTTCCGCTCCGTTGAAATGACGCTCCGCCAGATCATGCGGCGTTTCGAGCATTCCCGCATTCCGGAGTGGATGCACGCCATGTTCCAGACGCAAAGCAACTGGAATGAATACTACACGGTCATTCATGCGGTTTTCCCTCGCAACGAACGCCGGGCGAATCAGCCGGGGCCGCAGGATATGCGCTTTGCCTCCGTGTACTATCTTGAGGGCGGCTCCTCTTCCACCGGCAAGGGCGGAGCGGGCCGGAGCCCCACCGTACTTTCGGAATCCGGGTTCAGGTCGTTCCCCGGCTTTGGGCCGCGCTGGGACGTAACCGCAGCGGACGTTTACGGGCGCAGCCCCGGCATGGACGTGCTGCCTGATTCCGTCCTCCTGCAGCAGATGGTTTCGAGCATGCTGCAGGCGCTGCACAAAGAGATCAACCCGCCCATGGTCGCGCCGGAAGATTTGAAACAGATCAACCTGCTGCCCGGCGGCGCAAACTTTGTGAACAGCACGGGCGGCTCCGGCCAGGCTGTCTATCCCGCCGTGCAGATCCGCCACAACATCCAAGGCACGCAAGCGGCCATCATGGGCATCCGTGAGCAGGTCAAAGAAGGCCTGTTCAACAACCTGTTCCGCATGCTGCTCAATTCCGACCGCCGCCAGATCACGGCGCGGGAAGTGGCCGCCCGCGAAGAGGAAAAGCTGATCCTGATCGGCCCCGTGCTGGAACGCCTGCACGACGAACTGTTCATGCCGCTGATCGGGCGCGTGTTCGACCTTATGGCGGACGCCGATTTTTTGCCCGAGCCGCCTGAGGACATGAAGGGCATGCCCATGAAGGTGGAGTTCGTCTCCGTCCTGGCCCAGGCCCAGAAGATGGTGGCCACCAGCGGCATAGAGCAGTTCTCCGGGTTCGTGGGCAACAGTGCGCAGCTTTTCCCCGAAGTGCTGGACGCGGTGAACCCCGACAAGGTTGTGGACGCTTACGCGGAATACCTTGGCGTCGAGGCCGGAATACTGCGCGGCCAGGACGAACGGGACGAAATGCGCGAAGCCCGCAAGGCTGAACAAGCGCAGGCCCAGCAGATGCAGCAGGGCATGGGCGCCATTGAAATGATGGGCAAGGCCGGGGAAGCCGGTTCCGCCCTGCAGGGCCTTATGGGCGGCATGGGCGCGGCCCTGGAAGGGGGCGCATGAACCAGACCGACCCTTTTCTTGATGAACTGTTCCAGGTTGAGAAAGCCAAGCAGAAAGAGCTTTCCCTCAAGGAGAAGCGCCGCCGTGACGCGCTTGTGCTGTCGGCCAAGGCGGTCATAGCGACCGAGCACGGCAAGCGCCTTCTCGCCTGGGTCATCAACCAGACCGGTGTTTTCGCCCCGTGCTTCACGGGCAATTCCACAACCTTTTTCCTGGAAGGCAGGCGGGCCGTGGGCCTGGACCTGTACAAGCTGCTGCTGACGGCTGATCCGGACGCCATGCATGAGCTTGTCGCCTTCCAACGCGAGGAGCAACGCCATGAGTCAAGCTGAAACTCCCGCCGCCGCAGCGGCGGAACCGCAAGGGCAGCCCGCACAGGCGACGCCCGCCGCCAAGGACAGCACCGCGGGCGGCGACAAGGGCACCCTGCCTTTGCTCAATGACCAGTACCAGGACCAGGACGGCAAAGGGCAGGACGGCCAACCGGACGATAGTCCCGCCGCCGCAAAGCCCGGAACAGGGGCCGCAGCTTCGCCCCTGGCTCCCGAAGCCTATGACGTGACCTTGCCCGAAGGCATGGAGGCCAACCCCGAACTCTTGAAAGAGTTTCAGACATTGGCCGCGCAACACGGCATTCCGCCGGAAGCCGCCCGCAAGATGCTCGACCTGGAAGTGAAGAACCAGCAGGCCCTTTTGGGTCAGTTCAACCAGCGGCAGGAAGCCTGGAAAGCAGAGATCACCAATGATTCTGAGTTCGGCGGCGACAACCTGCCGGTCACCGTGCAGCAGGCGCAAAGGGCGCTCAAGACATATGACCCCTCGGGCACGCTGATCGCTGAACTTACCCGAGGCGGCTACGGCAACCATCCGGGCGTGATCCGCTTCCTTGCCAGGGTCGGCAAAGGCCTCAAAGAGGATACCGCGCACACGGGCAGGGAACAGAAAACCGACAATACACCCCTGCGCGACAGAATGTGGCCTGATGATGTCATGCCCTCGTAACCAACAGCAACCGTTTATCGACAGGAGATACTATGGCTACCGCACCCAAGTTTGACGGCGCAGTTGTGCGCACCCTGGCCGAATGGGGCATGTGTTTCGGCAAAGACGGCAAAATGCTTCCGGTCATCGAAATGATGAACATGGACAACACCATCCTCGAGGACATCGTGTTCCGCGAGTCCAACGGCTATGACGCCCACACCACCACCGTCCGCCAGGGCCTGCCCAAGGTTTACTGGCGTCGGCTGTACAAGGGCATCCCCGTCAGCAAGAGCCAGGTCTCGCAGGTCAAAGACCCGGTGGGCATGCTGGAAGCGCGCAGCGTCATCGACCTGAAGATGCTGGAACTGCACCAGTCCCAGGCCAAGGCCTACCGCGAAAGCGAAGCCAAAGCGTTCATGGAGGCTATGCGCCAGGAATTGGCCGTCGCCATTTTCTACGGCAACATCGGGGCCAACCCTGACCGCATTCACGGCCTTGACCCGCGTTACGCTTTCAAGAACGCGCCTCAGGTCATCGACGCGGGCGGCACGGGCGCGGCCTGCACGTCCATCTGGGGCGTTATCTGGGGTGAGAATGAAGTCTCCGGCATCTTCCCCAAAGACTCCGAGGCCGGGCTGAAGCATAAGCTCATCCCCGAATACGACGCCCTGGACGATGACGGCAACGCCTTCCGGGCCGTGGGCGACCTCTATCAGTGGAACGTGGGGCTTTCCGTCCGCGATTGGCGCTGCGTGATCCGTATCTGCAACATCCCTGTGGCGGCTCTGACCAAGGCCAAAGGCGATGCCGGGTTCCTCGACCTGCACCGCCTGACGATCCAGGCGAAGAACCAGATTCCGGCGGAAAAGCGCAACCGCCTCAAGTGGTACTGCAACCAGGAAGTTATGACCGCCCTGGAACTGCAAGCGTCGGATGCGGGCAACGTCCAGTTGCACTACGGCGAGTTGTTCCAGTCCAAGAACGTTCCCTTCTTGCACGGCGCTCCGGTTCGCCAGAACGACGCCATTCTCACCACTGAAACCGCGCTGACGGCTGCTCCGTAAGCGCGCCGCGTCCATTCGGAGCCAAGGCATGAAACGCCCGCCCCTCTCGTTTGAGGCGGGGCGGGCAGCAAAAAACAGGAGTGTTCAATGATTATCGACCAGTTGTGCGTCTTTTCCGACAATGTCGCCGTCAAGGCGAGCGGCAACTCCGCGTCCTTTCCCGTGGCGTCGTTCCTCGGCAAAGCCAGCCCCGTCATCGTCTCCGTGGCCGTGACGGAAGTCTACCCCGCCACCGCGACCTTGAAAATCGAAGTGCAGGAATCGAACGACAATTCCACCTTCACCGCCGTGGGCGGCATCGACGCGCCCAAAGCCAAGCTGACCAGGGTGGGGGCCTTCTCGTTCATTTTGCCCGCAACCCTGCGCGGCAAGTTCATCCGCCTGGCCTACACCGTGGGCGGCACCCCGGCCACGGGCAAATTGTGGGCGGGCATCACCCGGGATGAATTCAGCGGCTATGAACCCGGCCAGTACATCAAGGCCGGAAAGGTGGTTGCGTAAATGGCGGCTCCCAAAAAAAGCGCCTCGAAAGACGCGCTGAGCGCGGGCCATATTCTGTACCGCGCCAAGGTGCCCTGCCGTATCGGGCATTACCGCGATGCGGGCGAGGTCTTTTCCTGGCCTCGTTTTGAGGAGTGCCCGGCCCACCTGGAAGAGGTAGGCGCACAGGGAGCGCCAGCGGCGGAAGCTCCGCCCGCGCCTCCCGCACAGGCCGCGCCTGCCGCAGGGGTCACACCCCCCGCAGATTCCGCGCCCGGCGTCACGCCGTCAGAGCTTCCCCCAGCCGAGACCGTATAACCAAGCGGGGGTATGGGGTGGCGCGCCCCATGCCCCCGGCGCGGAAGCGGAAGGAGACGCAGCATGCTTTCACGAGTTCAGATATGCAACATGGCCCTCTTGTCCATCGGCACGCGGACCGTTGCCTCCTTGGACGAAAACACCCCGGAGGCCACGTATTGCAACCAGCATTACGACCTGGCCGTTGAAGAGGCGTTGCGCGACTTCCCGTGGAACTTCGCCCAGGCGCGGAAAAGCCTGGCTCAAGTTCCCATGCCGGAAACATGGCGGCGCGAATATCCCTACGCCTACGCCTACCCGGGCGGGTGTCTGCACCTGCATACCCTGATCGACCAGGCCGGGCGGCCTTCACAGGAATTTACCGTGGCTCAGGAAGGCGGCACAGACCAGGGGATTCCCCTGGTGATGACACATATCGAGCAGCCCATAGCCGCATACACCGAACTGGTTACGGACCCGGCCCGCTTTGACCCGCTGTTCGCCCGGGCGCTTTCCGCGAAGCTGGCTTGCCATGTGGCGCCCTGCATCCTCAAGGGCAACGCTCAGGTCGTTCAACTGGCCGAAAAAAACTACACGGCGCTGCTGGCGAAAGCCAAGACGGCGGACGCGCGCGAAGGCAAGCCCTACGCCTGCCCGGATTCAGAATGGAACGGCGGGCACGACAACCCTTGGATCGCGGCCCGCATGGGCTGCTATACGCATAGGATGTAGCCGTGAAAGTCGCGTATACGAATTTCACGGGCGGCGAAATCTCGCTGTCCCTGGCGTCCAGGTACGACCTCGGCAAGTTCAAGAACTCCTGCCGTCACCTGGAAAACTTTCTGCCCGACCTGCACGGCCCGCTGCGGCGCAGGATGGGCACGCGCTTTCTTGAAGATCTGGGGAGCTTCGCCGTCCTGATCCCGTTCGAGTTTTCCGCCGACCCCAGCCAGAACTACGTGATGATCTTCTCGGAAGGGAAAATCAGGGTGGCGCAGAAAAACGGCTTTGTGAAGGGAAGCGACGGCAAACCTATCAGCATGGCCGCGCCGTACACCGCCGCGCAGCTTTATGACATATCCTTCGCGCAGTCCGGCGACCTTGTGTACCTGGCCCACAACGGCCATGCGCTGCGCAAGGTGGAACGGCGCAGTCACACGGATTGGCGGCTGGTGCAGGTTCAGTTCATGCCGACGATTGCAGCGCCCGCGTCCGTGACGGTGGGCTTCTCTTCCGGCGGCGGCTCCTTTTCCCTGCGCTACAAGGTCGCCGCCGTGAACAGCAAGGGAGAAATTTCGGCATCGGCCAGGGGCCAGCAGCCCAGCGGCAAACACCCGTCAGATTGGGTTGTGGGCGATTACGCCACGGTTTCCTGGTCCGCCGTGTCCGGGGCCGAAAGCTACCTGATCTACCGGGAGGAAGCGGGCGTTTACGGCCTGGTGGGCGTTTCGGAAACAACCTCTTTCCGCGATGACCGCTACACCGTTGACGCGAAGGATACCCCGCCGATTCCGCAGGACCCCTTTATCGAGGGGAACCACCCCGGCCTTGTCACCTTCCATCAGCAGCGGCTTGTACTGGCTTCCCCGACCTTGCAGCCCCAGACATGGCACGCCAGCCGCACCGGCAGTTACGAGGACTTCGCCAGGTCGAAGCCCCTGAAGGATGACGACGCCCTGGAGTTCACCCTGGCCTCTGGCCGCATCGACATCATTCAGTGGGTCGCGGCCTTCGGCGATTTGCTGCTGGGCACCGCCGGATCGGAATACAAAGCCATCGGCGCGGACCAGGGCACCATCACGCCCACCAGCATCAACGTCCGCGAACAGAGCTATTGGGGGTCCATGCGCCTGCGGCCTCTGATCATCGGCAACTCGGTCCTGCATGTGCAGCGCCAGGGTTCACGCGTGCGCGACCTTTGCTACTCCCTGGAAAAGGACGGCTACGCGGGCAACGATCTTTCCGTTCTGGCCTCGCACCTGTTTGACACCCACCTTATCAAGCAGTGGGATTACCAGCAGGCCCCCGGCAGCACCATCTTCTGCGTGCGCGATGACGGCATGCTCCTGGCCCTCACCTATCTTAAAGAGCATGAAATCTGGGGCTGGTCCCGCATCACCACGAACGGCGGCTTCCGTTCCGTGGCCGTCACCGCCGGAGCCATGGAGGACGATACCTATGTGGTGGTGGAACGGATCATCGGCGGAAAAAGCCGCTGGTACCTTGAACGCTTCGAGCCGCGCTGGCAGGAGTCGGACGGCATAGCAAACGCCTTTTTTGTGGATTCCGGCCTGTCCTATTCGGGAGCGGCCACAAAGACCCTGAGCGGCCTTTCCCACTTGGAAGGCTGCATAGTCTCCATCCTGGCGGACGGCAGCCCGCAGCCCAACCAGATCGTGAAGGGCGGGTCCGTGACCTTGCCCTTGTCCACCACAAAGGCTCATGTCGGCTTGCCGTACCGCGCCATCATGTGCCCGCAGACTCCGGAGGCGGACGTGCAGGAAGGGGCTACGCTCGGGCGGGTACGGTCATACAGCAGATCGCGCATCCGCCTTTCCGCTTCCGTGGGCTGCTCTTACGGCCCGCACCCCTACAATATGTACGACCTGCCCTTTCTGCCGGAGCAATACGGTTCTCCCGTCCCGCCCTATACCGGGGACCGGGAATACAACCCGGATGTGGGCTACAGCCCTGAGGGCGAAATCTGGTTCGCCCAGGATGCGCCCTTGCCGCTCATTATCACCGCCATCATGTTGGAGGTGGACATTGCGGGTTAGCGCGGCGCCATTCATACCCGGCGACGAGGCCGAACTGTTCCGGCGGGGCCTCAGGCCCGGCGACGAGCGCGAAGCCTGGAAGGTGGCGGGCATTTCAGCGCGGGCGGCTCTGCCGCTCTCTATCGGCAATTCCCTGATGACGGCGACGGTTCGCATTGATGGGAATATCGCGGCCATTCTCGGGGTGGGGCGGCTTGACCTGCTTTCCGGCATTGGCCTTCCCTGGTTCGTCGGCACGCCCGAAATTGAGCGGCCCGCCGCGGCTGTTCCCATGGTCCGCCTGATCCGGCGTTTTCTCCTGCATTGGCTGACGGTGTTCCCCCGGCTTGAAAACGTGGCGGACCCCGATCATGTGACGGCCCTGCGGCTGCTGGCCTGGGTCGGCTTCACCATAGAACCCGCTCAGGTCAGGGGGCCGCTCGGCCACAACCTTGTTTACTTTTGGAGGCAACGCGCATGTGCGTAAATCTCGGCCCCTGGGGCGCTCTGCTTTCCCCCGTTCACCTAGTCAGTACGATAGCCAAGGGCGTCGGCCTGGACAACACAACCGCCGCCATCGTTTCCGGCGACTTTATCACCGGCATGGCGGACAAGAAAAAAGAGGACAAGGAAAAAGCCAAGGCGGAACAGAAAAACAACGAGGCCTGGCAAAAATATTACGCCTCGCGCGACGCCGCGAGCAATGCGAACAGCGTGCTCAACTCCTCTTCGCAAACGGGGGTCGGGTTCGGCCAGGCCACGGACACCACGTTCAATATCCAGAATAAAAAGCAGGGGGGATAACTATGTGCTTCGCAGCCGCGCCCCTTGTCGTCATGCTGGCGTCCACCGCCATTTCCGCCGGGGTTTCCGCCTATTCCGCCAGCGAATCCGCCAAGGCCGGGAACAAACAGGCGGACTACAACACCAAAGTCGCGGAAAACAATGCGCTCATGGCGCGGCAGGAAGGGGCTTACGCCCAGGCCAACGCCATGCGCAACTCCATGGAGAAGCGCAAAGAGACGGATAGGCTGATCGGCGCGCAACGGGCCAAGCAAGGCGCGTCCGGGGTGGTGGTTGATTCCGGCACGGCGGGAGAGGTCACCATGGACGCCGCAGCGGAAGGCGAACGTGAGGCCATGGCCCTTCTGCAGCAGGGCGATGTGGAGGCCTGGCGCGCCGAAAACCAGGCTCGCGGGCATGAGTCTCAAGGCGCTCTCGCCCAGACCAGCAAGGTCAACGTGGGGTCCGTGGTGGCCGGTTCCCTGCTTTCCTCCGCCGCCAAGGCGGGCCAGAGCTACTACGCCATGAAAGGATAGGTGACGGACTATGCGCGTACCGAACCAAAGCGCCCCGCTGGTAAATATCCCCACTCAGGCCCAGGACAGGGGCCTTCATCACAGCCTGAACGCGGGCGGCGTCCGCCAGCAGGGCGCGGGTGGAGACGCCTTCACCGGGCACGCCAAAAGCGTCGCCGCCGTTGCGCAGGGCGTCAACGATCTGGCCGACATGGGCGTGAAGATCGCGCAGAAAATGCAGCAGGAGCGGGACGAGAACGACGCCCGCGACGCCCTGGTGAAGCTCAATGAAAAGCTGAACACCCACCTGCACGGCGATCCCAACTCAGGCGACCCCGGCGTTTACGGGCGCAAGGGCAAGGACACCCTGGACTCGGTTCCGAAAACCAAGGACTGGTTTGAAAAGGAAGTAGCCGCGGCTACGCAGGGCATGAGCAAAAGCGCGGCGCGGTCTTTCGCCAACCAGGCGGGCGGGCTGCGCATGTCCACCATGTCCTCGGTTGCCAGACACGAGGCGGCGGAACGCAAGACGTGGGAAATCCAGTCCATGACCTCGCAGATCGAAATCGAGGACCGCTCCGCCCGCGACAACTTCACGGACCTGAAGCAGGTGGACGATTCGCTGGCGCGCATGGAGAAGGTGCAGCGCCAGCGCGCCGCCAAGCTGGGACTCCCCCCGGAGGCAACGGAAGAGGAAGTCGGCAAAATCCGCTCCGGCACTCTGGCCGGAGTTTTCACGCGCCAGGTGGAAGCCAAAAATTACGATCAGGCCCGCAAGCTCTTTGATGATCCCCGCATTTCCGAGGATGACAAGCGGAAGATTGCGGACGTGTACCACCGGGCCAGGCTGGAAGATGAGTATGTGAACGCCCGCAAAGACCCGGAGGGCACGAAAAAACGCATCCTCTCGGAACTGGATTATCGCGACCCCAAAGCGCCGCAGGGAAAAGCGGCGGCACCCGGCGCGCAGCCGGGCCAGGTCAAGGCCGTTTCCCTGCCCGCCCCTGTTCAGGAAATGGCCGTGAAGGAAGCCGAAGCCCAAGGTGTTCCGGCGGACCTGGTACAGGCCGTCATCCATACGGAGAGCCGGGGCAAGGACCGCCAGGTGTCGAAAGCCGGGGCGCGCGGCCTGATGCAGCTTATGCCGGAAACGGCAAAAGAGCTTGGCGTCAATCCTGACGATCCCGCCAGCAACATCAAGGGCGGGGTCAAATACCTGAAGCAGATGCTGGACCGCTATCAGGGTGACCAGCAGCTTGCGCTCATGGCGTACAACTGGGGCCCCGGCAACGTTGACGCCTTTATCAAAACCGGCAAGGGGGCCAAAGGCCAGGCCGTCCCGGCGGAAACACAGAACTACGTCAAGAGCATCCTGGGCGCGGATATCGAGGGCAAAGACGCTCCCGCCGGTCCCGGCGTGCCTGGCGCGGTCATGCTGGCGGATTCCGGCAGGGTGGTTTCCGACGCCGGTTCCGGCATCACGGTTCCCGATGGCGCGGCCCCTGCAAGCGGCTCTGCCTCTGCGGGCGGCGGCGCTCCTTCCGCTCCGGCTCCCGCGAAACGGGAACATCTGCTCGACATGCGCGAAGCCGACAAGCTGAAGGTGGTCGATTACGCGAACGCGGAAATTCACCGCCGCGCCTCCGAGAACAGCAAAGAAGCCGCCGTTATCCTGCACAACAAGGACAACGAGCTTGCCTGGGCTATGGAGAAAGGCGACTTCACGCGCATTCAAAAAATGGAAGAGGATTTGCTCCGCCTGGGTAAACCCGAAGCGGCGGTAGATCTCAAAAAGACCCGGGAGATTTACGAGCAGGCCCGGCCCTATCTGGACGCCTCGAGCAATCTTCCCTTCGCCGAACAGAAGGCGCAGTTCGAGGCCGCGTTTTCCAAGCCCGATATGATGCGGCCCGACAACGCCGCCATCGTGACCAAAGTCCGCTCCATGTCGGCGGCGAACATGCAAAAGCGCATGCAGGCCTTTGCCAAAGACCCGGCGGCGTATGCCGCGACCCTGCTGAAAAAACAGGCGCAGTCCGCGAAGATCGCGCCTGAACCGGAAGGACCGCCGCAGCAGGATACGCCGGAACAGGCCGCGCGCCGCAACATGGCCCTGCAGGAAGCTATGGCGAAGGGCATGCCGGGCTTCACGGCCCAAGTGCTGACCGCCGCGCAGGTGGACGCCCTGAAAACGGAACTGAACGATCCGGCTAAAGACAGCACGGCGAAACTGCAAAAGCTGATCGGCCTTTCCACGCAATACGGTTCCCTGGCCTTCAAGGCTATGCAGGAGTTGGAACTTCCCGCCGGAGCCGCAGCCGCCGCGAACCTGGCTATGGACGATGGGCGCAACCTTGTTTTCGCGCGCGATCTCCTGGCCGTCAGTCTGATGAAGGACGGGGAGATACCGGAAAACCCCAACCTAAAAACCGGCGAAGCCAAGAAGCAGGCGATGGAGATGGAAACCGTGGAGTTTTACCGCCGCATGGCGGAAGCGAACCCGCACCCCTTGGTGATCCACACAGCCTCCGGCATGCAGGATGTGTCCACGCGCATGGTCCGTCTGGGCCGGGGCGAATCCATGAAAGATTTCGGCAAGGCCTATGAGTACGTGATGAATGATGCCAACCTGCTCCGCCTGCCCCGGCATATGAAACTGGACTCGGCTCAGGTTGAGTCAAGCCTGGGCGTTGTGCGCAGCAACATCAAAGACTTTCTGCCGGAAGGCTTCACTGATGAGCAGGTGCGCAAGGTCCAGCAAAACGGCGTTTGGATCACCACGGGCGACAGCCAGGTTGCGCTCATGGCCGGGGGCATGCTGGTCACGGGCAGAGACGGCAAGCCTATCGCCTTTCCCTTGTCGGAAGCGGTTGACGCTGGCGGCAGGCATATCGCCAAGAAGCACAACCTTACCTACACGCCGACGCTGAAGCGCAAGTCGATATCGGAAATATTCTTCGGCAAGCCGGATGAAAAGGCGAACACGGGGCCGGACCTCAATCCCGAATTCTGGGGGACCGAGCAATGAGCATGATGCTTGCGACCGTTGATGACATGGCCCGCAGCTTCGGCGCCACGGATGAAAAAGGCCTCGCCCTGGACAGCCTGAAATGGACGCCCGGGGCCGGGGAATACTTTACCGCGAAAATGGCCGAGGCCTTTGACCGCACCACGGGCGTGCGGGCTTACGAGGGCATCAGCACCTGGAACGAGGAACGCAAGGCCAAGGACGAGGGCAAGCTGACCGAATACAAGGACGAAGAGGAATACAAGGGATCAGAACATTACCGCAAGGCGATTCCCTTTCAGCCCGGCATGAACAATATCCGGGCGGAAATTTACGCCAGAAATTTCGACGAGCGCCGCCGCCGGGAAACCCTTATTCATGCGGGTTCGGAAAACGGGGCTTGGTGGTACGGGCCTGTCGGCTTCGGCGGCGGGCTGATCGGCAGCTTGCCCGACCCGGTGAACCTGATCCCCTTCGGCGGCGGGGCCGTCACCGGCCTGAAACTGGCCGGAATGACCGCGCGCCAGGTAGCGGCGAACAGCCTCAAAAAAGGGCTGATCGAAGGCGCGGCGGGCAACCTCGCGTCCTCGTCCATAGCGGCCTGGGATTTGAACAGCAAGGGCGAAAACATCACCACCGGGGAAGTGCTGACGGATACGCTTTTCGGCGCGGTGGCCGGGCCGCTCTTTCACGGGACCGGTTCTTTCCTGTCCAGGGCTGGGGCCAGGCGCAGCATGCCCGGCAAGCTGGACGCGGCCTTGTCCCACCTGCCGGAAGAAAGCCCCCTGCGCGCCAGGTTCGCGGAAACAACGGAAGGCATGCACCGCGGGGAAGCGTCGGCCTATGCGGAAGCCGGGCGCGCCCTGGAAGTCATGGATGAAAAAGGTTTCGCAAAGAAACTGCGCGAAACGACGCAGCCTGCCGAACGTTTGGAAATCGCCCGGGCGATGGAGCTTGCCCTTACCGACATCGTAAGCGGCAGGGCCGTGGATGTTTCTCCGGTCCTGAAGGATTCCCCCACCATAACCAAGCTGCAGGTGCAGCAGCTTGTGGACAGCCTGGAAAGTGGACAGTTCGCGGATGTGAATTTCGGCAAGCTCCGCCCGGACTACAAAGCGGCGCTCAACGAGATACGCACGGCGGAAGGGGTCCGCCCTTTTATTGGCGACGATCTTATTGTCCCGGCCAATGTGGTGAAAAAGCTGCATGAAGAGCGGATACTGAAAAACAGCATGACCGCTGACGAAGTGGCCGAGACGCTGCTTCAGGTTTTCCACCTGGACCCGGCATTCGCCTCATCGACACGATACCCGCACATTCAAGCGCTGGTTCGCCTGCGGGACAAACTTGCGGAAATAGGTTTCGTCGGAATTGATGCGGAAAACAGAACAGTGGTGAAATCTCTATACCGGGAGCAGAAAAAACGGCTGAATACGAGACTGGACAAAAAAGAAGACCGCTCCGGAGGGACGCCCGAATCCCCTCATCTGGGTTCGTCGGAATCCGACGAACTATCCCGGCAGCCTGGACGATTTACTGACCATCGGAGCGGTACTGATGAGAATATAGCGCCGAAAACCCTGCACGTCAATGACTCCACCAGGGCGCTCGACTTCAGGCCGGAAACCCCGGAGGCCCATGAGCCTTTTCCGCCGCTGTCAAAGGATAATGCAGCCGATCTTGAAGCGTCGGGCATCGACCCTAAAACGGGAATCAGCGCCGAAGAGGCGCGCCTGACGCAGCTTGAAGCGGAAGGAAGGCTTTCGCAGGCTGACCGGGAAGCCCTGCTTGCCCACAACGAAGAAACGGCCCGCGTCAACAAACTTGAAGAGGCCGCGCTCTCGGTTGCCGAGTGCGTTATGAAGGTGGTCGAATGAGCATCACAAAAAATGACTGTATCGGCGCGCTGCGAAACGCGGGCTTGTCGGATGTGGACGCGGAACAGACCGTCGCGGAAATGCTGGCCCGCAAGAAACGCCTGGAAGCGGACGGCAAGCTGGTGAAAGGTGACGCGGACCTGGCGGCGGCGGTCATCGCCGACCACGACGCGGCCCGGCTTAAAGTGGCTCAAGATCGGCGGCAGACGGCCATCAACATTATGCGGCGCATGAAAGAAGAAAAGTACATTGCCCAGGTCAAAGAAGAGGGATACTCCTTCACCGACGCGCTAAAGGCCATACTGGTCGGCAGCACGAAACGCTTCTTCGGCGCGCGCAACTCCATCGACGCCCGCCGCGCCGCCATTGAAGGCAAATGGGGCGGTCAACTGGCGAACGAGTTTGAAGCCATCGGGCGGCAGTTCGGCGGCGACCAGTCCGTTGTGTTCGGCCTCATGGCGAAGGACAAGGCCTTTCAACTCGACTTCGCGCGCGAAGTCGCAACGCCCGGCAGCACAAACAACAAAATGGCCGCTGCCGTGGCCGACGCCTATACCCGCCTTTCCGAGGAAATGCGTCTGCGCCACAACGACTCCGGGGCTTACATAGGCCGATTAGAGGGACGGCTCCCGCAGAGCCATGACGTGGTGCGGTTGCTGGACAAAAAGAACGGCGGGCAGGAAGGCTGGGTCCGGTTTGTGGAGGAACACCTGGACAGCGAACGCTCCTTCCCCGGCAAGACGCAAGAGGAAGTGCGGGACATCCTTTCCAACGTATACAGCACCATTGTCAGCGGGCGCGACCTCAACCTTTCCGGCGCGGAAAAAAGCCAGGTCATCGGCCCGCGCAACATCGCCTCGGGCCTGGGCAAACACCGGGTCCTGCATTTCCGCGACGCCGACGCCGCCATTGCCTATCATGAAAAATACGGGCGCGGCACTCTGGTCAACGCCATCAACGATGAAATTGTCCAGGGCGCGCGGCGGCTTTCGCTCATGGAACGTCTGGGCCCCAACCCCGAACATATGCTCCGCTCCATGGTGGAGGCGGAGAAGGACTCCATACGCCTGGCGATGAAGGCGGGCACCCTGGACGCGGCGGCGGCGGAAAAACAGTTGAACCGGATCAATCGCGGCTACAATACCGCCAAAGCCGAACCCGGCGGGAGTATCGCCAATTGGATGAAGGCCTTGACCGGGGAGACAAGTTCCCCCGTGGATGTGGGCGTTGCCCGGTTCGGCTCCACGATGCGCGCATGGATGAGCATGACAAAACTCGGCGGGGCCATGCTTTCCGCCCTGGCCGACCCCTTCACGAAAGCGGCGTCCCTGCGCGTCAATGGCGTCGGCTTTCTGGAACGCTACCAGTCCGCCCTTTTCGACTACATGAAACAGTACAAAGGGCGGGAACGGGAAATCGCGCGGGAACTCGGGTTCCTGACGAAAAGCACGCTCGGCGCCATGCTGCACCGCTTTGACCCGGCGGACAGTACGCCGGGCCGCGTCTCCAAGGCCATGAACCACTTTTTCAAATACTCCGGCATCGACTTTGTGACCGAGTCGGGCAAGGTCGGGTACGCCATGCGCATGTCGCAGCACATAGCCAATGCGCGGCAGATGCCCTTTGAAAAGCTGATCCCCGAAATCAAGGCCATGCTCGAATACCACGGGGTGGATGCAAAGACCTGGGACGTATGGCGGCAGATGACAGAGGGCGCGGGGAACAACCGCTATTTCAACCCGGCCATGGCCCGCAACCTGACGGACGCGCAGATCGCCCACCTTTTGCCGGAACACCTGCAGGAAGGCGGCGCGCCAAAACCCCGCGAACTTTCTTTTGCTGAACCCATCCGCCGCAAAGGAGAAATCCCCGCCGAATACGAACAACGGCTTGCGGCATGGCAGACCGAACGGGAACGCGCGCTTCTGTCGCTGGAAAAGGAAAAACCGTTCACCGCGCCGGAACGCCTGGGGCCGGAAGCGGAAGATGCGCACGCCGCCCGCCTGAAAGAATGGCAGACCGCCCGCGCGGCGGAACTGGAAAAGATCGTGCCCCCGGAGTTCAAAGGCACGCCGGAGCAGATTGAGCGCCAGGTGAACCGCTTCAAGGAAAAGCACCTGCCCAAGGAGTTGCAAAAGGAACCGGCGCGCGGCATGGGCGACTCCGACGCCCGGTACGAAAAACGGTCCAGCGCCGCGCGGAAACTGTATGAGGAAGAACTGGCGAAACAGTTGCCGGATGACCTGCGCACGAAACCGCGCCGCATGACGGAGCCGGAAGGGTACGGGGAATTCCGCGAACGGGTTCGGCAGGAAAAGGAAGCGCACGCCGCCAAGGTGCAACGGGCGGAAGATGAACACGCCTTGAAACTTGACGCCTGGCAGCGGGCGCAGCGCCGCGAGTTTGACCGTATTCGGCAGAACCTGGAAACCGACGCCCGGGCTTTTTTCGCCGATGATACGAAGTTCGCCATCATTGAACCGGATGCCGCGACCACCGCTTTCATGACGCAAGGCATCAGGCCGGGCACCGGGGGAGGCGAAGCCATCCGGGCCATGATGCAGTTCAAGTCGTTCCCTATCGCGTATTGGCAAAGGCAGATCGGCGGGCGGCGCTGGCGCAGAGGCGGGGAGACAACGGACATTCCCGGCGCCATCGAATTTACGGTTTCCGCCCTTGCGTTCGGTTATATGGCTATGACCCTGAAAGATATCAGCAAAAACCGCACCCCGCGCGATCCGCTCAAAAAAGAAACATGGTTCGCCGCGGCTATGCAGTCGGGCGGACTGGGCATCTTCGGGGATTTCTTTCTGGGGAAGGTCAACAGGTTCGGCGGTGGATTCACAGAAACACTCGCCGGTCCATTTATGGGGGAATTGGGCAACCTCGTTGATGTAGGCTCACACATATTGCATGGGGAAGGCAAAGAAGCCCGCGATCTTGCCATTCGCTCGACCATGAACAATATGCCCTATCTCAACCTCTGGTACACGCGGGCGGCTATGGACTGGCTTTTACTGGACCGGATCAAAGAGGCCATGTCGCCGGGCTACAAGCGCCGGATGCGGCAGAACATGGAAAAGGAGTTTGGGCAGCAGACGCTTATTCCGTATTGACCGGCCATCGCTCTCTGACAATCGAATAGGGTTGGAAAGGAAAGAAAGGGGCCGGGTAGGATCGCATCCCCGGCCCGGTCCTTGGAGTATTGCTATTGCATCGTCGCGTATATCCGGCGCGCCGCCATTCCAGACAAAGTAATGACAATTATGCCCAGAAAAAGGGCAAAAGAAAAGGCTAAATCTGACGGGTGGCGCTGCCGCCGTGAAGGTGTTTTCAAGCACTGTGGGAACACGCTAAGCATAGGCGCGGGAAAAATCAAGAACCCCTTTCGCCACAAAATAGGCATTCTTTGGAGTCCGCACGGATTACCCGAAGGCAGTGCGGGCATTTCATTTTCTTCGCCGTTTTGTCTTCGAGCCAGCGATAAAGGGGGCCGATGGCGAAGACTGTGCAAAAAGAAATGAGGTACCAAACAACACTTACGGTGCTGGTAATGCTTTCGTTCCGAACGGAAAGCATGAGTTGATAACGGAGTTCGTTCAAGGCTAGCCAGGCAACAACAAGAATTGCCACTGATCCTAAAAGTAATTTTCCGTTGTTCATTTACTCGTCCTTCTCCCCCCGCCGCCACTTCCAGGGAGCAACGGGTTTGCGCTTGCCGTCCAGGTCGCGCCACAGGCCGCGCCTTGCTTCCGAGGCTTCCTTCTGCAGAGTGAACCAGTTTTTGCACTCTTTGATGCTCGTCTTGCAATAGCGCGGGTCAACCCAGGCCAGCCCGGCCCGAACGAGTTCTTCTTGCACGGTTCTTCCGTCATCAAGCTTGACGACGCCGCCCACAATGCGGCCGTAGCTCTCGCCCATTTCCCAAATAGCCACATCAACGCGGCTGGCCTTCTTGAACAGGGCTTTTGCAAAGTTGGCCGCAACCCTGGCGTAGGGCTGCGTTTCCCATCGCCCCACCCAGCCGAGCTCAGGACAATCCACGCCGAACAAACGAATTTTTTCTTTCGTGCCGTTCTCCCGCTGCACCGTGATCGTGTCACCGTCGTGCACGTCCACGACGGTGCCTGGCCAGGCCAGGGCGGCAAAGGGAAGCAGAAGCACCAAAACAAGAGCAAAAAGAAATTTCCTTTCCATCCCCACACCATGCAATGACTGATGATTTTACGCAACCAGGAGGCCCCTACCCCATGACCATCGAAACCACCATCACCAAGACAAAATTCATCGGCAACGGCGCGGCCACGGTCTTTCCGCTGCCCTTTCCCGTGCTCAGACCGGAGCACGTCTACCTTGTGACCACCGACGCCAAGACCGGCAAGGATACGGCCATCGCGGCGAACAAGTACACGGTCACGGGCTGCAACACATCCGACGTGGCCGTGACCTATGCGCCGAACGGCAGGCCGCTTGACCCGGGCGTGAAGCTGACCATCTACCGCCTCTTGCCGCACATTCAGGAAACGGATCTGGAAAACGGCGGGGCTTTTGACGCGGAAGTCATCGAAGACGAATTCGACAACCTGGTCATGCAGATCCAGCAGTTGCGCGAAATGCTCTCCCGCGCCATCCTTGTTCCCATAGGCTCGGACAAGACGCCGGAAGAGTTGCTGGCGGAACTTCTGGCCGCGGCGGAAGCGGCGGCAAAAGCCATTGACGCGGCGGAACGGGCGGAACGCGCGGCCGAACTGGTGGAACTGGCAAGTTATGTCAAAAACATCCGGCGATCCTGGATCGCGCAAAGCGCGGTTGCGGAGGGCGGAATTCTGGACCTGCCATCCATTTACTATCCCGGCCGCAACATGCTGCTCTTGGTGCACGAAGGCGCGGTCTGCGACCCCGGCCGGGGGTTCGCGCCCGGTTACGCCCCGCAGTATGAAGAGATCGGCGACCCCGGCCAGGATATTCCCAGCAGCCAGGTGCGGGTCTTTTTCCCTGTCGCCAAGGGTGACGAGCTGTCCATGTGGGTCATCGCATCCAACGCCTGGCGGGTGTCGGAAGAAGTGGCGGTCATGCGCGACGAGGCCAGAAGCGAAGCCGACCGGTCAAAGGCCGAAGCCGACCGCTCGGCCTCCGCGGCCAATACAGCCGGCGGCGCCGCCGACCGGGCGGAAGCGGCGGCGGAACGGACCGATTTGCTCTCCGCCGTGGACAACATCCGCAAAACC
>JAVBRE010000069.1:0-36629 GCA_031548325.1 Desulfovibrionaceae bacterium
TAAATAAAAGATTTTGCTCCAAGAGCGAGGAATCCGGCCCTTTTTGCGAAGGGAGTGTACTCTGATGGTACTCGACCGGAGAAAAAAGGGCCGGATGACAAGGCTATTTGGGCAAAAGATTTATTTAGAGACAGCTCCTAGTGTTACGTCCTTAAAATAAGTACGTATTTATGCGGTAAGCGGTTCACCTGTGTACGTCCAGCGAAAGGGTTTTGCCCAAAGCTGATTGTAGTTCTTGATATAGTTCATAATTTGGCTCACCAACGCCTGTTTGCTGGGCCAGATGCCACCGCGCAACACGTCCCGAGTGAAGATGTTGAACCATATCTCGATCTGATTCAACCATGAGGCGTACGTCGGGGTAAAATGCATGTGGACACGTTTTGTTTTGGCCATCCATGCGGCCACGTCGGCCTGCTTGTGGGTGGCGAGGTTGTCCACAATAATGTGAAGTTCCTTGCCAGGGTATTGTCGGTATAACCGCTTAAGAAATTTGAGAAACTCACGACTGTTCGCACTGTCCACGCATTTCCCCGTGATCTCTCCCTGGTGCACCGCCAACGCGGCCAACAAACATGTAGTCCCGTTGCGCTTGTAAGTTGCCGTGAGCCTGGCCGGATCATCCGGACGCATGGGCAAAAGCGGCTGTGTCCGGTCCAAGGCTTGGAGCTGTGATTTCTCATCTACGCACAAAACAAGGGCATTCTCCGGCGGAGACAGATACAGCCCGACTATCGCCGCTCGTTTTTCCGAAAACTCCGGGTCAGGGCTTTTGCCGCACCAATAATCGGTCTTGTGCGGTTTCAGCCGACCGGCCGTCAGAATCGTGTGGACAGTTGACTTGCTTTGCCCGGTGACCTCCGCCAACTTACGCACGCTCCACCGTGTCGAGCCGTCCACAGGCGTTGTGCAGGCCAGTGCCAACACGTCCACGCGGCTTTCCGCATCATAAACCTTGGGCCTTCCCCGGCCAGGCATGTCAGAGAGGCCCGCGATGCCCATTTCAGCGAAACGCTTACGCCATTTGCTGCAAACCTTTCGGGTCAACCCGGTTCGTTCCGAGATCTCCGCCAAAGGCACCTTTTCATCGCTCAGCAGAATAACCTTAGCCCGTCTGGCCAGACGTTGCTCAGTGCGTCCGGCGTTTGCCCACATGGTCAATGTCGCCCTGTCTTCAGGCGAAAGCACAATGCGCACCCAAACCGGCATATTGCCTCCAAGTTGTTGGAGACAATATAACTTACTTATTTTAAGGACGCAACACTAGCATGGGATTTTGAGGCGGGACGGCAGGAAACGCCGGGGAACATCGGGAAACGTCGGGCAACGCTTGACAGGGTTTGCGTAATGCCCCTCATCCAAGAGAGGGCCGGATAAAAACAGGCCTCGCGCGGTCTTCTCTTTACAGCATTTTACGCTTGAAATAGGCGCTTAACGGCGAGCCAAGTTGATTCGGGCCATCCTGGCCCTCACCCCTTCGGGGCGGCTTTGCCGTCCAATTCCGCTTTCCTGCGAAATTGTCGGCTACGCCTGTTTCGCCGGACAGGCCTCGGACAGCATCAGCACTAGGGCTTGTTCACACGGCGGATTCTGCCTTCCAGTTTCGGGGTCAGCGGCGAATTTTTTTGCAGATGCAAACGCAAGGCGTCGCTCATCAGCATTGCGGCTTTCTGCCATTTGAGAGGGCGCAACATGGCGAATCCGTCGCCGCCGCCTGCCAGAAAATCCACGGTCGCGACCTTGTAGGATGTGTCGGCGCGAACGCGCGACCATGATCCGCTTTTGTCCCGTATTTCGGCTTTCACAATGCGCTTGCCCGGTTCTTTGCCCGGGTCAAAGGCATAACGCAGGCCGGCGGTTTGCAAAAAAGCCCCGCCCTTTTTGTCGTAACCGGCCACGCCGTGTTCGAGAGCCCGCAACAGAACGGAGCCGGTCATGTCGGCCATCACGGGCCTGTTTTGGAAAGGCAGCGCAACCAAAATATCGCCGACGTTCACCCGGCCGCCGGGCAGCGAGTTACGCAGGGCTCCGCTGTTGACGACAGCAGCCTGGGCGCCGTTGAAAACCTGGCTCAGCAAAGCGTCCGCCACGATGTCGCCCGTCAGGCATTCGGCGGCCCGGCACAGCAATACGCCGGGCTCGTCCAGGGGCTTGCCGTCTTTGCCTTCGGCGCTGATCGCGCCAAGAGGCTCGCGCAATATCCGCCGCACAGGTTCTGAAAAATTTTCAATCATTGCGCTTAATTCCGGATCAGGCGCAGGGGCTTTCATTTCCCGTAGCGAAGCGTCATCCAGGACAATGGGCTCGCCCTGCCAGGAAAGGGGCACGCCGGCATCATCAAAGCGCACGTCCAGCCTGCCCAGATATGCCGCGGCCGCAGCGGCGGTGACGATGAGCACCGGCCTGCCCTCGGGAGAGCGCTCGACAAGGGGATAGGGTCCTTCAGCTTTGGGCAGCGTGTTCGAAAGCAGACTGTGGCTGTGCCCGCCCACGATGATGTCCACCCCGGCCACGGACCTGGCCAGCCGTTTGTCGTTTTCCAGCCCGATATGGGTCAGGGCGATGATGATGTTCACGCCCTGCGCCGTCAATTCGTTCACCGCAACGCGCAGGGTTTCCGTTTCATCGGCGAAACGCGCCTCTGGGCAAGGGGAAGAACTTGTGACGGTTTGCGTGTTGGCTATGCCGACGATGCCTATTTTGCGCCCGCTTCGTTCAATGACCACCCAGGGCCGGATCAGCGCCGCGCCTTCCAGAGGCGGATCAAAAAACAGGTTGGCCGCCGTGACCGGAGTTTTCAGCGCGCGAACCTCTTCCAGAAAGGGCTTGCAACCGTCGTCAAATTCGTGGTTGCCGGGAATGATCGCCTGATACTCCATTGCATCAAGCAGGGCGGCGGGCATGGTCTCTTTGTGCGAAGCCCAGTACAGGGTGCCCTGAAACACATCGCCCGCATCCAGAAAAATTGCGTCGGGCCTGTCTTGCCTGACGGCCCGCGAGGCCTGCTGCATGCGCACGCTGCCCCCTCTGCCGCCTTCGCAGAGCGGCGCATAACAGAACATGCCGCTCGCGTTGGTCCCGCCGTAAGCGGAATGCATATCGTTCGTATGCATGACGGTAAGGCTGAAGCCGGCGGCGTTCGCCGTCGGTTTGCCGCAACCGCCTGCCGCGAATGCCGGCGCCAGGGCCAGCGCCAACACGGCGAAACGGAGAGATTTGCCCATCCTGCTCGTGAACGCGTTCATGCGGCTCCTCGTGATTGCTCTGTGGCGCGAGACCGGATTTGGTCTTACACCAACAGTGCCGGAAACAGAAACAAAAATCGCTTCCGGGTTGCAATGCGGCCGATACGCGCCATGCGCTTCATCCGCGGCCTCGTCCCCTGCGTCATGAAATTGGCGGCAAGCCGGGCCGCGGCCCAAAGTGTGATCCGGCCGCGCGCGGCGGCGCAAGTCGGATATTTGTGTCCGCCGCCGGTTATTGATATGGATCGATAATTGCAATTTCGAGTCAGATTTTTGCTATCCCGGAGCGGCACAATGAAAATAGTTTTCGTCAATTACCTTGATTTCACGTCCCCCAGCGGCATGCACATTTTTCATCTGGCCAACGCCCTGGCTCTGCAAGGCGTGGAATGCCTGGTGTACAACCGGGGCGATCCCGATACGGTCAGCCGCTTCGGCCGGCCAAAATTTCGCTCGTACGGCTGCTCCGGCATGTCCCCCAAGCGCTTTGCCGCCATGCTTCAGGACAGGGGCGGCGAATACCTGGTGCACTGCTGGACCCCGCGCGAATGCGCCCGCGTTCTGGCCGAACCCCTGGCGCAGGCTCTGGACGCTCCCCTTGTGGTGCATATGGAAGACAACGAAGACGCCATCTTCGCCGCCAACAGCGCGCACATGGCCCCCGAAGCGCTGGCGGACGAAGCCGTCTGGCGGCAAGGCGGCGAGTTGCACTGGATCTCGCACCCCGAGCGCTACAAGGCCTTTCTTGCCGCCGCCCAGGGCTATACCTGCATCATCGAATCCTTGCTGGACTTCAAACCGGACCATGTGCCCGGCCATGTGTTCTGGCCCTCTTGCGAGCCGGAGGTCTTTGCCCTGCCCCAGGAATCCTCGGCCGAAGAAAAGGCCCGCTGGGGCATCCCGGCGGACCATGTGACGATTTTTTATCCCGGCAACGTGCATCGCAACAATCTGGAGGAAGTGACCCAGTTGTACGGAGCCGTGGCGCTGCTGCGCCGGGCGGGAACAAAGGTGCGCATCATCAAGTTCGGCAGATATTGCCTGGACGTGCCGGGGATGGTTTTTTCCCAACTGGGCGTCGAAAGCTGTCTCGTCGAGCTGACGGACAAAATAACCCCCGCCCAGGTGCCGCAGGTCATGCGCGCGGCGGACATTCTGGTGCAGCCGGGTCAGAACGACCCCTTCAACCACTACCGCTTTCCCTGCAAGCTGCCTCTGTTCATGGCCAGCGGCCGTCCGGTCATTTTGCCTCCGGCCAATCTGGGACAGCACCTGAGCCACGGCGAAAACTGTCTGCTGCTGCAAAACGGCAGCGCCGAGGAAATCTATACCCTGCTGAACTATCTGATAAAAAATCCGGACAAGGCCAAAGCTCTGGGCGCGGCCGGCCGCGGGTTCGCCAGGGATCACTTCAACTGGGGCAAGTCCGCGGAAGGATTGATCCCGTTTTATCAATCGATGCTGGGGCGTACTGACAAATAGCTTTTTTCCAGCACAGCCCGAAGGAATAAAAAAAATCCCCGCGTCGGTGAAATTGCGGGGAATTTTGATGAGCCAGCGGATAATCCGTCAGCCGTTGACGGCCAACGGCATTGTCGCTTCGTTGCGCAGCGGCATGCCCGGCACGGACGAATCTTCGTAAAGCGCGTCGAATATTTCCGCAAGACAGAACAGGATGCCTTGCCCCATGTCGATATGAGCTTTGCCGCTTATTTTTTTACCCAATTTGGGAGTAAAGCTGTACGGCGTCATTTTGTAGTGCGCTTTTCGCGTCGATTTTTTGTACTGAATCTGAATTCTGTTCCCCATTATTTCCTGAATCATTAACAGCAAATCGCTGTACCTGAATTTTTCGGCGCCGGTTATCGTGACGCATTCGTTGGCATATTCCGGAGCAAGAATGTCCACGCTCGTCTGCGCCGCGTCCCGGACATGGATGAATTCGCGCAACTCATCGCCCGTCCCGTGATAGACGATGCGTCCTTCTTCAAGGGCCTGGCGCAGCAGACGGTATATGCTGTTTCTGCCGTCCGCGCGTTCGCCGTACAGTGAACCGTAACGCAGGCACGTATATTCCAGGCCGTAAGCCTCATGGTAGTCTTCGATAAATTGTTCGCAGGACCGTTTGCTGGTGCGGTAAAAATAGCCGGAATCCCCATAAATATAGGCGCTGCTGGCAAAGACGAAACGTTTCACCCCCGCCAGGCGGCAGGCCTCCAAAAGGCCCACCGTGCCCAGAATGTTGATTCGCGCCACATCCACAGGCCGTTGCAGGCATTCGTCAATATCCGCGATACCCGCGAAATGATAGACGGCATCCATGTCCTGGACCAGTTCCCGGATAAAGGCCTGATCAAGAATGTCGCCGATGACTTCTTTTTGCCCGTCCTGGCGATAGGGGGAAGGCGTTCTGTCAAAAAGCGTGACTTCGTGTCCCCGCAAGGTCAGCGCGTCCGCCGTGTGGCTGCCGAGAAAGCCCGATGCGCCGGTAACAAGTATTTTCATGGCAAAACCTGTGTTGCGTTAGAATATGCAGTTCATGGCAGGCGCATTTTGCGCGGCCGGCCAGGCCGGGGCATTCACGGGGAGATTCTGCCGGTCCGCCGTGGATGAGGACCGCACGTGGAACAGCGTTTCCGCCAGAATGAAATCCTCGGGTTCGTCAATGTCCATGGCCTCAAGCCGCGACATGGGGAACATCCGGGGCTTGAGCCCGATGCGCCGTCCGTCCGCCGCAGCGAAGGCGGTCCGGGAAAAAAGGTAAATATTGGAATTTTCTTCAAAAATAGGCGGCAAATCTTGGGTGCGCTCCAAACGGGCCGGGTCATGATTCAGCGGACCCTTGCCGTCATACAGCCGTGATTGCAGTCGGGTGACGGAAAACAACGAATCGCGCTCCGGCAGGCTGGAAAAATATTCCTCAATGGCCCTGTCCAGGGTGTCGACGGTCAGCAAAGGATTGGTGGAGTGCGTCTGCAGAAAATGCTCTCCGTCGGACAATTCCATGTCGTACGCTATTATGTCGTTCATGGGCACGCAGTCCCCGCGCAGATCATGGGGCCGGCGGACAAGCCGCACCCGCTCGAAAGGCTCCGCCAGGGCCGCGATGCGGTCACTGTCGGTATTGATGAGCACTTCGGTTATATAGCGGGACTGGAGCAGGGTCTCCAGCACGTGGTAAAAAAGAGGTTTGCCGGCAAAAGAACGGACGTTTTTTGACGGGACGCGCTCAGAATGCCCTTTCATGGGCAGCAGGGCTCGGACGTTCATGCTTGCCTCACGCTGTTGTCGGTGTTACGGAATTGACACTTTCTTCCGCCCTGCAATTAATGCAAGGAACGTACCGTAATGAACAACCCCCTGCGACCCCCCGCGGCGCGATCGCGCGACAGCCGGGCGTAGCGGCCGCAAATGCCGCTTGCCGCTTACGCCGAACGATACTAAGCTGCGCTGAGTTGCAAGAAAAATTTGTCGAACATACCTTCAACAGATACCCGCAGGAGCGGTCATGACGCATACCATCATTGAAAAACAGGCAGCCGTCCGCCCCGAGTTGTGCATATTTACGGAAGAGCTTATCGACGCGCACCCCGACATCGCCATGGAGGTGCTGGGGTTTTCGTCAAAATTCGGAGCCCCTCTGGGCTGGCATTATCTGCTTGATCTGATCTGGATACTCAGCCGCCTGCCTGTTCGTCCTCCCGCCCGCATTCTTGACGCCGGAGGAGGATACGGACTTTTGCAATACATGCTGGCGACTCTCGGGTATGCTGTGGTCAGCGTTGATGCCGCTGCAAGAGTGCCTCAGCCCGGCACAAGAAACGTCATTCCGGTGCATTGCTCCGGCTTTACGGAAAGTCCGGGCGCGTCGTATGTCACATATATCGACAATGCCGGCGCCTCGACGGGAAAAATTCTGCCCAGACCGCGCATAAAAGGCGGCGAGGTGGAATTTCACTGCTGCAATATGCAAAATTTGCAATTTTTGGAAACGGATGAATTTGATGCCGTGGTGTCGGTTTCGGCGCTTGAGCATAACGCCCCGGAAATGCTTCCGCAAGTGATGGGAGAAATACGGCGCGTGGCCAAAGCGGATGCCCCCATGCTGCTGACCATCTCGACTTCGGCGGCCCAGCAGCCCGGACTGCATGAAGCCAGCCACAGTTGGCTGTTGACCGAAAAACAGATCGCCGCGCTCTATCAGGTGCCCGCCGGGTACAGCAGCAACTTCGGAGAGATAGCGACTCTTGCGAAAAACCTGGCCGCCTCGCCGCGGTTGAATCGCTGGCTCGCGGCCTTTTACCACCATTCCGGCGACAACGGCATGCCCTGGGGACGCTGGGCGCCTCAATACCTTCCCATGGGAATTTTCATGCGCAATGTGAACAGGGCATGACGCGCGGAAGGCCGTTCCGCCGCCCTGCCGGGTCAGCCTTCACGTAGCGCCGCCAGTTTCAGTTTCGGAAATACCGTCAGATGCCCGTCGATGGTGGCGTCCAGAATCACCCTGCCGTCCATGGCGTAAACGTCCTTGGCCAATCTGTAGGCTCGCTCGGAGTTTTCAAGGTCCGGGTGGTCCCACACCACGCCCTTGCCGAAGTAGTCCGGATGAAAATGGTTGGCGTCCGCGCCGCCGGAAACCACTGTTTTATTGGCCTCGCCGCTGACGCTGAAATAATGGTCGCAGCCGAGCAGGATCACTTCCTGAAATCCGAGATAATACGCCACCTGCATGGCGCAGAAGGTCACCGTCCAACCGTGGTGCCAGGACAGCGGCCGCAGGTCGCGGGAGAAATTTACCTCTCTGGCGCCGTTGTACTGTAAAAAATAGGCGTTCCAGCTGTTGCGAATATAGGGCGTGAAATTCGACTCGAAAAAACGGACGGATCGCAGCTGGTTCAAATCATAGCCGAACTGTCGGGCGATATTGGCGTTGACGCAGGCGTAAAATGTGGGCTGAAAGCCCATGCGCCCGTAATTGAGGTAAATCCTGTTCAGGCCGAAGGTGTATTCATGGCGCAGGGCGGCCAGGTTTGTCTTGCGCAGGCTGGGGCCGTTGCAGATCAAAAAGCAGCGCCGCCCCGTAAAGGCGTCCTGCCAGTCGGCCAGAGGAACGGCCTTGTTCCCCCCCAACAGTTTGTCTCCCCTGCTTTTAGGCCCGGCGGCCGGACGGCTTGGCGGCAGCGAACGGTCGACCGCCGGCGACGGCGTCGGCGCGGCGGACAGCGCTTTTTCGCGCAGGATCGCGTCACGCACGAAAGGCAGCGCCGGCCCGCCGAGCAGCGCATGACGCTGGTAATGCGCTGCGACGCCTTTGCGCCGCGACGCGGGAGGCGTGAAAAGAATTTCCTCAAAGGCTTCCGCCTCCGGCAGGGCGGCGGGATTCCTTTCCCCCCGCTCCGCCAGAAAACAGGCGGCCAGGGCAGCGTTAAAGGGCAGGGCGGGGCCGCCTTCTTCCGTCATATATCGGGCCAAAGGCCATTGCCGCAACACCCTTCCCGAGTACCACCCGTTACGCGACCACGATTCGTCCGTCGCCAGCGCATAGACGGGAAGCCGCTGTCTGCTGTGATTTCTGGCCTCGACAATCCGTCGCAGCCAGGCGTCCTGCCCCACGATCAGATTATCAGGCCACAGCAGCACGAATTCGTCATATAGGGAAACAAGGTGCAGAAACACGGCGGCATCCGCGGCCGTGATTTCATCGGGCAGGTCCTTCAATTGCAAAATCGTGGAGCCGGCCATCCGCAATATCGGGATCAACGAGGAAATATTTGCCGTGATATCGTCCTGGCGGTCGAAGATAAAAACATACTCCGCGGCAAGGCCGGGATCAAAAAGTTCCAGGCTTTTTGCAAGGTAAAAAATATCCCGAGACTTTCTTCTGTGGCAAGGAATAACAACTTTCATATGCACCACGGGGTAAAATTTGCAGCCGGTTAATTTTGAAATTCTGCCATAGACTCAGCGTTGCAATGGGCGAAGCATTCCTTTTTTTGTCGTATCTCCACTCAGGTCATGCGAAAAAGCCAGTCTTCACTGTACAGCGGCCCGACGTCGTTTAGCGGCAAGGTCTTGCCGTCGCGCAGGTCCATCACCGGCAAATGCCGTATCAGGTCCAGGCGTTTCGCTCCTCGGGCATAGGTGAACCGTCCCTCGTTGTCGCGGCTTTCTCTGAACAGGGAAGGGTCCGCCGTGACGCGGCCCAGCCGCTTTTCTATTTTGGGAAAAAGGTCTTTTCGCACAAAAAAAGCGTTGGCGCCCGCCATGCCCGTGCCGACGAAGACATAGCCCTTTTTTTCCGCCAGCATGCGCAGGGCGGGCAGGGAACACCCGAAATACAAATTGGAGTGGTGCGCGGCTGAACGCGAAAAATTTTTCTGGTAAGGGATGGTGAGCGGCAAAAGATCGCCGAAGACCGCGTTATATTCGCAGACCACTATGGCGGGATCCACAACGGATATCGCCTGCCAGACATGGTAGTCGTTGCCGTCGATGTCAATGCTGAGAAGGCCGATTCTGCCGACAAACCCGTGCTTGACGAACAGGGTATTCACGGTTTCGGCGGTTACAAATTGGGCCGAGGCCTGAAGGTCGAACTGCCAGTGCGGCTGATTCAGCTTGACGGACTGCATGTTGTCCGCGGAGCCGTCAAAGATGAGCCCCCGCCAGTTTCTGGACCGCAGCAGAAAGCGCGTATTGGCTTCCGTATAATTTTCCACGCCGAATTCGATGAAGCTTTGCTCTTCAGGCTGCAACCAATGCACAAGCCATTCGATGATGCCGTCTTCACCGTTCTGGGAAAAGACTCTGAATTCCACATCGTGCAGGTCGGCTATCCTCTCCATGCCCCGCACGGCCCAGGCGCTCTGTTTGCCTGCCAGCATCAGGGCGGCGATGCCGTCGCCGTGCCGCTGTTGCAAGGCCTGGTATATAAGAGCCTGATTCTCGGCCAGCGTTCGTAAAAAATCCTGCGCCGAAGCAGCCATTTTTTCCTCTTTCAAAAAGTCGACATAAAAACTCACTGCCAAAAATTCGTTTCCCGGTCCATACGCTCGCGCATGGCCTCAGGATATCAGACTAAGAAAAATCAAGCAAAAATCGATCCATTCCTGAAACAACAGCTTTTTTTCACTTCAAAGGCTTCTTTGTCAACAAAATGTCAGCCCGGCTTACCGATTTTTTTGATATCAAGCGCAATCCCGCCTTGCTCTGAAGCCTGAAGGGCGGTATCGTCACAGGCAATATCAGCCACATCCGCGTGAGGTTTGCCATGCCCTGCATCAAGCGGGAGCGTCGCGGCCTTCTGATTCGCACATCACGGCCTTGCGGCCGAAGCAGCGACCGAAGGCGAGAGAAATTACTGCTGAAGACAGAAAAATCATGGAGAACGGCGAGATATGAACCATAACCTGACTCTACGCCAACTGTCCGTTTTTGTTGCCGTGGCCCAGACGGGCAGCACCACGGGTGCCGCCCAACGTCTGGCCATGTCGCAGTCCGCTGTCAGTTCCGCCCTGTCGGAACTGGAGCATGCGCTGGCCGAGCAGCTTTTCGACCGTCGGGGAAAAAAACTTTTTCTCAACGATTTCGGAAGAATGCTTCTGCCGCGCGTGCGAGCTCTCTTCGATCAGGTGGACAGCATCGCCGGCGCGGGCAAAGAACCTTCCATAGCCCTGCGCGTGGCGGCCAGCACCACTATCAGCAATTACGTGCTGCCGCCGCTTCTGGCTCACTTTCACACTCGCGAAAGGCCGGGCGGCAAGGTGAATCTGCTGGTGGGCAACACGCATGAGGTGCTGGACGCGGTGCGCGATTTTGACGCCGATCTGGGTCTGATCGAGGGTTCCTGCACGGTGGACGAGTTTACGGTGGAACACTGGATGGACGACGAACTGCTGGTGGTCACCAGCCCCGACAATTCACTGGCCCGGGGAAGCATGCCCGGCCCCATGGCCCTGCGCGAGGCGGACTGGCTGGTACGCGAGCACGATTCGGGCACCCGCGAGGTGCTGGATGCCCAGATCGCCGGCCACCTGGGTCCCGTGCACATCGCGCTTGAACTCAGCAATTCGGAAGCCATACGCCGCACGGTCATGGCCGGATACGGCATTTGCTGTCTGTCGTCGCATGTGGTGGGCCCCGACGTGGCGGCCGGAACTCTGGTCAACATCGGCGGTATTCTGCCGCCTCTGCGCCGGCCCTTCAGCATCGTGATGCACAGGGACAAACGCCCTACGCACGGCCTGAACGCCTTTCTCGCCTTCTTGCGCGAAGCGGCGCAACGCGCCGTTGCCGATGCCGCGCCCAAACTTGACAGCGGGCAAGGGCATGCTTAGCCATTAGAAGATACAACAAAAAGGCTGTCGCCATGAGCGCTCAACGAGAAACCGCCATACTTGCCGCCGTCATCGAGCGGTACATCAGCACGGGAGAACCCGTGCCTTCGGGCGCTGTATCGGGTTCCGCCAGGCTCGGGCTTTCTTCCGCCAGCATCAGAAGCGCCATGGCCCTGCTTACGGAAAAGGGCTATCTTGAACAGCCGCACATATCCGCGGGGCGTGTGCCCACGGCCAAAGCCTTTCGTCTGTATGTCGACACTATTTTGCGGCCCCGGTCCCTGCCGGAATCGAAAAAAAAAGCCCTCACCGCCGCCCTCGGCCCGGACGAAGGCGACATCTCGCTGCTGCTGCGGCGGGCAGGCGGCCTGGTCGCCGGCCAATGCATGCAACTGGGCGTTGTGCTGGCTCCCCGACGGGACGCATTCCTTTGGCGGAGCATAGAATTTTCAGCGGCCGGAACGGGTCTGGTTCTGGCGGTGCTTATTCTGGACGGGGGTCTTGTGCGCACGCGCATGGTTGCCGTGCCGCGCGAATACGGCGCTGACGAGTTGGTCCGCTTCAGCAACTACCTGAACGAGCATTTTCGGGGCCTGACCCTTTCGAACGCGCGCGCGCGCATCGTGGCGGAGCTGGAACGGGCCGGCGAGGACCTGGAAACCCTGCGCCGTAAAGCTCTTGTACTGTCCCGACCGGCCGTGGAACTGGCGGACGAGGACAGGGAACTGTTCGTAGAAGGCGCCGGCCAGGTTTCGCACTCCACGCGTTTCGCGGATGCGAAACGGCTGCGCGAGCTTCTGACCCTGCTGGAAGAGCGCCCGCGCCTGCTGGAATTGCTGGACAGGACCATGCAGAGTCCGGACCTTTCCGTGTCCTTTTATCAAAGCGAAAGCGACGCCGCCCCCTGGGCCGTCGTCAGCGCGCCCTATGCGCCTCTGCGCGACGGCGGGCGCCCGGCGGGCGTCGTCAGCGCCGTGGGGCTGCTGCATATGGACTATGCCGCCGTACTGCCGGTGGTGGGGCATATCGCCGCATCCCTGGCCGGCGTTTTGCGCCACCGCCTGACCGGGTCCACAGCCGGCGCGTCCCGGCGCCGCTCCGCCTCTTTTCCCAACAGTTGATCGCCGCACGAATGCCCAAGGAGAACCGACCCTAATGCGTAAAGATCCGTTTTATACCGATTTCTCTTCTTCCGCCGACCGTCCGGAAGAGGATGTTGTCTGCCCGGTGGCGGACCCCGACCCGGAACTGACCCTGCCCCGCGCGGAGGAACCTGACCCGGAACTGACCCGGCCGGAAAACGGCGGCGCTGTCCGTACCCCGGCCGCCTGCCCGCGTTGCGCAGAGGCTGAAAATGCCCGCCTGCGCGCGCTGGCCGAACTGGACAATGCCCGCAAACGCCTGGCCCGGGAAAAAGAGGAATTTGTCCGCTATGCCGCGGAAAACGTGCTGTCGGACATTCTGCCCGCCCTGGACAACCTGGATCTGGCCCTGGCCTATGCCCCCCAGGATCCGGCCAGCAAGAACTTCGTGCTGGGCGTGGACATGACCCGCAAACTGATGCTGGAAGCGTTGGCCCGCCACGGCCTGGAGCAGGTCGGAGCTCTGGGCGAGGCCTTTGATCCGGCCATGCACGAAGCCGTGGGCACGGAAGCGAACCCGGTCTATCCTTCCGGCCAGGTCTGCGGTCTGATGAATAAAGGGTACCGTTTGAAAGACAGGTTACTGCGGCCCGCCCGGGTGACCGTCTGCAAAAAATGAGGCCTATCGTCCTCTTTGTGCCCGCGCACAACCTTTCAAGGAGAAATCCCATGGCTGACACTCCCCTCGCCCTGCTGCGCCCAGCGGTTCTGGCTCTTGTCCTGAGCCTCGTTCCCTGCATCGCGGTCGCCGCCGCAAGCCCGGCCGGCGTCACGGGCAAAACGGCGCAGCAGGCGCCGGCGGCCAAAGCGAAAAAAGCGCCCCAAACCGGGGCAACTGCGTCCAAGTCCGCGCCGGCGGACGATGCGGCCGCCATTTCGGACAAAAAAGTCGATCAGGAACTGGACCATTTGGAAAAAAATATGCGCGGCCCAAGCAACCTGCGCGGCAAGGACGGCAGGATGCATTTTGAACCCGGCGCCAAACAGCCGCGCCACGGTGACGGAACCACTCCGGATACGCCCAAGGAAAAATTGTAAGAAAAATTTTGAGACTGTTGACAAAGTCCACTTTGTCAACAGTCCGCCGCGCAGGCCAGGCAGCATTCATTGTCGCCGTTAAACGCCGAAGTGAGCGTGCCTTATAAACCCTGCCAAAGGCGGGTTTGTCAGGAGTTTGAAATTTTGCCCGGCCCCGCAGCCGGAGATCTCAGTTCGCGGGGGGGCCCGTTCTGGCGGCCACCTGCGCCAGAACGTCGTAGAGTTCTTTCATGATGATGGGTTTGGACAGGTACAGGTCCATGCCCATGCGCAGAAAATGCTCGCGGTCGCCGGCCATGGCGTGGGCCGTCAGCGCGACAACAACCAGGTCGCGGAACGTCTTCGCCCCTTCGCGCCGCGCTTCGGGCACGGCGCCCGCCACCATCTTGCGCGTTTCGTCACCGGGCGTGATGTCGTCCAGCAGGCCCTGGCGGATGCGCTGTGTGGTTTCCAGGCCGTCCATGACCGGCATCTGAATATCGGTGATCAGACAGTCAAAGCTGTGCAGGCACAGCGCTTCCAGCGCCAGCCGTCCGTTTTCCACGCAGACAACGCGGTGCCCGCCGCGCAGCAAAAAAGCCTGAAGCGCGTAACGGCCCACAGGGTCGTCTTCCGCTACCAGTATGTCCAAGCATCTGCCCGTCTCTTCGGCCGGCTGCGGCTGCTCCGTCGTAATCGCCGCGGGCTCCGCCGCCCGGTCGAAAGGCAGAACGCAGTGGATGGCCGTGCCTTCGCCGGGCTCGCTTTCCACGGCGAGCGATCCCCCCATCAGCAGCACCAGATGTTTTACGATGCCGAGCCCCAGGCCCGTGCCCGCGTGTTTGCGGGTACTGGAACTGTCCAGTTGGGTGAACGCTTCAAAAATGTGGGAATGGGCCTGGGGCGGAATGCCCATGCCGGTGTCGCTCACCACAAAATATACCCAGGCCTTGTTTTGCAACGTGTGCCGCAGCAGAGAACATTCCAGGCTGACCTTGCCGTTTTCCGTAAATTTCACCGCATTGCCCGCCAGGTTGAACACTATCTGCCGCACCCGCGCGTCGTCGCCCAGCAGTGTCGCAGGCAGGTTGTCGTCGAAGTGTACGACGACCTTCAGGCCTCGACGCCGCGTTTCGCCGGCAAACAGGCTCATGGAGGAAAGCAGGGTTTCGCGCAGGTTGAACGGCTCTGCACGCAGGTCCATTTTGCCCGATTCCATGCGCGAATAGTCCAAAATGTCCGACAGGATGCGAAGCAGGGCGTTGCCCGACTGGCTGGCTGTCTGCACGAACTCCTGCTGGTCCGCAGACAGGGGAGACAACTCCAGCAGTTGCAGCATACTGAGCATGCCGTTGAGCGGAGTGCGCAGTTCGTGGCTGACGTTGGCCAGAAATTCGTCTTTTACCTGGTTGGCCTCTTCAGCGTTTTCTTTGGCCTTTTGCAGGTCACGCACGTAGCGCTTGCGCTGGAGCAGAAACCAGGCGCCGCGAATGAACAGATCCATCTGGCGCAGGTCGGACTCCACGTAATCCGCGTCTTTGTTGCACACCGATGCGATACAGGCCACACGTCCTTCCTCGATGTGCGGCGCAATCATATACCGCCGGACCTGGAGCAGGTCGAAGACCTGATGGCCGGGCTCCTGTTGGGACATGTTGACGACGTAGGATCGGCGAAGTTCATCTTCAACGTCAAAATCGTGATTCCCGTTGCAGCATTGATGCGGCATCTTGTCGCTCGGCAAAGTGGAACCGGCCAATTCCCGCATGCTCTTCGACCAGTAAATGACGCCTCGCCCGCCGTCGCCATGGCTCGGAAAAAACAGATAGCTGTGTTTGCTTTTCGTGAGCAGTGAGATCTGTTCCACAACAAAATCGATGATTTCCTCTTCCGGTTCATTCTGCATCTGCGCCAGACGATGAAGCGCGGCAAAGCGTTCTTCGTTCAGGCGCAGTTCCTGATCTATCCGGGCCTGGGCCGTTATGTCCTGCATTCGGCACATGACGGCGTTGACCGTGCCGTCCGGCCCGAATTCCGGCCAGAAACAATATTCGCCCGTCAATTCGCCCTGAACGGGAGTGCGAAATGTGCCCCTTTCCCTGATCACGCGGCCCTCGGCAAAAACCCGGGCCACGTTGCGCTGATAAAAAAGCCGCATGTCCTCGTCAATGCCCAGATCCCCATAGGTGCTTGCGCCCAGATCCTGCGGCGCGGCAGGCAAATAACGGCTGATGGCCGCGTTGACGTACAGAGGAAAAAGATTTCGATCCAGGCGGACAAGTACGTCGGGCGCGTTGTCCAGCATGGCTTTGTAGGTTTCAACATGGTCGCCGGACCGGGGCAAAAAGCGGAGGTCGATGCGCAGGCGCGTCACATCCACCACATAGCCGGCCACCTTGACCGGCCGTTCTCTGTTGTTTTGCAGGGCCGCGCCCTTGGCCAGCGCCCAGGACACGCTGTCGTCGACGCGGCGAAGGCGCAAGGCCATGTCAACGCCGGAGGCGCGGCCTGCGAGGCAGTCGCGGCAGACTTTGCGAAATTCCGCCTCGTCGTCCTCAAGAATGTGCTGCCAGCACTCCGCCGAATCAGGGGCGGGGAGCTCCGTGCCGTAGCCCAGCAGATCGCCCCATTCCGAAGAACAGACAAGCCGGTCTTCGGCGCCGTCCCATTCCCAGAAGGCCAGACCGAGCCTTGTATGCTGAATATCCGGATCGTCCGGTTTGAAGGCGCCCTGTCGGCCGTTTTTATATCTGTAGCGGCCGTGTTTTGTTTGCATGGAAAAGCAGCCCTGTCGTGGAAACATATCAACGATATGATATTAATAATAACATGCGCACAGAAAAGCAACTCCGGAATGCGGAGTTTGCGGTCGCGACCGGGTCGTCTTCGGCAGGGTGGAAAAATTTCGGCTCCCTTGCGGGAGCCGGATTCAGTTCGTCAGCGCGGTCGGGTGAAGGTGCCGTCCGCCAGATCTCTACGGGCCTGGCTCAGCTCTTCTTTGCTGTTCATGACAATGGGGCCGCCCCAGGCCACGGGCTCGCCCAAGGATTGGCCGGAAACGACGATCAGCCGGGCGCCGTCTTTTCCGGCGGCCACGTCCAGGGTTGCGCCTTGCGTAAAGAGCGCGGCGCGGCGCATGTCCGTCAGGCCCCCGGCCGGAGGAAAGGCGCAGGAACCCTGTAAAATGTAGGCGAAGACAGTGTGCTTCGGATCGGTATCAAGGGTCCAGCGGGCATCCGGCGCCATGCTGACGTCAAGAAAGCGGGCGTCAACATATTCGCCCCTGGCCGCTCCGCTCCGGCCTTTGTATTCGCCGCTCACCACGCGCACGGAAACTGGGCCTTCCCGCAGCACGGGCACTGTGGCGGCCGTGATGTCCCGGTACTTGGGTTCCGTCATTTTATATTTCGCGGGCAGGTTGATCCAGAGTTGCAGGCCCAGCATGCGGCCTTTGCCGTCTTTGGGGGGGCGGGGCATCTCCTGGTGCAGAATGCCCCGGCCGGCGGTCATCCACTGGCAGTCGCCGCCCCGGATGACCCCAGCGTTGCCCAGACTGTCCTTGTGCTCGATTTCGCCCTCGATCAGATAGGTGAAAGTCTCGATGCCCCGGTGCGGGTGCATGGGAAAGCCTCTGACGTAGTCGTCGGGGTTGACGGAGTCAAAAGCGTCAAGCAGCAGAAAAGGGTCAAAGTCGTACATGGTGCCCGGACCGAGCACGCGCACCAGCTTCACGCCGGCCCCGTCCACGGTGGCCGAGCCGGTGATTGTTTTGACGGGAGTTCGCTGCATGGTGTGCCCTCCGGATATGGCATTTGCAGGAATAGATTACTATAACCATGAACAAAAAAATGAAAATTGTCAAAAAGATACATTCGGACAGCGCCGCGCGTTGACTTTGGCGTTCCGCATCCGTACTTTCGCCCCATGTACACTATACCTGCTGATATCATCAGCCATGTCGCGGGCGTCGCCGCCGGATCGAAGCTGGAGTCCTTGCGCGCCCGGCGGCCCGAAGCCCAAAAAAACGCGCAGGCCGCGTACCGGGCCTTGTTTGAGCCCGAAGAAGCGGGCGGCGTTTCGCTGCCCGAACGTTTCGCACTGGCCCTGTTCTGCGCGAAACTGCACGGCGAAACGGGCCTGGCGGATTTGTACGCCAAAGGGCTGTCGGCGAACGCGGGGCAAGAGCCGAATGCCGCCGTGTACGGGGCTTTGCCGGCGTTTGTCCTGTCCGGCCCTTACGGTTGTTTTCCCTGTGGGCCGCTCAGTGCCGAAGATGAGCCGGGGCCGTCCCATGTCGTGCCGGAAGCCGCGCGCGGCGCGTTGGGGCCGCGTCTTGCCGCCGCCTTTGAGTATGCGCACCTGCTGGTCTTTCACCCGCGCGACGCCGCCGCGTCCGACCAGCGGCGCCTGCTGGCCGCCGGATGGACGGTGACGGACATAGTGACCGTCTCTCAGCTCATTACCTTTCTGGCTTATCAGGTCCGGCTGGTTCACGGCTTGTGCGTGCTTGCCTCCGGCGGCAGCCCGGCAAGGAACGGAGCGGCCTCCGGCGGCGACAGCCGTTTGGCTGCGAACGCGCAAGGCGGCGTTTGCGGTCCTGTGTCGTTGGTGAATGCTTTTACCCGCGAAAATATCGTTTGGACGCCCTGGCTTGAGCCCCTGGCCGAAGATGAACTGACGGAGGCCGACAAAACGGCCTTCAAAACCCCGGCTCACGCCAAGTCGCCGTATTTTCGCCTGCTTGCGCGGGATGTGCCTGTTTTGCGGGCCCGTTCCCGTTCGGACGAGGATATTTTTTACAACACGAAAAGCGGGTTGCCGCGCGGCGACCGCGAATTCGCTGCGGTCGCGGTGTCGCGCCGCAACGGCTGCATTTATTGCGCGTCGGTGCACGCGCGTTTCGCCGCGACATTCGCCAAACGTGAACGTGAAGTGGACGACTTTTTGACACGTGGTTTTGCGGCGGACCTGAACCCGCGCTGGCGGGCCATTGCCGACGCGTCAGCCGCGCTGAGCGCCACGCCGGTCGCTTTCGGGCCGGAACACGCGGCTGCCTTGCGCATGGCCGGGCTGGACGATCTGGAAATCATGGACGCGGTTTACTGCGCGGCTTTTTTTGCCTGGGCCAACCGCTTGATGCTGGGGCTGGGAGAACCGGAGCCGCCGCTTGCCTGAGGGCAAAGAGCGGCCCCGGCGAGAAGCTTGAGGATTTGCGCCCGGCAGGCGGCTTGACGCCGGCATCGGGCAAAAGGTGTCTTTGCCCTTACTGCGCGCTGCCGGTCAGCAAGGGCCCATACTGCGAAGCTGCGGCGACAAGCATCAGCAAAAACAGGGGGACCATGGTTGCCAGTGTTTTGCCCCAACTGAGCCTGAATGCATGGCGGCAGCCCAGCAGCAGAAGGGCCAGGTACCAGACCGGCCCCAGCAGCGGCCCCAGCAGGGGCACCACGGTCAGAATCAGGGCGGCGGAAGCGTACGCGGCCACCTTGAAGGTTTTGGGAAAGCTGGCTTCCGTAGGTTCCACCAGCCGGATGATCAGGTGGATGAGCGCGGCGGCGATGAAAAGCTGCAAGGCCAGCAAAAAGGGCGCGGTTACCAGAATGGTCGGCAGACGCGACAGGTCCAGCACCTGGTGCATGGCCTGGGGCAGGGCGGCCAGGGTTTCCGGCCCGGCCAGACGCAGCACCATATTGCTCCAGACAAGGTCGAAAACATATTGCAGCACCCCGAAGATTATATAGAAGAACAGGGCGGGAATCAGGGGCGGATCGGGCGTGACGTAGGCGAAAAAGCGTGAAGGCTGCAACAGCGCCAGGACCATGGTCCGAGTCAGGCTGGTGAAAACGCCCAGCACTCTGGGCTGTTCCCAGGGAATGACCCAGGGCTGCTTCGCGTCGGCGTGATCGTCGGCCTGTTCTTCCAGCCGACCCAGGTCACGCGTGGGACGACCGTCTTCGCGTTCCGCCTCGTCGCGCTCATCTTCCGGCGCTGATTCGTCCCGCTGCCTGCCGCTCCAGCGGCCGGTCAGCGAATCCATGGCGTCCCAGATGTCCCTGTGCTCCGCCTTCGGCCCGACATCCACGTCGTTTTCGCCGGCGTCTTCGGACAGCGCGCGAAAACGGAAACGGTGCTTGCATTTGGGGCAGGAGGCAAATTCCGCCTTGGGCGGAACCTTGTCGTCAGGCACATCACGAACGTATTCACAGACAGGGCAGCGGATCAGCATAGTTTTCCTTCGGCCGCGCGCAAAAAATATGCGGGCGCGCAAACGCGACAATGGCACTGTATAGCGAGGGATTCTACAAATCAAGTCAGGTTGCGGTTAAATTCGGGAGTGTTCGCTTTTTTGCGGCATTGAAGCAATTTCAATATGAAATTGCCCGGCAGACGCAAAGCGGGCGCCCGCGAAGCCTGTCGGCTGTCTTTGTAATCCCGCATTGTTATATGCTGAAAGCTATGCCGTTTGCTGAACTTTCATTGTGTAATTTCAACAGTGAAATGCTGAAAGGCCGTCCCGGCCGGGCAGCACCGGAACGCGGTCATTTGCCGAACAGTTTTCCCCTGACCACCGAGCTTTTGCCGAAGCGGTTCCGGATGGCGTCCATGGCCGCGTCCAGGGCTTCTTCGCGGGCCAGGTTCAGGTCGGAGCCTTCTTTTTCGAGCGGCGCATCGGCGGCAGCGGGGCCGAGGGGCAAACTGAGGGCCACTTCCCTGGCCCGGCTGTTGTCATCACCCTGGCCGAAATGCGAGACCCCCACCCCGATCAGGCGCAGTTTGGCCTTGGGGTTCAGTTCTTCCAGCAGGCCGGCGGCCGTCTCGTAAATAACCCGGGTCACGCTGGTGGGTTCTTTGAGGGTGCGGGCCCGGGTCAGACCGGTAAAATCCGCGTATTTCACCTTCAAGGTTACAGTGCGGCCCTTGAGGCCCTGCCCGCGCAGGGAACGGCCCACCCGCTCCGCCTGCTTCAGCAGCCAGGCGCGCAGGATTTCGCGATCCAGAGTATCTTCTTCAAAGGTGTTCTCGGCGGAGTCGGACTTGGGCGGTTCCCAGGGGACCACGGGCCGCTCGTCCACCCCGGTCGCCCGGTCGTAAAGCGCGCCGCCCGTTTTGCCGAAACGGCGCAGCCAGAATTCGCGCGGATAGCGGGCCGCGTCGGCGGCAAAGCGAACCCCAAGAGCGGTCAGGCCGGGCAGGGTTTTTTGGCCCACGCCGGGGATGCGCTCAATGGGCAGGGTGCGCAGAAAATCGGGCACATCTTCCGGCCGCAAAATGGTCAGGCCGTCGGGTTTGTTCATGTCCGAAGCTATTTTTGCCAGAAATTTCACCGGCGCCAGGCCCACGGAACAGGTCAGGCCGGTAGCCGCGCGCACCTCCGCTTTCAGGTTCGCGGCCATGCGTTCCACCGGGCCGAAGACCCGCTCCAGGCCCGTGGCGTCAAGATAGGCCTCATCCACGGAGGCTTGCTCCACCAGGGGAGAAAAACGCGCAAGCACGGCCATTACATGACGCGAGACTTCCGCATAACGCTCCATGCGCGGCCGTACGAAAATTCCTTGGGGGCAGAGGCGTTTTGCCTGAAAGATGGGCATGGCGCTTCGCACCCCGAACTTGCGGGCTTCATAGGACGAAGCGGAAACAACACCCCGCAGCCCGCCGCCCACGATCACGGGCAGGCCCTTGAGCGAGGGCTCGTCGTGCTGCTCCACGGAGGCGTAAAAAGCGTCCATGTCGATGTGCATGATCCAGCGCTGCATGACAAAACATAACACGGAAGAGCCCGGAAAGGTATTTTTTTCAGGTGGAAAGTCAGCGCCCGCGCGTGTCGTCCGGACTCGCGCGGGCGGTGTTTTGAGACCGGGAGTTTTTTGAGCATTTCATACTTGAAGTGCTCTGCAGGGATTTGTCCGCAAATCCTTGCCGCGAAATAGGCGTAGGCGACAATTTCGCAGGACAGCGGAACTGGACGGCAAAGCCGCCCCGAAGGGGTGAGGGCCAGGATGGCCCGAATCAACTTGGCTCGCCGTTAAGCGGTTGTTTCAAGCGTAAAATGCCGTAGAAAGATCAGCGGGCCTTGAACAGCGACAAATCGTCGGACCACTGTCCTTTCAACTCGCCTTGCAGCGTGTACAGCTTCATGACCATGGAGTAGTCCACTTTTTTACGACCGTCGCCGGCGCGGCTGACAATGCTGGAAATCTCGGGGTTGACGATATAATCAAAGGAAGTGGCGCTGGGGTCAAGTACTCGCACCTGGCCGGAATTGAGCAGTACTTCCTGAATGCGGCCGTAAATATCGCTCACGCGCAGATTTTCGTCATGCGTGTTCTGGGCGATTTTCCCCAGCACCAGGCGCGGCGGCTTCTTGGCCTTGCTGAAGATGGGGGAAGCCAGCATCTTGTTGGTCAGGTTTTCCGCAAAGGCGATGATGTCGGAAAGGTCGATGTTAGTGTTCAGTTTGTTGCGTTCCGCCGAATCCACGATGGCCACGTTGCCCTGAGAACCGAACATGGATCCTGTGCAGCCGCTCAGGGCGAAAACGCCAATGAGCAGGAGCAGGCCGAGTTTTGTGATCATTTTCATGGCTATTTTCGACTCCTTTTATTTTTTCTTTTTATCTTTGGGCGCATCGTACATGGCGGTCAGGGGCAGGCGTATGGTGAATTCCACGATGCGGGCCTCCGGCACTTTGGCCATGTTGACCAGCGGCTTGGCAGATTTTGGGGGAACGGTCATGCGGTTCCAGGCGGGGGTCTGCATGACGGGCATGCCGCCGGCTTCCATCCACCGGAACTGATATTCCACCACAAAGGTGTCTTCAGAGACGTTCTGCAGCGTCACGGAACATTTGGCCAACCTGCCGGAGCCGTCCATCATCTTGCGAACGACCAGCAGTTTGTCGTCAAATTCCTTGTTGCCGTAAATGACCAGAATATTGCTGTCGCTGTCGTCCACCCGGTCCGTGGGAACGACGTTGTGGGCGGATGACGATGCGCTTTGCCCGGTGCAGCCGGCGGCCAGCAGTATCAGCAGCAATGATGCCAGAATGGTACGAGTCATGGTTCAACCCTTATTGCTCCAACCAGGAGCTTTTGTTCGCGTAGGCGCGCAATTTCCCGTCGTAGCTGGCGGCGTAGATCACCGTGGGGCCTTTGGCGGACAGAGGAACTTTGATTTTGTTCAGGGCGCGGCCGTTCTGGGTCTTGGTCTGGATTTCAATGTCCTTGGCGTTTTGCGGTACGTACATGCGCGCCACAAGCACCTTGCCCGGCAGCGAGAGCCAGGAACGGGTGTCGGGTTTTTGCGCCTTGCTCATCAGGTTCGCGCCAAGCGCGCCGCCGAAATGGCTGACCGCGCCGGAACGCAGCACCGCGGCGGTAAAGAGCAGGTTGCGCAGCGGGGCACGGTCCTGATCGTCGCGCAGAATCAGCGCTTCCACATCGCTCAGGGGCCCCATGGCCGTGTTGCCGGCCGCGGCTCCTGCCACCTGGCTGGGTAACGGGGTGGCTTGGGCGTAATTCACCACGGCGCTGTACTTGCCGAACCTATAACCGGAGGAAAGGACTTTTTTCTCCGGAGAGAAACCGTCCGCGAGAAGCACCTGCACCATCTTCTGGCCCTTGGGCGCGCCGGATCCTTTAAGCTGGCCCACGGCCTGCTTGGCGGCCAGACAATTTTTGTTGTTGTCCAGCACCTTGGAATAGGCGATGCGCGCATTGTCGCGCATGGAGGCGTCCTGGACACTGTCGATTTCCATAATCATGCCGTTCATATAGTCGCCGAAGGGATTCACATAGGCGCTGGGCACCGAGGCCGCTTTTTTGATTGTATACTGATCGCGGGTGTCGCCGCCTTCAAGAGAACCTTTGGAGCCTTCATTTTCGTTCGATAAGCTCTTTTCTCTTTCCTGCGCCTTTTCGAGCATAGTCTTGAAGGCTTCCCATTCTTCCTGCTGCTTTGCGATGGCGCGGCGCGTCACGTTGTAGGCGCGGCGGTCGCCCTGCAGCATGTAGCAAAGGGCCTTGTAATTATAGAGCATGACCTTTTCATAGCCGCGCAGGATATAATCGGTGGCTTCTTCCGACCCGGTCAGGCCGGCGAAAGCGCCTTTGCCGACGGCTGAACCGGCTTTGGCTATGGCGTTTTCCTCTTGCTCCATCTTGATTTCCGCGGCGTCGAAGTAGAGCAGCGCGCGATTGAAATCGCCAGTGTTCAGGGTCAGCAGGCCGCGTTCAAGCAGGGAAAGTTCGCTGTTGTCCTTGATTAGCTTGTCCTTGAATTCGTCGTCGGTGAGGGTGGCGCCCTCTTTATCCGTGTCGTTCTTGCGCAACGAAGCGGCCAGTTCGTCGAATTTGCCCGCGTTCAGCATGTCGCGGGCGGGCTGAAAGGTTTCAGCATAGGTTTTCAGCGCGCCGTCGCCGCCGAATCCCAGCTTGTCACTTTTGCCGCCGACGCAGCCGGCAAGCAGCAGCGATACGGCCAGACCCAAAAGTACTGTCTTTTTCACGACGTTCCCCCTCGCGTGTCCATTTATAATGTTATATAAATAAGATACAAAGTTAAAACGTATTGATGTCCATCTGTTCCTGCCCCATGCGGCCCTTTGCCGGGCCGCCGGGGGTGGCGGGGCCTTTGCCCGCACCGCCGGAGGCGCCGGCGCGTTTGGCGGCTTCCATGTTGGCGAAGCTGTATGTCTTGATCACGCCGACAATTTCATGGCCTTCGGGCGTGGTGTGCTTCCATTGCTTTAGGATGGCCGCGCCCTGCAAATAGGAATTGGTGCTGCGCTTGGATTGTTCTTTGACTATGTCTACGATGTTTACGGCCGACTCGGGTTCCACCACCTGGCCGGTTTTGCCTTCCTTGATGACAGCCTGTTCCACCTCTTCGCCCACTTTTTTTTCGTCCTCGCTGCTGAAGTTGGTGTTCAGAAACTCGGAAAGCTGGGCATTGGCCAGGGATTCAGCCTGCGAGAATGCGGCGTTGGAGTAACGCGAACGCATTCTGGGGTCGTTGCCGCTATAGCTGTTGGACCACTGCGCGTAACTGACAACGACCACGCCGTTCTGATCGAACAGCACGCGCACGCCCAAAAGATCGTAGAGTTTTGCCGGGTCTTCCAAAGGGATAAGGGTGCTGAGCGCCGGACCCTGCTGGGTCACGGTCGGTTTTTTGCCATAGCGCAACGCTTCGGCGATGGCCTGTAGCTTGGGGCTGTACATCAGGACCACGCCTACGCTCTGGTTGCCCTTGCCGTCTTCGCCGATGAAGGTCTGAATGGGCACCACTCCGGCCAGACTTTTTTGCGCCCGTTCGGTGGTTACCCTAAAAAACTTGTCGCTGAGCAGCACTTTTTTCTTGTCCGGCGGCGCGGCGTTGAACTGGTCCGGGTCGATGCCGTAGCCGCGCAGCTTGTCGCTGGTAAAGGCGTCGCCGAGCGCGATCATCTTGTCGAGCACGGCGCCCAACTTGGATTTGCCGCTTGAAAGTTCTTGGCTGAACTCACGCGCTTTGGTGCTGTCGTCGGCAAAAAAGGAGGAAACGACCTGTGAGCTGGTTTGCACCCCCAGAGCCCTGACATAGGTTCTCAAGGCCGAACCGTATGCCCGGTCAAAGGCCAGCGCGCGGGCTTTGCCGAAGTCGGGGCTGGCGGTGTTCACGCTGACTATTTGAATGGCTGAAACAAAAGTTTTGTCTTTATCGGGGTTGATGCCTTCGCTGACGCCCAGCTTTTTCAGATAGGCGTCGATCAGCCCGCGCACAATGTCGTCGGACGAAGGAGCGTTTTTCTGCCGGGCCGACGTGGTCACGCCGTCCACCGAACTGTCCTTGTTGAGCGCCACGGCGGACGCGTCGATATCCGGTCCGGGGGCCGCGCCCGAGGCCCGGACCGAAAGCGCATGCCCGCCGCACAAGCCCATGACCATTGTCAGTGCGAGGATCGCCAGCCGGGCGCGTAATCCATATCGTTTCATGCGACCTCCTCCCCTTACCACTTCGGTTTCATTGTCGGCGCCGGCGCCGGTTTCGCGGTGGCGGCGGGATCAGCCTTGGTTTCGCGCAGAATATATTTGCCGGGCGCGAAGTCCTCCGGCTTGATGGAACATTCAATCACCTTGGCCTGCGAGGTTTTGGGCAGCACCGACTCCACCTCCACCAGGCCGACTTTTTTTTCTTCGCGGCCAAGCGGTTCTTTGGTGTACGGATCGCGCAAAATCTCGCCGTACAGGATCAGGTCGAAGCGCTGGCCCACCTTGAGGGTGTCCCCGCCCTGCCCGATGGTCAGCGAAGCGCCGGAAAAAGCCACGGGCATCAAAGGATAGATGCTGTCCATAATTCGTTGCCCGATGCGCCTGGCCGTGGCGTCGGCCAGGCTGGTCACGCCGGGCAGTTCCGCGTCGGCCGTGGTGGCGGTGATTTTTTTGACCTGCGTTTCCGTGACGGTGTCGGAAAGCATGACCATGCCCGTGGGCGCTTCAATGACGCGCCAGGCCAGGCGGGCCCGTACGGTGAAGGCGTGTTGGTATTCATTGAGGTAAGGGATTTTTTCCTGTTTGCGCTCGCCCGACAGAGTGTCGACGGAACCCACGACGATATAGTCCGTGCCCAGAGTGTTGCCGACCCTGGCTTTTTCGGCAGCCGGCACGTCGTCGCCCTGCAGCAGGTTGAACTCCGCGTGTTTTTCTCGCAGAAAATTCCGATCCAGAACTGAAAAGCGCCGGGTCTGCGACAGATAATCGACCACAGCCTGGGCCGCAAGTTCCGCATACCGCGCCTCGTAAGGCGCCGCGCCGGAACGCACGCGGAAGGGCATCACGGCGATGCGCTTGCGGTTGGCCTGCTCTGAAGTCCGGTAGCGGCCGATGGTGGCCTGCACAGTGACGTCCACCCAGCCCTGCTGGGTGGCGGAAGGGCTTTCGGAGATCACGTCGTAGCTTTGCACCAGGCCTTTGGTGGCGGTGGAGATGCGTTTTTGCATTTCTTCTTGCAGCGTGGCGGTGGCGGCGCTGGCGGACATGGTGTTGGTTTGCACTTCGGCTGAAGAGAGCTGGGTCTTGAGGGTGGAGACGTCCTGGGAAGCAAGGCTGAGTCCGTTGACCCTGGCCACGGCTTCGGCCAGGGCTTCGGCGATGGCTTTGGCTCTCGTTTCTCCGGAGCCGCGCCCCTCGGCGGTAACATATTCCAGACCGGCGGCCCAGGCGCTTCCGGCCAAAGACAGAGCAAACACGAGCGCGACCAGCGTGCGGCCGGCGCCGAACAGATATTTTTTCATATGCGTACCTTGTGCGCGCCGCTACTTTTTGATCGGTCGGCGCAGGATGAAGCCGGTCTTGATGCCGGCGGGATCGCCGGAGGTCAGTTCCACGACGCTGACTTTGGGGTTAATGCGCGTGACTTTGGCTTTGCCCACTTCGGTCTCGGTGGTGCCCAGCGATTCTTTGGTCTGCGGGTCGAACATCTCTTCGCCCGGTTCGAAGACTTCAAAAATTTCGCCGAGCTTCATGCCGGAATCGTCGCCCCTGTTGATCCATATTTGCTTGCCTTTCACGGAAACGACATTGATGGGAAAGATGGTGTCCGACACCCGGTTGGCCAGGCTGCCGGCGGCGTTTTCAAGGGCTTTGTCCAGAACGCTGGTGCTGGCGCCGCCCACGCTGTTGACCACCGCCGTGCCGCTGCTGTTTGAAGACTTGATCGGAAACGAGGCCAGAATGCTCGTGGTACGCGTATCGATGATCTGTACGCTTAGTTCAATGGAGCAACTGTCGCTGACCGTCCATTTATTGGCTATGTTCGGCACGGCCCGCGAGCTGCGTCCGAACGAAAACGACAGAACCTCTACGTTGACAATGGCCTGGGCATTGGAGATCTGGCCGGATTGCGCGGCGTTGCCCGAAGAAAGATCGCTTGCCGCCAGCATCTGCTCTTTGCGCACGGCCGCCATGGCGCTGGCCCGGCGAGTCAGCACTTCGAACTTGCGCCCATTGCGCAAGGCATTTTCAATGTCGGCCATCAGGCTGGAATCGCGTACAGTCTTGGCGGCATTCGGGCTGAGAGCAGGGCTGATCACTAGATCACCCACGGCAACTCGGAATTTTCCTTCTTCCGCAGCCAGAGAATTAATGCATGTTATTGCAATAAGTACAAACGAGAAGAAAAAAATGCGTAAAACAGCATTCATAATAAAATCCTCACATTTATTTTAGCAATGCATAAAATTATTTGTCTTTATAATGCAGTTTAAAATTTTATCTTTTAGTTTTCGTATTTTTTCAACAGCGTTGTTTTATATGGAAAAAAATAGCAAAATATATTAATATAAAAAATATTTTATGCTTACAGTCAGTAAGGCTTAAATTTTTTCAAACTGTAATATAAAAAGAAATACCTGTAAATATGTCCTGTTTTTGAAAAAAACATATTATGGACTATTTTGATATGTCGCATTGTTGGAAAGTTTTGACACTCACCAGTTTATAGCGGATTGGGGGTTATTTTTTGCATAATAGAAAAGGGGACTCCCCGAGTCCCCTTTTCAAGTCCATAATTATGTCGGTTCATTCTTCCACGTTGATCAGAACCTTGTCTCTATATGCGTCCCGGGTCGACGTGCGCATGCGCAGCAGTTCGATCCAGCGCTGCACGGGGCGATCATAGCATGGGGACGGCGGAACAACAGAAGCGAAAGGAGCCCTTTCGAGCCCCCTTCTTTGTATTCGGCGCGCCGCCCAAGGTGCTGGCGCGGCGGCGGGAGGAAAAGCTTACTGCGCCGGAGTTCCGCCCCGCATCTGTTTTTTGGCGCCCTGATAGAGCGAGAGAACTGTCAGGGCGATGATGGCGATCGAGAGCGGATCGGTCAGCATGCCCGTGAGCAGGCCGGGCAGACTGCCGTGCGCCAGGGACATGGCTCTTGCCAGTTCCCCTTCGGCCATCTGGCCGAGAACAAGACCCAGCACCATGGGTTCGCGCGGCACGTCGCAGACCTTCATCAAATAGCCGATGAGACCGATGACCAGCATGATGCCCACTTCGACCATGGACATGTTGATAGCATAGGCCCCCATGACCGCGAGGCCGATGACCATGGGGCCCAGCATGGAAGCGGGCGCTTCGATGAGCTTCACGCCGTAGCGGGCGATGAAAAGGCCCACGGGCACGAAGACCAGATTGGAGACGAAAAGGCTCATGATGAAGCAATACGTGACGGCGGCGTTGTCAATGAAGAGCTGCGGCCCGGGCTTGAGTCCGTGGATCATCAGGCCGCCCAGCAGCACGGCGGAAACGGCGTTGCCCGGCACTCCGAGCGTCAGCGCGGGTACAAGGGAGCCGCCGACAACCGCATTGTTGGCTGTTTCCGAAACGACGACGCCTTCCGGATTGCCGTGTCCGAACATTTCGGGATGCTTGGAGATGCGTTTGGCGTCGCCGTATGCCACGAAGCTGGCTATGCTGCTGCCCGCGCCGGGAATGATGCCCACGATCACCCCGATCACCGTGGCCCTGAAGACCATCATTTTGTAGCGGCAGATTTCCATCATCTGTGTCCAGACACCCCTGCCCACGGCGTGGGTTTGTTTCACCACGCCTTCTCCGCCGCTGAGCGAGGCGATGACTTCGGGCAGGGAGTAGAGCCCGATCAGGGCGATTACCAGCGGCAGGCCGTTGTAGAGTTCGGGCAGGCCGAAGGAAAAGCGGATGTCGCCCGTGAGCGGATGCATGCCCGCGATGCTCATGAAAAGCCCCAGAGCCCCGGCGAAGAGCCCCTTGAGCATGTTCCTTTCAGACAGCGAGGCGATGACGCTGACTCCGAACAGGGCCAGCAGAAAATATTCCTGCGGCCCGAAGCGCAGAGCGAATTCGGCCAGGGGCGGAGCCAGAAACAGCAGGGCAAAGATGCTCAGAAAGCCGCCCACGGAAGAGGCGATGGTGGAAAGGGCGATGGCCCTGCCCGATTCGCCCCTCTGGGTCATGGGATACCCGTCGAGCAGCGTGCAGCAGTTGGCCGGCGTGCCGGGAATGTTGATCAGGATGGCGCTTATGGCCCCGGCGTAGGTGGACGAACAGTAAATGGCCCCCAGCAGGGCCAGGCCGGTGGCCGGCGGCATGCCGAAGGTCACGGGCACGAGCAGCGCGACCCCCATGGTGCTGGTCAGGCCGGGCAGCGCTCCGATGATCACGCCGAAAACCGTGCCGGCGAGGATAAGAGCCAGAATAACCGGATCGAGAAGCAGAAGGCTTCCTTCCGCAATGCGCGAAAAAATCGCTTCCATGGTACCTTCCTTCGCTAGACAAGAAGTCCCTCGGGCAGACGCATGCCGAGAAACCAGATGAAGAGGGCGTACATGACCGACATGAAGACGGCGGATGCGATAAGGGCCGTTCGCAACCTGTTGCGTCCCAAAAGCGTCATGGCGCAAAGAAAGAAAACCGTCGTGCCGACGAAGTAGCCCACGTAACGCATGGCCAGGGCGTAGGCGACGGTGCCGCCGAAGACGGCCAGGGGCGTTTTGAGCTTTGTCATATCCGGTAACGCCCGCACCTTTGCGCTCTGCGAATTCTTCGCCGCGCGTAGGGCGCGACCGAGCATGACGAGGGAAAAAGCCAGCATGAGCAGTGAAAGAAAGCGTGGAAAAGCTGAGGATGCGGCGACGTAGCGAAATGACTGCGCCGTCAGCAGAGCGGAGAGCGCGGTCGCGCCCAGGGCGAAGGCGAGTTCCTTAGTGCTGTTGTCAGCTGCCCTAGGGGCTCCTTTGACGGAAAGAGGAACGCGGGCCTTTCCCGGGGGAACGGCCCGCTTCGTAGGTATTAGAACAGATTCTTGTACTGTTCGACCAGTTTCGTGGATTCTTCCACAAGCTTCGTCGTTTCTTTGGCGTCCGTGAACTTGATGACCAAACCGAGGCCCGCGGCCTGTTCCTGAAACTCCTTGGAGTCGCAGACGGCTTTGAACGCCGCTTCAAGCTTGGCGATCTGGCCGGGCTGTACGCCCTTGGGCGCCGCCACGCCGCGCAGGGAAGTGCCGATGGCGGGAACATCCTTGCCGAAGAGTTCTTTGGCCGTGGGAGTGTCTTTGACGGCGCTCATACGCTCGGGATAAAACAGTGCCAGGCCCTGTAGCCTGCCGCTTTCGATATGGGGCACGGCGGCGCTTAAAGTACTGGCGGCGAAGTCCACCTTGCCTCCCAGCAGGGCGGTGAGGGCCGGGCCTGAGCCGCTGAACGGCACGAAGTTGGTTTCCACGCCCAGAATTTTACAGGCCACCAAGTGCTGCAACTGCACGTTGCTTTGCGGTCCGTCGCCGGCGACATTCAGCTTTTTGGGATTGGCGCGGGCGTATTCGACGACCTTCTGCGCCGTGCCGTAGGGGCTGTCCTTCTGGGCCACCCAGATGATGGGGTCGGCTTGGATGTTGCAGATGTACTGGAAGTCGTCAAGTTTGAACGGCACGTCGCTGCGCAGGCTTTTGACCAGGATCATGGAAGGCAGCGAGGTGGAGACGACGGTGTAGCCGTCGGGGCGCGCCTGGGCTGCCGTTGTCCAGCCCACCTGCCCGCCCGCGCCGGGTTTGTTTTCCACGATCAGGGACTGGCCCAGCGGCGCGTTTATGTGCTTGGCCACGAGGCGCATCAGGATATCGTTTCCTCCGCCGGGAGAAAAGGGAATGATGGCCAGTACGGCTTTGGTGGGATAGGCCGGTGCGGCCGGCGCGGCCGGTGGGCCCAGCATCACAAGAACGGACAGGGCGCACAGAAGGGTTATCGCTTTTTTTCCGAACATAGCGCATTCTCTCTGTTGGGTAAAATGTTGCTTGCCGCTTCGGCTTAAACAAGAACCTTATCGCAGTCGAGTATCACCTTGCCGTCGACTTCCACGCGGGGGTTCCACATCAGAAGGTCGTAATGGCAGGGGGCCTTGATTTTGCCGCCCAGTGTGATGTTGGTGCCTATACCGATGTGCGCCGTGTTGAGTACGCCTTCGTCCTCAAGCATAATGCCGCACATTTTGCACTTGGGGTTGAGCCCCACGCCGATTTCCGCGATGTTGAAGCTGTTTCTGTCGCCATGACTTTCAAGGTCGGCCCGCAAAATGTCCGCCTGTCTGCCGCCGGTGATTTTGGTGATGAAGCCGTCTTTGACCTCGGCCACCACGGGTTCTTCCAGCACACCGATGCCGAGGTAAGGAATGCTGGCGTCCGTCACGATGATGCCGTTGGCGCTGCCCTCAAGGGGAGAGGCATTGGCTTCCACGTTGGGAATGGGCGAAAATTCGCCGGGTTCCACGACGCAGTAGAGGGCATTGCCGGGCCTGCCGGTGATATCCATCCACAGGTCCGTGCCGCCCTTGCTGGTCAGATGCACCCTGTTGCCCTTGGCGAAAGCGTCCGCCACGGCTTTGCAGGTCACTTTAAGTTCCTGAAAATTGCCCTCAATGCCGCCGGATATGAGCATTTCTTCGGTAAATTCCGTCATGGCGAGCAGTCGCGCGCCGTTCGCCGCCGCGTTTTTGACCGCATGGGTGTGCGTGACGGAATAGCTGACGGGAATGAGGACCACGTCGGAGTGCTTCATGCCCTCGGCAATGCATTGGGGAGGTTCCTGCCCGGCGCGTTTTCGGGGCTTCATCACGCTGAGCACGGTTTCCGCGCCGCGTTCCACGGCCGCTGCGGCAAGTATTCTGCCGATATTTTCCTTATACATGTCGGTCAGGATGAAAACGGATTCGCCCGGCTTGAGGCATACGCATTCCTCGTAAATTTTGCGGGCTCCCTGCAACATCAAAGAATCTTTCAGGTTCAAGAGCGGCCTCCTCTGGTAGAGCGGTTTTTGCTGGAACTTGTTTATTCCTATAAGTAGTATAATACTACAACCCTACTAATATCTGTCAAGCCGTTTTTATCCCGAAAAAGCGGTTGCTTGTTCCGGAGCCTGCAGGTAGTAAACTAGAGTTATACGAGGTGCGTTTCGATGGCAGGATCGAGTACAGACAGGGAACTTGCCGCTTCCATGACCGTCAGAAAGGCGGAACCGTTGTCCCAGCAAGTGACGCGGCTACTCGCGGCCGAGATTCAGGCTGGCGCGTTCCGTCCCGGCGACCGTCTGCCGTCGGAAGTGGAACTGGCCAGGGGGTTCGGGGTGAGCAGGACCATAATGCGCGAAGCCCTGGCCAGTCTGAAAAACGATGACATCCTTGAAGCCAGGCAGGGCAAGGGCATTACAGTCAAAGATCCTCTGGGCAGGCAGGCCTTTCGTTTCTCTGATGTGTTCGGGGCCATGATCGCGGAACCTGAAGTCAACTACTTGTATGAAATGCGCGCCATCCTTGAATCTGAAGCCGCGGCCCTGGCCGCCCTGCGCCATGACGAAGAAGAAGGCAAGGCCATGGAAGCCGCCCTGGAAGCCCTGGCGGAAGCGGTCAAAAAAGGGCGGTCGGGCGAAGATGCGCACAATTTTTTTAACGAGGCCCTGGTGTGCGCTAGCCGCAATCCGGTGCTCGTGGAATTTTTAAATTTTTTGCGGGCCAAGCTGTCTTCTCTGGCCAAAGAGCTGCGCCTGAACACGATGATGAGTCCGGAACGGGCCAGGCTGGTGCTCAGCGAGCACAGCCGCATCGTGGCGGCCGTGCGTTCCCGCGATGCCGGCGAAGCCAGAGCCGCGGTGGTCTATCACCTGCGAAACGCCGCGGCCAGGGCGGGTATTACAATTTTTGAGAACCTTTCTTGAAACGGGTTCTGCCGAAACCTTTGCATGTGGAACAAGGGGGGCTCGAAAGAGCCCCCCTTAACCGTTATTCATCCACGTTGATCAGAACCCTGTCTCCATATGCGTCCCGGGTCGACGTGCGCATGCGCAACAGTTCGATCCAGCGGGATATGGCCCCCACGAAGACGATGAACATCAGCAGCATCACGACCACGGCGCAGACGGTGAGCAGGTATTCCTTCTGCGGCAGGTAGATGGTGGTCACCTGCAAATACCCGGCCCAGAAGGTCACGCAGGCCATGAACAGGCCGGGAATGGCCGTTGACCAGATGTAGCGCGCCTTTTCCAGACGGATGAGCATGGTGGTCACCACGATCAGACCACAGGCGGCCAGCAGCTGGTTGCTCATGCCGAACAGCGGCCAGATGCTCGAGATGTTGCCCGTATAGAGCAAATAGCCCCAGGTGGCGGTAAAAATCGCACTGGTGATCATAATGCCCGGCCACCATTCCTTGTCGTTGAATCTGGGCCAGGCCTTGCCGGCCAGTTCCTGCAAAAAAAAGCGGCCGATGCGGGTGCCCGCGTCAACGGCGGTCAGCACGAAGACCGCTTCGAACATGATGGCGAAGTGGTACCAGTAGGACATCAGCCCCGACATGAACGGAATGGAGGAAAACACATGCGCCATGCCCACGGCCAGCGAAACCGCGCCGCCCGGCCGGTGCATGACGTTTTCCTGCACGGCCGCCATCAGGACGGGCAGTTCCTGCACCGGCATGTTCAGGGCCGCGAAAGCCTCTTTTGTGGAATTGATGGCGTAGTAATCCGCCGGAATCAGCACGCAGGCAGAGATCAGGGCCATGATGGCCACAAAGCCTTCGGCGATCAGGGCGCCGTATCCCACGAAGAGGATCTTGCGTTCCGAGCCGATCATCTTGGGCGTGGTGCCCGTGGAAATGATGGCGTGAAAACCGGAAATGGCGCCGCAGGCGATGGTGATGAAAATGAAGGGCAGCACAGGACCGCCGATTATGGGGCCGCCGCCCGCGCAGAAGCGGGTGAAGGGTTCCATGCGCAGTTCCGGCCGCACAAAGGCGATGCCGACAGCCAGAAAGAGGATGGTGCCCATTTTGAGGTATGTGGACAGGTAGTCGCGCGGCGCCAGCAGCAGCCAGACCGGCAGCACGGAAGCCACGAAACCGTAGCCGACGATGATCAGGGCGAGCTCTTCGCGGTTCCAGGTAAAGAAGCTTTTCAGCGCCGGGTGCTCCACGATGAAAGGCCCGCAGACCACGCCCAGAAAGAGCAGGGCCACCCCCATGAAGCTGGCGCCCATCACGTCGCCCGGCCGCCAGTAGCGCATGTACAGGCCCATCAGAATGGCGATGGGCATGGTCACGAACACGGTGAAGGTGGCCCAGGGGGAATCGTGCATGGCGTTGACCACGGCGATGGACAGGCCCGCCAGGGTCAGAATAAGAATGAAGAGCACGGCCCAGGCCGCCACATGGCCGGTGACCTTGCCGATCTCTTTTTCTGCGATGTAGGCCAGGGACATGCCCTTGTGCCGCACGGAAGCGAAGAGCACCACCATGTCGTGCACGGCCCCGCCCAACACGCAGCCGAAAAGAATCCACAACGCGCCGGGCATGTAGCCGAACTGGGCCGCCAGCACCGGCCCCAAAAGGGGGCCGGCGGCGGCGATGGCCGCGAAATGGTGGCCAAAGAGCACATATTCGTTGGTTTTCACATAGTCAGGCCCGTCCGCGAAGCGCACGGCCGGGGTGGGCCGCGCGTCAGAGATGCGCAGCATATTTTTTGCGAGAAAAAGACCGTAAAATCGATATCCTATGGCAAAAAAACAGAGCGCGACAAAGACCAGGGTTAGAGCGTTCATAAATTCTCCCGCTTTTCAGCGTTCGCGGACAGGCGCAACGCAAAGGCAAGGGACCGGCAGCGGCAAAAGCCAGAGAGCGACGACGAGAAACACCAGTGTATTCATGATATACCTCCTGCCCCGCAAAAAAGGGGGGCTTATCCAGCATTACATTTTTTGAGGAAAAAAGTCACCGTGAAAGTGAAAAAGGCGCCGACTTTTTGCCGGCAGACAAAAAAATTGTCGCGGCCTTGTTTGACTCATGAATACATTCGGCGTATAATTCTTTAAATATTTTAACTTTTTTCGCTTTAGAGAAATTGGCGAATGAAATGAGTCAATTGCTCTGCAAGAATTTGTTCGAAAATTCTTGCCGCGAAATGCTTGCAGGCTGGCTTTGCCAGTCGTTAAGCAAGCATTTCAAGCGTAAAATGCTGTAGAGAAATTGGTGCTTCAAACAGTTCCTTATGGCGACCAACGTTCGCTTGTGCTGCAACTACCTTTTTTTTCAAGTCTCGGGCTGTAAAACCGCTGTAAAGTTGGGGGGGCGACATGCTTCGATTTTGCGCATCTCTTTGCCTGGTTTTCTGTATGGCTTTCTGTCCGGCGTCTTTGGCTTTTGCCGAAGATCTGGTCTATCCCAGCCACCCTTTGACAAATGACAATCTGACGCCGTCTGGTCCCACGGACAACTCGGTCACCGTGAACAGCGGCACGATTCCCGGATCCGTTTCGGGTGGGCACAGCAGCGGCAGTGGCGCTACCGGCAACACAGTGACCATCAACGGCGGCACGGTAGGCGGGAACGTCTCCGGCGGACGCAGCACAACCGACCAGGTCACCGGCAACACGGTGACCATCAACGGCGGATTGATGAGTGGAAGCGTTTACGGCGGATATGTCCACGGCGAGTCCGGTTTCGGCGAGGCTAACGGCAACCGCGTGATTTTCAATGACGGCGAGGTAAAACAGGATGTTCACGGTGGACATAGCGGAGATGATCCGGCTACCGGCAACACAGTGTCCATCAACGGCGGTACGGTAAGAAAAGTTGCCGGCGGCTATAGCTCGGGCGACGGCGAAGTTGTCAACAACAGCGTGACCGTCAGCGGCGGCACGGTGGCGGAAGCTGTTTTCGGCGGGCAGAGCATGGGCGATGGCGCGGTTTCGGGCAACAGCGTCGTCATCAGGGGCGGTTCGACCTTTGTGGGCGACGGTGTTGAGGGCAACGGATACGTGAGGGGCGGGATCAGCCACGGCAACGGCGATGTCACGGGCAACACGGTCACCCTTGAAGGCGGCACGGTGCAGCG